>JAFSPZ010000070.1 GCA_017451225.1 Muribaculaceae bacterium | reverse complement strand
CTTGTCGCCGTCTTTCCACTGAGACCTCAGATTGAAGCCGTCAGATGCAGGCACGCCATTAATAATGCTGCCAGGCCGAGAGAAGGACAAGTCATCGCTGGGCATTGTGGCAGTGAAGGTCACCTGGCGCTTTTCAATATCATCTTCACATGAAGTGAATAGCGCCACACACGCCAATAAGGCAATTAGAGAGAGAAAATATTTATTCATGATGTGAGTTTTTTAAAAGAAGTTTTGAACTCGCACGGCGAGTTTAGCCTGCGCAGCGACAAAACTATTTGTTACCTAATAAGATATTATAAACTGCTGTGATGTCGGCGCTGGTTATTTCACAGTCACCGTCTTGATCGGCGTTCACTACACCATTGTAGTCATCGTTGAGAAGAATGTTGTAGAGCATTGTTACATCGGCAGCAGTAACATCGCCGTCACCGTTCACGTCGCCAGGAATCATTTCTGGTGGCAGCTCATCGGTGTAGTAGATGGAGAAGTTGTCGATATAAGCCTTGTAGGACGTAGCTCCAGCTGTCATGTTGATGCGGTAGCGTGCAGGAACATCTATGTATAATGGGAAATTAAACGTGGCGTTGCTGCTGGCTCCAACCGATGAGGTGGTCTCGCCGTTCGAGTTGGCTACGGCACTCCATGTGGCGCCCTGGTCGGTGGAGCAGTAAAGGACGAACTTGGCTACCGATGTAGCCGCATTGTAAGCGTCAAACGAGATTTTTTTGCTCACATAGCGCACATCTTCAGTCATGGTGAGCGACGCGGGCTTCTTCATCACCGTGGAGTGCTCGCCCGAGCAGTGGTCGCTGCCAGAAGCGGTGACGTAGCAGTTGACGAATTTCCATGTTGATAATGTGCCCTGCACATCGACGGTGGGAGGTGTCGTTGTCACCGCCATCTGCTCAAAGTCCTCGATAGTGGCAAAGGGTACCCCGTCGTAGTAGTAAATGGTGAAGTTGTCGATATAAGTCGTGTGGGTGGTGGCTCCCTCTGTAATGCTGATGCGGTAGCGCGACGGCACTTCTATGTGGCAGGGGAATACTAACGTGGCATTGCTGCCGGCGGCGACAGTTGTGGTGGTCTCGCCGCTCGTGTTGGCTACGGCAGTCCATGTGGCGCCCTGGTCGGTGGAGCAGTATAGGGTTAATTTCGCTGCCGATGTTGAGGGATTGTAGGCGTCAAACGAGATTTTCCGGCTCACATAGCGCACGTCTTCTTTCATGGTGAGCGATGCTGACTCATTCATCACTGTGGAGTGCTCACCCGAGCAGTAGTCGCTGCTGGTGACGTAGCAGTTGTCGAATTTCCATGTTGATAAGTTGCCCTGCACATCATCGGCGGGAGGTGCCGTTGTCGCCGCCATCTGCTCAAAGTCCTCGATAGCCATTGAGTAGCGCTTTATCTCAAAAGCAATTTTATTGCCCCAGAAACTGGAGTTATCAGACTTTAATAACCATAATTTGTAAACCACACCTTCTGTGCCGTCAAACTCGCACTGGAAATTCACTGTGGCGCTTTGTCCAGCGGGAATTGTAACGGTAGGTGAGTAAACACGCTTCTTAATCCAAGATGCAGCTTCATCAATAATATACATTTGTAAGGTGCCAATAAAGTCGCCAGTGCCGCTATTGCTGATTACCACCGAGGCATGAATGTCGAAAGGATCCATATAGTAGCCTGGTATAGAGAGCTGTGATGAGATGCTTAAAGAATAATTGCTGCTCTCGGCGACATTAAGGGTTACCGTTGAACCTATCATCTGGTTTTTCTTGTCATAGACAGCAAGCTGATATGTCCCCAGGTCGGCAGGTGCTGTAACAACGCTTCTCACAATCACATTATCATCTGTTGCGACATCAATCTTGATAGCTTCGCCAGTACTGATAATTGTTTCTTGCTGCTTGACGACAAAGTAGATGTTGTCGTAATACTCATCACCAGCGTTGGCTATTGTAGCCTTAACTTCAAAACTTGAATTAGTACCTACTTTATCAGGCACTTCCAGCGATTCCAATGAGAGGATGCCATCATTGGTCTCTGGCCCGTCAAAGTACATTATTCCATCATGAACAGTGACATTGATATAACCAGTTGAGGTGTTGTAGTGGTTGTATGGCACATATTCTGTCATACCAGCCTCAGGAACCATATACATGAGCCAAAGGCGATATTGTCCATTGGCTAAATCGGTGGGAGGGATGTAGTCCTCGAGAAAAGAATAGGGATATTCAATCATGAAATCCGTATCATTTTGATTGCCTGGCTTGAAATCCACCGTATTATTGTTTAGGTCGGTAAGGTTAAGGCCATATTTAAGAACAACAGTGGGATAATAACCATGTCCAATGACGCAGAATTTATTTAACATAATTGGTGCGCTTTCTCCCAAGTTGACTTGCGACACACTTGACTTATAATCCTCGCAAAAAAGCTCTACATAATTTTGTGGCTCAGCGCTATTGCCGTCGTCAGGATAGAAGCCGATAATGATTGTTTGTAATTGGTTGAAGCCACCCTCAAAGGAGCCACTCTCGTCACTCATGTTCAAAGCGGTAACGAGGAAATAACCATTGTTTATGCCTCCCGCTCCCCAGTTGACATGAAAATAACCCTCGTCGTTATATCCGTCAAGGACAAAAGCGTGGCCTCCTCCACTAGGTGTGTAGCCAGTGTAGAAAACAGGTCGGGAATTATCAAGCTCATTCATAATAGTCTGCTCCCATTCATCGATTGGAGTGTTTCCTCTCCTCTTACATATCATGCCTTTGTTATAGCCAAAATAGTTTCTCAAGGCCTCTATGATAGCATAATCCCATGCGCCACTTCCTCTGCCGTAATTCATGTCACATGATATACCCACATGAGACATGAGCGTGGCAACAGCATTGGCTTGTGTGTCGGTGTAAGAGCCATCGTAAGAGTCGAGCATGTTGTCCCAGTCATAGGTAGTGCTGCCGAAGTCGGCGCTCAGGGTCTGCTCTCCGGAATAGTTCACATTGCACACATAGGAGTGACTGCCAGTGCCTGTGATGGGCCATCGGTGATAATACATGATTTGCGCAGCTGCGGTAGCGATGCAACCTGCTGCTGCATGATAGGTAATGCCGTCTTCGATATAAGTAGGGCACAAATTATTGTAAGGCTCACTTTGACTCCAATTGCAAGTGAGCAAAGGTCTTATGCTAACTGACCGTTTTGGCCTGATGGAAGCCGCTGGAGCGTTGGGATTGCTGCGCAAGTACTGCATTTCCTGTGAATATACATCAAGCCAATACTGCAGCCCATCGGGGATATTGTTGATGTCGAATGTACCTTCATCGCTAAATCCCAGAACAGGAGCAGCTTTGTCGTCACCCGAGACTATTATGTAGCCATTGCTTTTACCTTTGTTGAACACATAATAATCCACATCCAGTGATTTAGACTTTGCCGCCAGGACAAGCTCTAATTGCTGTGTTGCAGGGGTTGCTCCCTGCAGGCGCGGGTCAGAGTTCCGGCGCATGTGGTTTAATGCTAATGACTGCGCCTCGGCGATGCTTATTTGCTTGCCATAAACATCGGCGGCCGTCAAGCAGAATATCATAACCAGTAAAAAAGTAATCTTTTTCATTTTGTATGTAGTTTTAAAGGGATGTTCTAAAAAATGCTCTTGAACCAAAATGGCGGGCGTAATAAGTTCTGAGTGATTAGTGAGTAATTTTACTATTATTGGGGTGAGTAGTTGTGTACAAGTCGTAAACCTATGTTAATGTTCCTTTTATCGGGGTATTCGTAATAACGAGAGGTCGCTCGACACAATATGTCATCGTTATTATAACTGCCACCACGAATTACGCGATAAGTGCCAGTGTTTGGGCCAGTTGGGTTGGTCTGGGGCTCTGAGCTGTAATTTCCAAACCAGTCCATGCACCATTCAAACACATTGCCGTTCATGTCATAAATGCCTAATTCATTAGGAGCCTTTTTAGCAACGAGATGATGTCGAGGTACGGGGTCGCCACTGTTGTCGTAAAACCAAGCGACATCAAGTGGGTCGTTACTCCCGCTATAAGCGAAGCCCTTGCTCAAGTTGCCACCTTTGGCAGCATATTCCCACTCTGCCTCAAAAGGCAAGCGAAAACGCATTCCTGTCAATTCATTCAGCTTCATTATAAAGTTCAAGCAGTCATAATAGTTAACTGACTCAACAGGTTGCTTATCACCTCTATCAACACTTGGCTTCCTGTCCAACACAGCTTCCCACAACTCTTGTGTCACTTCGGTCTGCCCGATTAGAAATGTTGAAACCGTGACTTGATGCGCTGGTAGGCTATTGAAAGCCTCGATGTCATCATCTTTATTTCCCATAGTGAATGTACCACCCTCAACTTTAATCATTTTGAACGATACCCCATTGACGGTGAAAGTCTGAATGGCATCTGAGCTATTTGTAGACTTGTCATCCTCCTTACTACAAGCCAATAGCATCATTACTGGCAGTAGCATTAACAATAAAAATAATTTTTTCATAACTATATATGTTTTTAGGTATTATTATTTCTTTGTAATCTTCTTCACCGCGTGGATAAGCTCGCCTGATTGGGAAACTCCCTCCACGGTGATAGTGCAACTTGAGTCTTTGCCACAACTCTTTATCTATTGCTGGTTTATCCAATATATGGCATTTTCAAGGGGGGTGCTTGTTCTCACATTGGGTTCTATATAGTTGTTGCAAAACTCTTTGCCGTTACGGGTGATAACAGAGGAAGTGGTCAAAGCTAAGGTTGTATTCTTTGGCAAGTCGAAGCCTCTGTTTCCCGAAGAGTAGCCTGCAGAGTTGGTTCCGAATGTACGCACATTATCAAGACCTTGAAATGCCAGCAACACCATCTCAGCAGCACTTGCGGTATGGCTGTCAACAAGAATTGCCACAGGACAAGAGATATAGTTTTGTCTTTCTAATTCAACCATAGTAACTATCTTATTTACAGTTACTGCAAAGGTGGAATTATCGCGATATTTGAAGTAGAACACCTCTTCGTCAGGGAAGAATCGATGCACTGCAGCAAGCATTGGATACATGCTCCCGCCAGTATTTTGTCGAAGATCAATCACAGCACCACGCAAGTTTGGCTGTATTGCGTCAAGAACTGTTTGAGCATATTGTTTGCCTTCTTGTGTGCCACTACTAAACGGAGGTAATTTTACAACGAGTATGTTGTCGTCTCTATTAATGACAGTAGGCATCTGAGCAGGTTGTGGTGTTGCAGATTGTGATGAGGAATTTTGAATGTTAACTCTTAGAAAAGAATGTTTGCCTCCAGCAACCTTAAGCGCTTTTCGCACTATAGTTTGGGCCTCTTCAAAAGTCTCTGGATTGCTTGCCAAAGCCTCGGCTTTAGCATTTTCCCACGAAGTGCCAGTAGCAAATAGTCCATGTGTATCCATGATATCTATGGCAGCCTCCACAAATTCTCTGTCGCTTGAATCGTCGTTGCAAGCCAACAACATCATTACTGGGAGTAACAATAATAGTAAAAACAATTTTTTCATAACAATGTGATTTTATGATTTGTAATTGATTATTTCTTTGTGATTTTCTTCACGGCGTGGATGAGCTCGCCCGACTGGGTTATTCCCTCGATGGTGATAGTGTAAGTGGTATTAGCAGCATCGGCAGTGTAGAAGTTGAAGCGTGCTTGCTTGTTGCTGCCGATGGCGACGCTGGGATTCCAGTAAAGTGTCTCGCGCAGGTCGGCCCCCTCACCAATTCCGCCGTTGCCAGTGTCGTAGCGAGGCGCGTAGAACTCGGCAGGCTTTTGATATCCAAGAGGAGTGATAGTCTTGATGGTGTGATCGGGACGTCCTCTTTTCAACTCAGTACCATCCTTGGTGGTGATAGCAATGATGCCACCTTTAAAATTGCCTCCTCCGAAAGCCAAAGCCTCAGCACCACGGATGTAATCAATTTGCTTAACGACATCAAAAGGATAGGTGTCTATTAGCGCCCTATAGGAGTCGCCATCTCCGAACCCCTCTAATGGGGCTCCATCAACCAAGATACCAACCCGTTCCTTCCTATTACGTGTGCTGAACAATCCATTAGGTGTGATTGCAATACCCGTAAAGTATCGTAGTGCAGTCTCAAAATCACTAATGCTACGCTTTTCAAAAAACTTGTAATCGTGCGAGTGGGTTGCGACAACTTCATAGATTGTGAGTGGTTTCTTGCGCTTGTAACTTTGTACTACAATCTCATCGAGCAGCACGCTTGCTACCCCTTCAACATATTGCAATCGGTTTTTCTCGTTGCTGATGTAGCTGATGTTGAGTTCATTTTCCTCAGTTTCGTGCTTTTTTATATCTCGGTCAAAATCTAAAGCCGAAAGTGAAGGGAACACGTCTTGATCAATAGACAGATTGCTCAGAGATGAGCCTTTTTTATTTACAGCCTGAATTATAAACTTAGTGCTGTCGGGGAAAACCACGTTGTTAATTTCCCACCGTCCATTGTGGTCACTTGTGGCAATGTCGGCATAGCGAATGCGAGGTGCAATAACCTTTACCATGGCATTTGGCATCAACTTGTTGCGCCACTCGGTTCGGATTGTGCCACTCAAGGCTTGCCCTTGCTCGATGGGGAATTGTGGCGTAACACCTTTTCCTATAAGGGCGTGAGGCACGTCGTATCGGCGCCAACCTTGAGTCATCATGAGCATGTCAAGAACTTTGCTGCGGTCACTGCTATTGAAATACCAGGCGGGATTGTTGATGCGTCCTTGCAGGTCGCTCTGCAACAGAAGATTGGCAAGTATGGATGTTGTGCTGTCGATGGCGATAGTGCGGTCGTCGGTCACGCTCACTGCAAAGTCGCCAGCGATAGTGTCGGTGAAAGCAAAGTCGCTCAAGTCAACGCTTGCCTGTACCAACTCGCGTTTGTCATAACTAAGTCTGTCGCTGCTCAACTTCGCTTTAGGCGATTGCTTGCCTGTGATGAAGAACAGCCGCTCGCTGAGCATACGGCCGTTATCGTTCATCAACAGAGCTTGCACTACACCTGCTGGCAGTGAGTCGGTGTGAATGGTGACACTTTCGTGGCCTGTGGCGAGCAGAATGCCTCGCTGCTGCACAGCAATTACCGCAGTGCTCTGCTGGCTGCCCTTTGCCTCAATTTTTACTGTATTGCCTTGGTTGCCTACTTGCAGCACTGTCGCATCGTTTCTCACTTGCGGCAGATTGAAAGTCTTTTTGCCGAGTTCCTCGTTTTGACAGACTGCTTGATAGGATATTCCTGACTGTGGAGTGAATGTAGCAAGCCCCATGCCGTCGTGAGCAGTGGTGATACTTGTCACTTTGTTGCCACTACTGTCAACAATGTCGCCTGTGATGTCGATAGACTTGCCGTTGCTGTTAATAGCCTTGAATGTCATGCGGTTCTCAAAGCCAGGCACAAGATAGCCGCCCTCGGGGTAGAAACTCACATCGTAGGTAGTGGTGCTGCTCGGTGGAAAGGTGATGTACTTGCCGTAGTTGCCATACTGCACAAAGACCGCTCCGTCGCGCAAGCTATTATGGTCAATTCCTATGCTTAAATTAGCATTTCCGCCTTTCCAATCGTTAGTCTTGCCGTTAGGCAGGATGTAGCTGAATGAATTGTAAGGGCACGGCTGGCCGTTCTCTGTGTCGAGATAACGGAGGTTGATATTCAGGCTCTCGTTGTCCTTGCCCTGGTTTTTCCATTCAAACTCATAGTCGATTTTTCGTGCTGTGGCAAACGAGCTTGTAATCTTCACCTTCTTCTTGAAAAAGTACTGCTCTCCCTGGTTCTGCATGAACATGGTGTAGGCGGTGAGGGTGTATTCGCCTTCTGCTACTGTGGTGGGGTCAAGAGGAAGATACCCCTTGAACACTCCATCACGCTCCTTTATCTTGATGCGCATGTCCACGGTATTCATCGGGCTGATGAGCTCCACATAGACAAACTTGCTTGCATTCACTGGCTGATGGTTCACAGCATTGACCACAAAGGCACGAAGCCAGATGGTGTCGCCCGTGATGTAGTAGGGCTTATCGGTCATCACGTGGATTTTCTCCTGTGGGTAGTTATAGAGCTGCCAGTCAAGATTTTGCTTATACTGGGCAAAATCCTGGCTGACTGCAACCGCAACGCACATAAATGCAAAGACCAAAGAGAGTAGATGTTTATTCATGATGGCGGATTGTTATAGTTGATAATCAAAAAAACTGTTTTCTATTAGTTATTCTATAAACACATAAAGTAATAAAAAACTGCATAGATTTTTTTAAATTTTTTTGAATTTTAACAAAAACGTCCTAAATCATAGTAAAAAAGTCATTTTTGAAAAAAGGTCGGTATCTATCTCTGTGTGACTTGGTTTTACACAATCAACTTAGTGGAATTCTGATTTTATTCATCTTGCCAACAAAAAAGCGTGGTGACTTATCTGATATATTTGCTTAGAGGCTTTCGGCATGCCTTCAACGAAATAAACAGTCCATCCCACGCCATGCCGATATATCGCCTCTAACGAAGAGTGGATATAAGCAAGCGAAGGCGTTTATAACTGTTTTGTCCTTCGTTGATGAAATTTTGCCGAAATTTCTAAGCATGGATAAAACAAAACGCTTTCAACAATGTCTTCATGCGAGAGATTGCCACTGCAAGTTCGCTTGAATTGTCGCAAATTTACACATTATTTTAATAAAAGAAAAGAAATAGACAAAAAAATTGAAGGTGATGTGTTTTTTAAGTGTTAAGTGTTAAGTTTTAAGTGTTAAGTGGCGGCTTTGTTAAGTTTTTTTGAGAGCCGCACTTGTGGCGCAAGATTTTAACCCAAATCGGTCATTAGGCCGACGACAGGTTATTTTTTAGGGTCTTTTATGTCATAACAGTTTTATTTTTGCATTTTGTTGCAGATATTGTCTTGTCATAGCCCGCTATGTCTTCGACAATATCTTTACAACCTGCTTAAAAATAAATTCTGTTCTCACATAAATCCTAATGACCGATTCGGGTTTAACAGATTCCAGACCGGGAGGGGATGGGATGAAAACAAACCACGGCGATGGAATTTTTACCATTGCCGTGGTACAATACTATATATGAGTCTTATGCGTATGAAATAATCGAATAAATACTAATGACCGATTCGGGTTAATTAATGATTACATCGCAAAGATACAATCAGTTGCTGTCAATTTCCAAATTTTCAAGAGGTTACATGACAAATATGGGGCATTAAATGATGAAATGCCCTTTTTGAATGATATTGTTAAAGTGAATTGCCTCTAGGCGAATCGATCAAGATGCTGCTGCATGTTGCAGAGGCAGAGGTATGTCAGCACTCGAAGACTTTCTCGTTGGGTCGTTTTTGTTTTTTCTTGATTTCTTGTTCCTCTTTTTCGGCGTCTTCTTTCTTTTGGATTTTCTGCTTTGGTTTTTCTCGCTCGTTGGGTTGCTGGTTGTTGTTCTCGGAGAAGCTCTTAATCATGTCTTCGACAGTGTCTCTGTTGCCGAGCAAGTAGTTGACAACGACTTCGAGGACGGTAGGGGTCTTGTCGCTGACGAGGTAGCAGATAATGCATCGTGAGCCGTCGGGCATAGTACCTTCGATGGCGTAGCACTTGAACCCTTTTACTTTTATTTCCCTGAGCTTTGTTTCATACATGTTGAAGCCCAGAGCCCTGCTTTTCAGTGCTTCGTTGAGATTTTTCTTGTTGGTGTTCTCGTTCTTGGTGTACCGTTGCAGAGTCATTACCATATCGTCCCAATCTACCTGTGCCGAGTTTGGGTCTTGGAAGAAATCGAAAGGCACATAACCGTCGTCGGGACCCTCAAAAGCTATGTTGAACTTGTCCCAAGTGTAGATTCGGGCTTGCACAGGGTTGGCAAGAGCGACAATAAATGCAGCCGAAATGAGTAGGATTTTTTTAAAGTTCATCGTCGATAAAGAATTCTTCTTGTTCATTAAATAAAGTGGAGTCGACCTGGGTGGTGTCGGTTTGTAGCGGGCTGAGGTCTTCGAGCCATTTGAGCCATTGCTGCTCGCTGCCGTTGAAGACGTTGAGGTCTACATCTCCCCAAATTCCTCTTACCCTTCCCCAGTGGCTGTATTGCTGCATTTGGTGTGGAATGCGTCGCAGCTTGTCGGGCTGCTTGAATGAGCATAGCCAAAGGTTGATATTGATTTGTCCGTTCTTGATATATTTTTTATATCCGTTTCCGTTGGTGTAAATCATGACCTTGTAGCCGCGCGACTTGAGGTTGTCGAGCATAGCATCGAGGTGTTTTTGTGTGCGTTCGTCCTTGATTTGGTCGTCGTTGCTCCAGTCCTCCACATCGACAACGAGTGGCAGGTCGAGCTTGCACCATCCCACCATTTCGAGGAAGTTTTTGGCCTGATTGAGCCCGTCGGTCTTTTTCCTGAAGAAGTGATAGGCACCAACTTTGAGCCCCGCACGGCGTGCTTTCTCATAGTTTTTCAAGAATTTGGAGTCTTGATAGTCTTCGCCCTCGCTTGCCTTGATGAAGACAAAGGTGTATCCGTCGGCTCTGACCTTGTTGAAGTCGATATCACCATTGTGGGCCGAGACGTCGATGCCCACAATGGGATATTTGTTGCGGTCGATGACAATCTCCCCCCTCCACCAGTGCTGGATGTCGACTCGGTTCTTATAGGCCCAGTACAGAACGGCACCAGCGGCTACAAGCAGCACTGCCAGTCCTGCGAGGACCAGTTTGATAATCTTGCGCTTGGGTGCGCTCGACTGTGGTGTGCTTGTAGATGTTTTCTTCATGGTTGAAAAAAGAATGTGTGGAGAGATGTGTTGTGCTTTAGAAGAGCGGGAAATTGTTGGCTGTATTGATATATTTGCTCTCGAATTCCTGCTGCGACATTGTCATCATCATGATGCCTTGAACGAGGGCAACAATTGCCACTACAGTGGCTAAAATGCCACAAGAAAGTATTGAAACCAGCAAGAACACGATACCTGGAGTTGACTTTCCAAGATAGAAATAGTGAATTCCAAGCGAGCCCAGGAAGATGGCGAGCAGTCCGGCTATACCGCGGCTCTTTCCCGAAGGGCCATTGGCGAAGATGTCGTTGCTTGCAGGTGGCTGCTGGTAGGCGCCATACTGCTGCTGATATCCTTGCTGCTGCTGTCCGTAAGGTTGTTGTTGTCCATAAGGCTGTTGCTGCCCAGCATTGTTTCCTGCATTGAACACAGGAGGTTGCTGGTTGTTGGCAGCTTGAAACTCAGTGCCGCAATAGGGGCACTTGATGTTGCTTACCTCAAATTGCGTGTTGATCATGTTGCCACATGATGGGCATTTATAGTTAATAGCCATAGTTGTTATGAATTATTGAGTTTGTATTATTGTTTATTTGTTGATTCTTGGTTAACGGCGTCGCTTGGCGTTGCCCTTGGCAGCTGCACGCTTCTGCTGCTCGGCTTGACGTTGTGCTTCCTCGAGTCGTGCCATGAAACCGCTTTTCTTTTTGGGCTTCTTGGCGTTCTCGGCCATGACTGCTCTCACTTTGTCTTCCTTGACCATCATGCGGGTAACGTAGGTCTGGATGATTGTGATGAGTAGTGATACGAAGTAGTAGTAGCTAAGACCTGCAGCGTAGGTGTTGAAGAACACGAGGAACATCAATGGCATCAGGTACATCATCCACTTCATTCCAGGCATCTGGCTTGAAGACTGCGACTGCATGTTGATGTAGGTGTAGCCAATGTTGGTAACTGTCATGAGCAAGCAGAAGATGCTCAAGTGGTCGCCCAGGAACGGAATGCTGAACGGCAGTGAGATGATGGCGTCGGGGGCACTCAAGTCGGGGGCCCACAGGAATGACTGTCCTCGCAGGTCGATGCTCGATGGGAAGAACCAGAACATGGCGATGAGGAACGGCATCTGGAGAAGCATGGGTAAGCATCCGCCCATGGGGTTGGCTCCAGCCTGCTTGTAGAGCTCCATAGTCTTTTGCTGCTTCTTCATAGCATCGTTGGGGTCGGGATATTTCTCGTTGATTGCCTGGATGTCGGGCTGGAGAATTTTCATCTTGGCCTGCGACATGTAGCTCTTGTAGGTCAATGGCCACAACACGAGCTTGAGCAGGATGGTGAGAACCAGGATTACAAGACCCAGGCTCCATCCAAACTTGCACAGCCAGTTGAATACAGGCATGACGATACCTGAGTTGATCCAGCGGAAGAGTGTCCATCCCAGCGACACGAGTCGTGTGAGGTGCAGGTCCTCCTTGGGAGAGAACTTGTCGTAGCTTGAGAGCAACGCATAGCGGTTAGGACCGAAGTAGAAATAGAACGACGCGGGAGCAGGGTTGGTCGACTGATATTCGACTTGAGAATTGACTGTAATGTCCTTCAAGTAGGTATCATACTCCTTAGGATTCTTTTCTTTGTCGAAAGCTGTGCTTGAGAAGTTGGCGCCATTGAATGATTGGTTGGCGATGAGCACGGTTGAGAAGAACTGGCTCTTGCCTGAAATCCACTTGATGTGCTCGGTAACTTTCTCATCCTTGTTGCCGCTCTCGCTCAGGTTCTTGACATCGTCGTTGTCGCCCTGGATTTTCCAATATAGGGCGCTGTTGCGTTCCTCAAACTGCTTGCCGGCTTCCTGACGCTTGATTTTCTGGTGCCAAGCGAAGTCCATGTTGCTAATGGTGGTGGGAATTATCTTGTCCATGCCATTTTGCAACACTTCCATGCGCAGCATGTAGGTGCCTTTGACAAGCGTGTAGCGCAGGCTCCATTTAGCTCCTCCTTCGAGGTCCATGGTCATAGTGACCGAACTGTCGGTTTGCTCCTCGGGCTTGAAGAAGAAGTCGCGAGTGTCGTAGCGCTGTGTTGGACCGTTGAGAATGAAGCTGTAATCGTTGTTCTCGGGGTTTATGATTTCAACGGGAACACTCTTGTGGTTTTTGTAATCTTCCTGAGTGCGGTAGGCGCGGTATCCCTTGAGAGTGGCGCGCTTGACCATGGCACCCTTGGTGCTGATTTCAACCTTTATAGAGTCGTTCTCGAGTGGAACAGTCTTCTCTTCGCCAGTGAGATTGGCGCTGAAGGCCGATGCTTGAGCATATTTTTCCAATACCTTCTTGACTGCCTGCACCGCCAGATTCTGTGTTCTGGGGTCGTCGCTCTTGGCAAGAGCGAGTGCACTCAAGTCGATAGACTTATTCTCTATTTTAATTGTTCCAGTTGCTTTGCCTTCTTTGTTGGTGAGTTGCACGCCTTCCATTGTTATTTCACCGTTCTTGGCGGTGAGCGTGTCGAGAAGATTCATCTCGGCAGTGGTGAGCGTGTCAACACTTGCGGCTGCGGCAGCTTTGTTGGCTGTGTTTTCGGTGGATTGTGCCTGCTGCTGGTTTTGTGCGTTCTCGTCTTTGGGCTGGAAATACATGAAACCAAAGATTACTGCACACATGAGCAACATGCCTATTACCGTGTTTTTGTCCATAATGTTCTATATATCGTTGATAAGTGTAAATTTTAAAGTTTTACAATCAATTAAAAAACTATTTTTTATTCTCAATGGCGGCACGCACAAAGTCCATGAACAGCGGGTGTGGTGAGAGCACTGTGCTGCTGTACTCGGGGTGGAACTGAGTGCCTATGTACCACTTCATCTGCGGCAATTCAATGACCTCGACCAAGTGAGTGTCGGGGTTCTCGCCCACGCATTTCATGCCCGAGTCCTCAAACATCTTGCGATACTCGTCGTTGAACTCGAAGCGGTGGCGGTGACGCTCCTCGATGTCGAGCCTGCCATAGGCTTTTGCAACTTTCGTGCCAGCTTTAAGATGACAGGCGTAGGCTCCCAGACGCATGGTTCCGCCCATGTTGGTGACGCTCTTCTGCTCTTCCATCAGGTCAATGACGTTGTGAGGAGTCTTGGGGTCTATCTCCACGCTGTTGGCGTCGGCCATGCCCAGCACGTTGCGTGCATATTCAATGACCATGCACTGCATGCCGTAGCAAATGCCGAATGTGGGGATGTCGTTCTCGCGGCACCACTTCAAGGCGGCAAATTTGCCCTCGGTGCCACGTTGTCCAAATCCTGGAGCCACAATCACTCCGTCCATGTCGGCAAGGAGTTTGCCGGCATTGCTGTCATAAATTTTCTCGCTTGAGATATAGGTTATTTTCACTTTGTGGTCTTGATAAACACCTGCGGTCAACAAGCTCTCGTCGATGCTCTTGTAAGCGTCTTGAAGTTCGACATACTTACCCACAAGTCCAATTTTGACTTCTTTCTTGGCACCATGGAGCTTGTTGAGGAAGAAGTTCCACTTGGTAAGGTCGGGCTCTCCGCTGAAAGGTGTGCCAGTCTTTTCAAGAATGATTTGGTCGAGACGCTGGCGGTGCATCATCAATGGTACCTCATAGATGCTGGGTGCGTCGAGACTCTGGGTCACTGCATCGGGGCTCACGTTGCAGAACTGTGCAACCTTGCGGCAGTGTGCTGCAGGCAGCTCGCGCTCGGTGCGCAGTACCAGCACGTCGGGCTGGATACCCACCTGCTGCAGTTGCTTGACACTGTGCTGAGTGGGCTTGGTCTTGAGCTCGCCAGCCGCCTTGATGTAAGGCACATAGGTGAGATGCACAACCACACAGCTGCGTCCCAGCTCCCACTTGAGCTGACGCACAGCCTCAAGGAACGGCAGCGACTCGATGTCGCCCACAGTGCCGCCTATCTCGGTGATGACAAAGTCATATTTTCCAGTGCTTCCCAGCAGTTTCACACAGCGCGTTATCTCGTCGGTGATGTGGGGGATGATTTGTACTGTTTTTCCCAGATAATCACCGCGGCGTTCTTTGTCGATGACGCTTTGGTACACACGTCCGGTGGTGATATTGTTGGCTCGCGTTGTCTTGATGTTGGTGAATCGCTCATAGTGTCCCAGGTCGAGGTCGGCTTCATGACCGTCGACAGTTACATAGCACTCACCATGCTCATAGGGGTTTAGTGTTCCTGGATCGATGTTGATGTAGGGGTCAAATTTCTGCATCGTTACGTTGAAACCTCTTGAGAGCAGCAACCGTGCTATCGACGACGAGATGATGCCCTTTCCCAAGGAGGAGACTACGCCACCAGTAACAAAAATGTATTTAGTGTCCACTATATAATTTTATTAAATATTATAATTATTACTTTACAAACTGCAAAGATAAGCATTTTATCGCAATCTCATGTTGCTACGCAGCAACATTTTTCATAAAATCGCTTTATAGAGTTGAAAGTGAGAAGAAAACAGGTTGTATTTTCAATTGTCGATGCCAAGGATAAAGTTGTAGACACGAGTGACGTCGTTGGAGTTGATACAGCCATCGTTGTTGACGTCGAGTTTTTCGTCGTAGGTAGGGTCGATGTTCAACAGATAATTGTATATCTTGGTGATTGTGTTGGAGCTAAGAATGTCATCTTCATTGTAATCGTCTTTCCATCGGTTGATTTGTGTTGAGAGGATTGAGATGTTGTTGGTATACCATGTCATAACATATTGCAATTCATTCTCGATGTTACGGCCGATGGCAATGCTGGTGTGTTTCCATAGAGTATACTCCCTTTCCCATGCTCCGCTCTCAACATATCGCTGAGCTATAGCGCGCAAGTGGTTTTCGAGGTTTTCAGGACTTAGCTCGTTATCAATCAGTTCGAACCACCTTCTTGCCAATTTGTTCTTGAAACCATTGATGTTATAGGGAACAAGGCGGTTGAAAGGTCCATAGCTGTTAAGGCGGAACAATGATGGCAAGAAATGCGATTCGTTGCCCATATAATTGCGTCCCAAGCAAGCATCCAAATCCCATGGTGTGAGCATGTATCGATGCTCGAAATTGATGTCGGGGGTTGAGATGAAAGTGTTTCGGTAGGGCATATCTTCCTGGCCCAAAGCCATGATTAGAATCCAAAAGTCGACAAGATTGTCGTCGTAGTACCATTCATTGTAGTGGGCCTTGAAATACTCGTCGCCGCTCTTGCCGTTGAAATCAATCAGGTCCATGAGAGGCTGCCACGCTTGTGGCGAAGGATAATCATCGGGATACTGGAGCTCAAAGGTGTTCCACATGAGCGTGTCGGTCCGGTCTTCTTGATAGTCGAGCAGGAAGTCGCTCAATCCACTGTCCTTGCCCTTGTAGAGAAGTCCTTTGACGGTTACGGAGCTGTCTTCCTCTACCTTGGCTTTGCGCAGGTTGAGGAGTTGCCGGTTAATCTTGTCGGTAAGGCAATAAATGCCATTGTATTCGCCATTGATGAAAACCTCGACCATCGAGCCAACGGTGCCGTTCCTGTTATTGAATTTAGTGTCCCACATGGTGTGGCTGAATTCGTTCCAGATGTCGAAGCACACTCGATCGCGCATCCTGAGCTTGTCAATGCCCATTGCGTTGAGAATCCAGCTGTTGTCGGTGCGCAATCCAAGCAGATTGGCATCAAGTTTCTCGCCCTCGTCGTCAACGAGTTTGATGGCGAAAGACTTTTTAGGCAGGAATATCGCCGTTTTGCCGCGATGTCGCACAAGGCAGTTGTAGGTGTGTGTTGTAACGCTGTCGTTGAACTCAGTGAGAGTAAATGTTCCAGGAACAAAGTGAAAATAACTCACAGTGTCAATGTTGACCTCGATGTTGACTAGCGGCAATGACAGCTCGTTCATGGTAGACAACATTTCGTCAAAAGTTATTGCAAACCCGCATAAAGGGTTCAACAGCAACAGGATGATATGTAATGCACGTTTGACCAATTCAAAAAAATGTTTGTCTCGTGAACTATATTGAATGGAAAGTTGTGTAGCACCAACGAGGCTCATCAATAATAATGCAAAGTTAGCAAAAATGGTAGATTAATTATTGGGCTTTTTTGCTTTTAACACCTGTTAACCGCCCTTGATTTGGAGGCTGTTTTGGGCGTCAATAGCTAATAATTGCATAAAACGCTTGCACATTTCAAGAATAATGATGAAATTTGCATAGCAAGTTGCGCATAGCAGAGAATGGGCCTATTTTATTTGAGATTGTTAATCGGCTTAAGATCAGTGTAATTTGCAATTAAAACAAACATCTTTTTTATTAACAAATAATGCCGTCAAAGGTTATTTTTATTTCTTGAAAAATGGAAAACTACAAAAGCGACTCAGTCATTATAGACCATAACATAGAAGTTATCTACAGCAAGTTGAGCGATCCCAGTGTGTTTAAGTCTCATCTTGAGCAGAACATCGACCGCCTGCCCGACGAGGCGCGTGAACACCTTGACAAGGTGAAATTTGAGAATGACGGCATCAGCATAGAATCTCCAATGGGCGTTATTAAGCTCAGCGTGAGCGAGAGCGTGGAGCCCACAATGGTGAAATACACTGCCCAATCGTCGCCAGTGCCATTCGGGCTTACAATAAACCTGGAAGCTATAGATGATGAGCACACTCAGAGTGTTACAGAGATAAACATAGAGCTGCCCATGATGCTTCGTGCAATGGTAGGCAGCAAGCTGAGCGAGGGCGCCAAGAAAATGGGCGAAATGATTGCCAAGCTGCCTTATGGCAACATGTAGTGCAATTCATAATGCACAATGCATAATTCATAATTTATTCCTGAGTTTTTTAGTGCTTCTCCTATTCTAGCTGTGCTGCGGCTAGGGTGAAGAGGGATATTTTTACGTTTGGGATGGCGTCTTTAAGTGCTGTGGCACAGGCTAGTAATGTGGAGCCTGTGGTCACTACGTCGTCAACTATGAGAATGTGTTTGCCGCTAAGTTCCTGCAGGTGACGCTTGCTTGCGCCATACATTCCTTGTGTGCTTTTCAGGCGCTCGGCAGCGTCTTTGTGGGTCTGTGTGGAGTGCTCGTGCAGCGCTTTCAAGGCCTTTATCACTGGTAGTCCAGTCTCCTTTGCGATACCTTGAGCCAGATACTGGCTCTGGTTGTAGCCACGGCTGGCAAGCTTGGTGTAGTGAAGCGGCACGGGAACGATGACATCAATGTCGTCGAAGAAGTGGCTGTCTTTCATGTCTCGGGCGGCGCGCTCGGTGAGCCATCGGCCAAGGGTGGGAACGTTGTGGTACTTGAGGTCGTGAAGGATTGAAGCGTAAGGGTCGTTCTTCTGGTAAAAGAAATAGCTGGCGCAGCGTTCTACAGGCACCTTTCCTGCCATAAGCTGCTCAAAAGGGTTGAAGTCGATTTCCTCATAATGGGTGCGCGGAATGTTCATCATGCACTTGCGGCACAGGAATTTCTCGTCGAGATCGAGAGGCTTGTCACACACCGAGCAGGTGCGTGGCATGAACACATTTACAGCACTGGCTATGATGTCTTTAATCGTCATTGTTATAATGTGTTAGACGTGAAACTGCAGGGAAGATGAGGTTTGACTCAAAGCCGCGTGAAGCGGCAAAGCGCAGCAGTGATGCACGGGCTTGTTGCGGCTCTTTGTCCTTGAGGCTTCTCGCCTTGGCTTCAAGAGCCTCGTTGAGGATGTTGACGTATTGTTCCTCGTTAATCTGTGCGAGTGCTGCATCGATAAACTCCTGCTCGATGCCCTTGCCCTTGAGCATGAAGGCAATCTTTATGCGACCCCAGCCGTTGAAGCGCAGCTTGTCGCGGCAGTAGGCTCGGGCATAGCGTTCGTTGTCGAGGTAGCGCTCTTGTTTGAGACGAGAGATGATGGCATCGGTGTCGCTTGATGCGATGCCCCAGTCACGCAACTTCTTGCGAAGGTCACCCTCGGCCTGCTCGCACCGTGCGCACAGCGTGGCGAGCCTAAGGTAAGCGTTGTCGGGAGTTATGGGTTTGCGTGGCATGGTTCAAATAATTGTTTAAGCAAAATTAGTGTATTTGTATGATGAAATCCAAAAAACTTATGGTTTTTGTGGAATTAAGTCCATAAAAATCGTGTTTTTTTTGGATTTTCACAATTTTTTCAGTAGGTTTTCGGTGGTTTTCAGGCAGTTGTCAGGATGGCACCAGGTGATGGCGGTGTCGCGTTGGAGCCAGCGCAGTTGTTTCTTGGCGTAGAGGCGGGTGTTCTTCTTGATGCGCTCGATGGCGGTGTGGCGGTCCATAGTGCCGTCGAAGAATGCAAACAATTCTTTGTAACCCACGGTGTTGAGCGAGTTGAGATGGCGCAGGTGGAAGACGCTACGGGCTTCTTCTTCTAGACCTTGCTCAATCATTGCATCGACTCGGCGGTTGATGCGGTCGAAGAGCAGTTCCCGCTCCATGTTGAGACCCACCTTGATGATGTTGAAAGGGCGTTGCTTTGCCTTGCCGGTTCGCAGGGTGGAGTAGGGCACGCCAGCCTGACGGCACACCTCGACAGCATGGAGCACTCGGCGATGGTTTTGCTTGTCTACTTGGGCGAAATAGACAGGGTCGAGGCGCTCAAGTTCGGCAAGTAGTGGCTCAAGCCCTTGTTCATGCCATAATTGCTTGACGGCATGGCGCACATCGTCGCTGATGTCGGGGATGTCGTCAATGCCGTTGCACACGGCGTCGACATACATCATCGAGCCGCCGCACATCACCGCATAGTCACCTTGCTGCCATAGTTGGGGAAGAAGCTGCATGACGTCGGCCTCAAACTGTGCCGCGCTGTAGTATTCTTCAAGCTCTTTGAACTGCACAAAGTGGTGCCGCACAAGTGCCTGCTCTTCGGGAGTTGGTGCCGCTGTGCCTATTGGTATGCCACGGAACACCTGTCGCGAGTCGGCATTAATTATGTCGCATCCCAAGTGCTGAGCCACCTCGATGGCCGCCGCAGTCTTTCCCACCCCCGTGGGACCAGTGATTACTATTAACGTGTTGTTGTGCATTTAGAGTTGAAACTGAGTTATTTACCCTTCTTAATAGTGCAAAAATAATCATCTTTTTACACTTTTCCAACCAGTTTATAGATGTTTTTTTGTATTTTTCCAACAATTTTGTTTTCTATCAGTCTTCCATCTTATAAATAACTGACGGAATAAGTCACCTTTTTTGAGGGCTAAAAAACGGAATAAGTCACCTTTTTTGAGGGCTAAAAAACGGAATAAGTCACCTTTTTTATGTTAAAAAAAGTGGAATAAGTCACTTTTTCTTGCTTATATCACTAAATATCTGTAACTTTGCATGCAAACGATAAAAATGTTGTTATGTTAGAAAGAAAATTTGCAACCTATATCGAGAACTTCCTCCAGAATGAGCGGAACAAGATTCTGTTAGTGAATGGCGCCAGGCAGATTGGTAAGTCTTTCATCATTCGTCATGTAGGCCAGATACTGTATAAGCATTTTGTGGAAATCAATCTTAAAGAAGACCTTGAAGGAGAGCGTATATTCTCGACAGTGAAGAGCACCAAGGATTTGTATATGGTGTTGAGCAATTTCTATAATAAGCCTCTTGGCGACAATAATGACACTTTAATTTTTCTTGATGAGATTCAAAGTTACCCTAATCTCCTCACCCTTCTAAAATTTCTTAATCAAGAAAATAAATACCGCTTTATAGCAAGTGGCTCACAACTGGGGGTGGCACTGTCACAGACGCCTTCGGTGCCTATTGGAAGCATAGAGATGGCACAGATGCACCCTCTCGATTTTGAGGAATTCTTGTGGGCTACGGGCATGGGAAAAGAATTTATTAGCAACATCAAGTCCCACTTTGTAAATCTTGAGCCTCTTGATGAAGCCATGCATGACATCATGCTAAAGAGATTTAAGTATTACCTCTTGATTGGAGGCTTGCCCGAGGCTATTAACAGATTTCTTGAAGATAGTAACATGACGCGTGTGAGAAAGGTGCACAAGGAAATATACGAGCTCTACCGCATAGACTCGTCGCAATATGACAACGAGCACAAGTTACAGATAAGACGAATTTACGATTTCATCCCAAGTACTTTAGAGAACAAGAAAACAAGAATTATTTATAAAGACATTGAAAGTAAAAAAGGTAAATATTTTGCCGACTATGCAAGCGAGTTTGAATATCTCACCAATTCTGGTATAGCTCTTGAGGTGACTGCTGTCTCCAATCCTAAGTTTCCGCTTATTGAATCGGAACAGAAAAGACTAATAAAGCTCTACCTCAACGATGTGGGATTGATGACTTATTTGCTATATGGATTGAATGTTAGTGCTGTGCTGCAAGACAACAGAAGTATAAACCTTGGCAACGTGTATGAGGCAGTCGTGGCACAGGAACTGAACGCTCATGGCTTCAAGCTGCATTACTACGACAACAAAAAGCGTGGCGAGGTTGACTTCCTCATTGATGACTACAACTCGCTGCAAGTGTTGCCTATTGAAGTAAAAAGCGGTAAAGACTACACGCAGCATAGTGCATTAAGCAGTTTTGTCAATAACGCTGAGTATGGAATAAAGCGAGCTATTGTCTTCTCTAACGAGCGACTCATCTACACAAAAAAAGGGGTTACCTACATGCCCATCTATTATAGCATGTTTCTTCAGCAAGACATCAGCAGCAATTCGATTAGTGACTCGGTATTTTTGCCCAAACTCGAGAAATTATTGTAATTATTAGACAATAATCAGGAGACAATGTCGCATTAAATAATTTTTTTAGTAACTTTGCGCATTGATTCAAGCAATCTGGTAGAGACCAGCTCTTGGTTGAATATTTTTTGAAAGCGTTATGCTGATTCTTGCTAATTGAGAACGTAGGAAATTTTCATTTAGAACGCAAGAGAAAAGGCACGACGGTTTCACGCTCTATAGGCGTGGACTGTCCTATATCACCTTTTTGCGTTCACGGTTTTTCCTACGACCATCAATTAGCAAAGCGTGGCATAGCAGTCTACGCTTTCTTTGTGTTGTATACCGCCACTCGGGCTGCATGGCGACAAAAGATTGTGTTATGAATTCATTTAAAATCATCGCTGGTACCGACGATTTTATTCATGAATGTATTGATCGCTTTGGTCACATGAATAAAAAAGACTATGAAGTGGCACTTTTCCACTTGTTGCTACAAAACGGATTTGATGCACTGTCTGATTTTTCCGTTAGTAGAAAGCTGCGCATTCCTGAGAGTAGAGTTCGTAGTCTGCGCTATGAGAGCGATTTGGTCTACAACTCTGGTAAGGCCCCGAATCTTTACAAGCAAGAATTTTATCAGATTCTAAAAAATGGCACCTTCAAGCCAACGAGCGACAACAAGATGCAGTTCGCTGTCAAGAACAAGATGCTAAGACTCTATATTATTGACAAGTTAGAAAGTTATGGCAGTTTTGCCGACAGCTCTTTCAACAGTAATATTGTGGTTGTCACAGCAGGCGATATACTCATTTTGCTCGCCGACTTTGAACAAAAAGAACAATTGCAGAAAGATATTAAAGAGCAACTGAAACAGCAGGGCAAATTACTCCCCAAAAATCTCTCAAAAAGGCTGTTAGAAGGTCTGAAAGCAGTAACTAAAGATGTTGCAAAACTAATTGCACCAAATGTCAGTGAATGGCTCTCTGACTGGCTGGAAAGCAAGTAAATAAAATTCAAAGGATAAATAACAAATTTAAAAATTATCAATATGAAAAGAAATATTATATTATCGCTTTTATTAGGAATGATACTTTCATTTCAAGCTTTTGCTGCCGAATCAGTTACAATTAACAACGTGAAGTATAATCTTTATCTTCCGACTCAAACTGTGAATTATGAGTCTGGTATCTATCAAGCTGAAATTATAGGTGTTGCAAATAATGCTAGTGAGATCACAATACCATATTCAGTGTTTTATAACGGAAATGAGTATTATGTTAGACATATTAATATTCCAAGTGGATTTACTTCTTCAAATAATCTAAAAGTGATTATAGCAGATAACGTTGATTTGTGTTCTAATGGTTCTGCTAGTGCTAATGGATTCAGAATTTCTATAAAAACTCTTATCATAGGAAAGAATGTTAAAATACGAGGTACAAACGTATTAGCTTTAATAGACAACAGGACACCTAACCCTGTAGAGGTATATTGTTATGATGAGAAGCCTATTAGCTTTATTATTGGTTTAAGAGCTGGTAATGCTTGTCCTATAATAGATATTAATTATTCTGAAATAAGACCTAATCTTTATGTTCCATTAGGAGCTGAAAAAGATTATTCTCATGCTGTTGGTTGGAATCAATTCAACATTATAGGTCTTGAGGAACTTGGGAATGTCACAGAATCGAATGTGACGAGCGAAAATTTCAGCTTCAACCAGAAGAGCGCCATTATCGACACGCACACCGTGACGGCTTTGCCCATCGCCATTGATAACAAGAATGAGGTTTCGGCACTGGAGTTTGATGTGGTGCTGCCTGCAAACGTGGAGATGCAAGGAGATAATCCAATCACTGGCATAGAGCGCGGTGCCGAGATGTCATTCAGCACAACCGCTAATGAAGACGGCAGTCTGCATGTTGTTGCTACATCAACGAATGCACTACCAGTAGGCAAGGGCAATATCGCAACCCTAGCAGTTCAAACCGACAAAAGCGACAACTACGCCATCACGCTGCGCAACGTGAAAGTGACCACCAAGACCGGTAAAGTTATTTCCCTTGACAGTGAGGACTTGCAGTTTGTTGCCAACCATAAGAAAGGCGACTACAACGAGGATGGCGACGTTGACATTGTTGACGCTCAAAATCTGCTGGATTATGTATTAGGCATTTAATCACAACACTATGAAGATTAAAATTTTATTATTTGCTTTGTTGTTGGCATTGACAATTCAATCTATAAAAGCTACCGATCGCGTATGGATTGAAAACTTTGTCATCAAGCCAGGCGAAACCAAAACGATTGAATTGCTGCTTGATAATGAGGTTGTGTATAAGTCTCTGCAATGCGACTTTGACTTGCCACAAGGGCTTAGTATCGTAAAGAACTCAAGTAACCAGCCAGCATTCAGTGGCACAGAACGCACTGCCACTCACATCATTCGTGGCTCACAGCCCGCTGGCACAGGCGAGAACCATTATCGCGTGGGATTTATCACTCTAGCCAACCCCATTGCTGCAGGTAGTGGAGCTATAGCCACATTTCAAGTTACTGCAAGCGAAGACTTCCATGGCAAGAATGAAATTCTATTGAGTGGAATAAGAGTTGGTGATATAAATAATGTAAGTTATGGTCTTGACGATTTCACATGCTATGTCACCACTCCCATGACTCTTGCCGATATTATTGAAGAGGGAGAAGAGGGACTGAGATATAGTGTGAACGAGTCGCTAACCTGTGTATATGTCACTGCCGACGGTAAGACTCTCTATGCCAAGGACGACAACGCATTTGCAATGAAGGATGTATGGCCTTATCAGCCATCGGAGTCACAAATAGACAATAATAAGATTTTTGATGCTCCTGGAGATTTTGACCAAAGTAACTGGGTCGCCATCAATCTGCCCGAAGCACTCTCTTCCAATCAGTTGAGTGAATATATAGGACACAAGATTAGTGGAATAACAGGATTGCTCAAGAGCCGACTCAATCCCGAGATTGATGCCGATGCTGTGCCTGAGGCAGGCGAAGAGAATAAATACATCCCTAACCTCTACACAATTGCAAGCTTTGCCGAGAGCAACACCTATTTTGCAATGCCAGCCAAGCCACAGGAATATGTCTACATCCACTGGGCAGTGTACAAAGACGGCAATTTCTATATGCCCAAGAGTGAGAATGGAGTCAACACTGAGCACCTTAACGGAGTGGTGACTGCAAGATTAGATTTATATGAGGGAGAACCATTTGACAATAATGTGATGTATGAACTCAAGGGTATTGTTAAGGCATTAAAGCCCCGTTCGTCAGCCTATGGTGCCTCATTGAAATATGAACCTGTACCTGTCAATGTGCAAGAAGGAGAGCCCAGCACTTATTACGAGTTCTATCCAATTGAGTCATCCACCAATGACTATGTGACAGGGATAAGCAGTGTAAATGTAGGAAATGAAGACGGCACCTATTACAACCTCTTGGGTCAACCAGTGATTAATCCCACTCCTGGCATCTATATCAAGAATGGTAAAAAGGTGATTGTGAAGTAAGACACATTTAAGAATACCTTTTAATTCTCTAAAAACAAAGAAGCGCGGCTTGTTGTTAGCTGCGCTTCTTTGTGATATGTTTTGTTGTGTTTTGTTGTGGTGTGCTATTGCGTTGGCTGTGTTGAGGCTTACTTGATGAAGCGGTTGACGAAGGTTTTCACCCGCAGGGTGTACTCTCGGGTGTGGTCGGTGTAGGCGCAGGCATGCTCCGAGCCTGGAGCAATGTATTTCTCCTTGTAGCCCTGAGTCTTGGCATTGTAGAGCTCGTTGAGCATGCTGAAAGGCACAAAAGTGTCGGCATCACCATGAATGAAGAGCATGGGCAGGCGCGACTTTTTGAGCATCTCCACTGCCGATGCTTCGCCAAAAGTCCAGCCATAGCGCATCTTGCACAATGCGCTGGTGGTATACATGAGAGGTGCGTCGGGTAGAGAGAACATGGTGTGCAGCTGGTCGGAGAATTCATTCCACACGCTAGTATAACCACAATCTTCTACGAAACATTTTACATAGCTCTGGCATTTTTCGCCGCTGATGCACATAGTGGTGAAGCCACCCATGGAGATTCCGTGAACCACCATCTGTGTCTGTGCCGAGTCGCCACGGAACTTCTCGTTGGCGACATCCATCCAGCGCATGGCGTCGAGGCGGTCAAGCCATCCCATGTCGATGTGGTCGCCGTCGCTGTCGCCGTGAGCATAGCAGTGAGGTAGAAGCACATTGTATCCCAAGTTGTGGTAAATAAATGCGATGTGGAACATCGACTCGGCTCGGTCTTTATAGCCATGAAGGAGAACTGAGACTTTGTTGGATGGTGTGTTGGAATTAATATACATAGCATGCAATGTGCCACGTTTCTCGACAGTGATGGTAGTGTCGATAATGGCATGATGTTGCTCGAGCGAGTCGGTCCAGGTCCTGATGCTTGACGGCTCGCGCTTGAAAAACCGTTCCATGGCTTCCTTGTGGCTGCGCTTGTGAGGCGACAAAGCAAAGTTGAGCATATAGAAACTTGCGCCAACCACAATTGCTATAGCGATTATCAGCGTTGTGGTCAACGAGACTATAATTGTTCTCTTGATAGCTTGTTTCATAACGGGCAAAGTTACACTTTTTTTCTAAAAGTGCCCGAATAATAGCAGAACTTTCTTGAAAAAGCACTATTTTTGGATAAAACAGGCTGCGTTTCGGAAATTAGAATCAAAAACTTCGTTTTTAATTTTTTATTTCTCTCAACTTGCACTATTTTTGCACTTATGAAAAAGACAATCGTGTTTATTGCCATGGCGCTGATGACCCTTGCGCCGGTGATGGCTAAAGGATTAAAGGGCAAAGTGATATATGTGAATCCCGGCCATGGAGGGTGGACCATCAACGACCGTCCTCACGCAACCATGAACTATGAGGAGATGGATACCATGAGTTTCTTTGAGTCGAAAACTTGTCTGTGGAAAGGTCTTGAGCTACGCGACCGCCTGCAGGCAGCCGGGGCTAAGGTGATAATGTCGCGAACGCGCAACGGATGGGTGTCGGAAGGCGACAAGAACGCTACCGTCAACGACCGCTTCGAGACCTATTGCGACGAGAACGGCGAGCAGCAGCTCATCACGCTGCAAAAGATTGCCTGCCAGGTCGACAGTATCAATCCCGACTACTTCATAGCCCTTCACAGCAATGCAACAGGCGGTGGCGACGGCAAGAAGGTGAACTACCTGCTCTATATGTATCGTGGCGAGACAGGCAACGACTATGCCAAGGGCAGCATTGAACGGGCTCAAGTGGCTTTTCCCTATGCCTACGACAATCCACTCACGGTGTGGACCGTGAAGGAAACCGACCGCTACATAGCAGGCGACCTTACATGGATGGGCGGCGACCCTCCCGGAACTCCCAATGTGCTGGGTTACACTGGTTGGCTTGCCGTGCTCAAGCACCGAGTTCCCAGTTTCCTTGTTGAGGGCTCGTTCCACAGCTATCAGCCTGAGCGCCAGCGATTGATGAACCGCGACTACTGTCGCATGGAGGGCATAAGGCACTTCCGTGGTATTAATGCCTGGTTTGGCGGCAAGCCCGAGAAACATGGCTACATAGCCGGCACCATCAAGAGCGCCGATGAGACTGTAGATTCCCCACTGTTCAACTATAAAGAAGACACCGACGACCAGTGGCTTCCACTCAACGGTGCTACTGTCTATCTGCTTGATTCACACAATGTGCGCATACGTCACTATAAGGTTGACAACGAGTGGAACGGCTTCTTCGGGTTCTTCTATCTGAAGCCTGGCAAGTACTCTCTCATCTATGACGCTCCAGGCTATGAGACAGTGATTGAAAAAATCGAAGTCAAGAAAGACCAGACCACCTATTGCAAGCCACGACTGCACAAGATTAATAATACCGTGAGGTAAAAGAAAAGGCTAGCGTAAAGATGTCATTATTTCGGACTTTGTCGGACTTTGTCGGACAATGTCTGACCTAGCCAGCCAGACAAATAATATTGGCCTTGAATTTTTTTGAAATTTTTTCTTGTGTTTGCTTTGGTGGTTTCAAAAGTTTGCAGTACCTTTGCACCGATTTTCCGAAAGGCTCGACTAAGTGCCTCACGAGATTGGGGCCGCCGTACGGTATAACTTGTAATACAATTAATTAAATGTACGCAATTGTAGAAATTCAGGGACAACAGTTCAAAGCCGAAGCTGGCAAGAAGTTGTTTGTTCACTATCTCGGCGATGAGAAGAACGAGGGCGATTCAGTAGAATTCAGCAAGGTTCTGCTCGTGGATGCCGACGGTGCCATCACAGTTGGCGCACCTACCGTAGAAGGTGCAAAAGTAGTGTGTGAAGTTAAGCAGCCTCTCGTAAAGGGAGAGCATGTGATTGTCTTCAAGAAGAAACGCCGCAAAGGCTATCGTCGCTTGAACGGTCATCGCCAGTGCTTCACCGAGCTCGTGATTAAAGATGTAATTGCTTAACCCCTAAAAATTATTTCATTATGGCACATAAAAAAGGTGTAGGTAGTTCGAAGAACGGACGTGAGTCGCACAGCAAACGACTCGGAGTGAAACTTTTTGGAGGGCAATTCGCAAAGGCCGGTAACATCATCCGTCGTCAGCGCGGTACAGTTCACCGTCCCGGTGTTAACGTAGGCATGGGCAAGGACCACACCTTGTATGCACTCGTTGACGGAACCGTAGAGTTCCAGCACAGAGCAGGTCACACTTACATTAATGTAGTGGCAGCTCCCCAACAAAGCGAAGAAAACTAAGACATCATCTCAATTGGGCCTTTGGCCCACGAGACTCTAAGACAAATCATCGACACGATATAGGGTGCCGATGGTTTTTTTTATCGGGGATCGTGATCGGGGATTGTGATTGGGGATTGTGATCGGGGATCGTGATCGGGGATTGTGATTGGGGATCGTGATCGGGGATTGTGATTGGGGATCGTGATGGGGGAATTGTGAAAATAAAGCAGTGGCATGCGACTCACGTCGTGCCACTGCTTTGCGGTTTATGGGAAGTTTGAAGCCTAAATATTGTTTGTTTTTATAGATTTTGTGTAATTAAGATTGAATCAGGGCATTTGCATTCTCAATTCTGAATTATGCATTGTGCATTAAATTAGTTGCCCATACCTTGTCCTTGTTGACCGCCACCTTGGGCACCGCCTTGCTTAACGCCACCCACCACGTCGTTGTTCTCAATGGTCTTGTCGGTTTGCTTAACTCGAGCCTTGAGTGAACCAAAGCGATAGCTAATGCTTATGCTAAAATAGCGGCCCATGAATTGTGACTTGCTCCAGCCAGTGTAGTCGCCCTGAGTAGTATAGTTCTTTACCGAGTTGTACTTTCCACTGAGGAAATTGCGGGTATTCAAGCGCACAGTGAGGCGGTCCTCCTTGAGGAACGAGCGCTGAAGACCTAGGTTATAGAACCAGTTGCCAGTGCTGTAGCCATAGAGGCCACTTATGCCACCAGTCCATTCGCCTACAGTTGCGGTCAAACGCAACTTCCATGGCAACTGCTGTGTGAGCTGAGCGTAGAAAAACGAGTTCCATCGCTTGTTCTCAAGGTTCAACTCATCACTTTTGTAACGATTGTGCGACACATTGCCGTTGAATAAAAAGCTAGTCTTGGGACCTATTGTCCATTGCATGAAACCGTTGAGACCTATGCTGCGAGTCTTGAGGGTGTTGGCATAAGTTGAGACGAAGATATCGCCCTCGGTATATTGTACTCCGGTAATCTGGTTGGTACTGAACGAGATGCTTGGGCTCACGCTGAAGGTGAGTTTTGCACCAAGTTGCATATAGGTGAGGTTGATGGAGTGCTGGCGCGAGCTGCTCAGGTTAGGATTACCAAAGGAACGTGAAGTGGGGTTCTCCTCGATGGCTGGGTTCAGATAGCTGATAGCCGGGCGCTGAATGCTGGTGCTATAGTTGAGCTTGAGGCTGTGAGCCCAGTCAAACTTATATTCAATGCTAAGGTCGGGAACCAGGTCGTTAAGGTTGCGGTAGTAGTTGTTTTGAGGAGCTTCGGGGAACTCGGCGTTAAGGCGGCTGTACTCATAGCGCAGTCCTTCACGAGTGGTCCAGTTTCCCTTGCTGAAGGTGTGGCTCACATAGGCAGCAGCCACGTGGGTGCGGTGATTGAATAGGGTTGTGTTGTTCATATCGGGCGCACCAGTAAACTCAAATGCCGCATCGCTCTTGTTCAAGCGGTTGATGTACTTGACACCCGTTTCAAACTTGTGATACTTGGCAAATGGCCTTGTCCAGTCAAACTGGAACGTGTGCTCAACAAAGTTCTCCTTAGTATTGGATAACTGTCCTGTGTAGGGGAATGGGCAGTTGAGCATGTCGCTAAGTGTCGAGATGGTTTTGTTGGCCGAGTGGGTTGTCGATAGCATATAGCTCAAAGTGAGCATCTCTCCGGGATTATGTGTCTTGTGCTGATAGTCGAGTCGTCCGTGCAGGTCGTAGTATTCGGTCCTGGGGGTGTGGCCGTTAGTGGTGTACCTATACAATATGTTACCGTCACGGTCGGTCATGCGAGAGTTGTTCACACCGTCACCATTGTAGTTGTAATAGAAACCACCAAACGACATAGCCACAAGGTTTGTGGTGTCGGGCTCCCAGCTGGCACTTAATTCACCATAGTGAACGTTCACATTGGCGCGTGAGTCATTGTCGTTATATATTGTGTTGCCAGTGTTGGCATAAGTGTGCTCGCTCTCAGTCATGTAGTGGCCACCGTGGCGGTTTTGGTTTTGGTAGCCATAGTTGAGCGATGTTACCACTTTACCTATCTGTGAGGTGATGTTGGCGTTACCATTGAGGCTGCCTGTGTTGTCAATACCCATACCCAGAGTTCCTGTCACACCATTCATGGTTCCAGCGTTGCCATCGGCCATGACGATGTTGAGGATAGCGCTTGTGCCCTCGGCATCATATTTTGCGCCTGGGTCGGTAATGACCTCTATCTTTTTAATCATCGACGCGGGAATCACCTTGAGGATTTCCTTCATGTTCATGCTGGCCAATGCGGGATCGGGATGACCATTGCGGTAAACCTTGAATGAGGTGGTACCCTTCACACGAATCTCGTCCTGCCCATCAACGGTGACCATTGGCACCTTCTTGAGCATGTCGAGCACGTTGCTTGTTTTGCTGTCGGCATCGGCCTGCACGTCGTAGGTGAGTCGGTCAATCTCGGTCTTCACGAGTTGTCGCTGAGTTGAAACCACAACCTCGCTAAGCATAGTAGACTCGGTAGCGAGCACAATAGTGCCCAACTGAGCCACTGGAGACGAAGAGCTGACTTCGAATGTTCTGTTCTCGGTCGCCATCCCAATGAACTGTATTTTCATCAAGTAGCTACCAGGCTTGGCAATTGCATGGTCTACTTTACCAAAGGCATCGCTCACGTCGCTTGCTATAACCTTGGCAGTGTCGTTGCTATTATAGATATAGACTGTGGCATAAGGAACTCCCTCGCCTTCACTGTCATTTACTTGGCATTGCACTTTGTATTGCTGCGCAATGGCAGTGATAGTACAAGCAGTGAGCATCAAAAAAGTAATAAGCTTCTTCATTTTCTCTTTTTTCTAAATTGTTTTTCATCCATTTGACGCAAAACTAGTGCCAAATGTTTCAAAAAGTACTGTCAAAAAACCAAAAAATATGTTAATGCTTAAGATAGTCTTGATACTTCTCCTGTAGTTCGGTAGGGGTAATGCCCACAGCCTTAAGCTGTCCAAAGAAGTAGTCCATCTCGCCTTGCATGAGTTGTTCACGACGCATAGCAATGATTTTCTCGCGGGCATCAGGGCACACAAAGTAACCCAGTCCACGCTTAGTGAAAATCACGCCACATTGCTGAAGGTATTCATAGGTTCGCGCCACAGTGTTGGCGTTTACCTCAATCTCTGCCGCCAACTCTCGCACACTGGGCACCTTGCCTTCAGCGGTCAAAGTCTCCGAGAGAATCTGGTCGCCAATGCGGTCGGCAATTTGCAGATATATTGCTTTATTATCCTTGAAGTTCATAACTTATTTCCACCATTTTAATGAAACAACATCTTTGCGTTTAAACAGTATCCACGACAGAGCCCAGTAAACAATAAGTTGAATTGCCGTGAATATGGCTAATATCATCATTACATTGCCTCCCTTGAAGAGGTCCAAAACCCACAATCCAAAGCTTTTCATGTCGCTGAATACAAACACGCATATCATGGCTATGATGCTGAAAACTGTTTCAATCACATAGACAGCAGCAAAAGTTTTGAGGAATGATAGTTTGGGCCAAAGGATGCTTCCCAGGAAGTATAGTCCAGGTGCTGCAAGCAGCCCAATCCATAGGGACGCTTCAAGCCATGAGTTGACTTTAAAGGACCAAAAATCTTGCTGGAATGCAAAATTGTGG
>JAFSPZ010000069.1 GCA_017451225.1 Muribaculaceae bacterium | reverse complement strand
GAGAATCGACTCGAGGGTAGAGAGCTTGCTCACCTCCTTGGTGCGGAAGTTGGCTGGCTCGTCGAGTACGAGACCGTCGCGGTTACCCAGGATGTTGGTTGAGAACCAACCGCTCATGCCGAGCATGCGGGCGCCGATGATAGGAGCGAAACCACTCTTAACGAGAGTTTGGCCAGTCTTGAAGTCCTTACCTGCGATGGGCACCTTGGTCTCGTCGCTCAGTTGCCACATTGCTGGGATGTCGACTGTAGTGTTAGGAGCACCCATGATGAATGGGCAGTCCTCCTTGAGTGCTGCATAGGCATAGCACATTGAAGGTGAGATGTGGTCTACATCGTTGGCCTTCATGGCAGCCTCGAGCTGGTCAAGTTTATAATGTACGTTCTTATCGGGAGCAACGTAAATCTCGGTAGATGCAGCCCAAAGTACTACAACGCGGTCAACGCCAGTCTCTTTCTTGAAGTTGCGGATGTCCTCACGCACTTGCTCCATCATGTCCCAGCGGTCCTTGCACTGCTTCACGTTGTCACCATCGAGGCGCTTTGCATAGTTCTTGTCGAACGCAGCCTTGAGTGGCTTAATCTTTAGGAGCTCATCCTTTACTGGCTCAATATCTTTCTCTTTAAGCACCTCGGCATTGATAGCGCTCTCATAGGCATTAGCTGGATAAACGTCCCAAGCAGCAAATACGATGTCGTCGAGCTTTGCCAGGGGCACGATATCTTTGTAATGTAAATATTTCTTGTTCTCGCCGCGGCCAACGCGGATTTTGTCGTACTGAGTCATTGAGCCAACAGGCTTAGCCAGACCCTTGCGTGCCATCATGACACCTGTCATGAAAGTGGTGCTCACGGCACCCAGACCAACTACCATAATACCTAATTTGCCGGTAGCAGGTTTTACATTTGGATTACTCATAGTAAATTAATTAATGTTATATTTCTATTAGTTATTTGTCTCGTTTTTGCATTTTTCAACGAAAAAAGCGTGTAAAAGTACTACCTTTTTCCAAACCACAAAAGCATTTAAGCAACTTTAATAGTTAAATATACACAACGATGCTGTGGTTTGGCCAATTTAACTTAAAATTCACATATAAATAGTTGTTTTTAGTTAATAGAATAAAATGCTACCTCGCAGTTTTTTCGGTCAAAAGGCCGTTTTTTTAGGATTGTCAATCGATTGATGCGCGTTACTCAATTTCTAGATTTTTGCAATATTCTTTTTGACGTGCGACAAAAGAAAAGGTTTAACCTAAAAATGAGTGTGATTAAAAAACGATTGGTTTTTTCTGAGAGAAACCAACCGTTCTTTATTATATATATGACGTCAAAAAAGCGTTTTAAATGTTCGTTAGAAGTAGATGGGAAAACATTACCTTTTGCTCTGTTCTTTTAGAAACCGGTTTTCATTTTGGATTGAGTGTCGCCAGCATTTTGACAAGGACGTCAATGGCTTCGTTGGCATGCTCGAAGTCACTTTGTATCGTGCCCGAGAAGCACTGAGGTTCGGATGAAATCATCAAGAACCATACAACTACGGTCTGGGCTCCGTCGTCCTCATCGGTCTCGATGGAGCGCACGAGAGCATAGTCATCTTTCACCAATTTTTGATCCACTTTGTGTCCATGGCTTTCTTTCATATAGACCCAGTTGTCGACACATTCCTGCAACTGATTCTTCATGGGGCCCTGTTGGTTGAAAGTGATGTCGAAACGAATGTTGCCGTCGGCATCGGCAAGGTTCAGGCACTCGTTATCGTCATATGTTACTTCCCATTCGGCTGGATAATCTATCGAGAATGTTTTGTTCCCAAAGGTCACATATTCTTGTGAATTTGCTGTGATACTCAACGTTAATGTTGTTATAGCAAGTAGTAAAAACTTTTTCATAATGATGAGAATTTGTTATATAATCAATGTTATCCTTGTGATGACGGGTGTTCAGTCTTTGAGTTTTTCTCTAGCTTGTTTGAGCACCTCTTGACTTTCTAAGTATTCTTTAGACAATTTTTCATCAATTGCAGCTCGGTCGGCATGGGCTTTTTTGCTCATATGCTGCTCGCTGAATTTTGCCATGTCTTCTTGGCTGATGTTCATCATCAGCATGCATCTGTCACGGTATGCCTTCATATCCGATAAGAAAGTGCTATTCATGTAAGCATATTCTGGAAATTCGATGCTCATAAGTGATTTTAACGATTTGCTGATTTCCTTAAATGTCACGTTTTTTTTGAGATCGTCTAACATCGTTTCCTTATATTTGCTACGACAAAAATAAAAATCGGAAACCTCATTTACAAAGTTGACATCACCAATCGTGCTGAATGTCTCAATACTGGAAGAGAAGATTCTTTCGGTAGTCTCAATAAATTCAACAATGCTCCAATTCTTAATCTCTTGAATAAAACTCATGCTTAGGCTATCATACTGCTCGGGATGAATAGCAATTTCCTGCTGCAAACGTCTGCATTCGCACAGTCCGGAGTCCATTTTCTCTACAATCTCTATGGTCTTGTCGAAGTCGTTTAAGACCATCATGACCATTTCTTTTTTGGCTGCTTTTTTCTTGTGGTAGTCAATGATGGCTGCCGTGCCAAAAGTGAGTATTATAGAAATGGTCGTGGCAAGGAGAGCAAGCAAAAACTGTTTGATTGAAGACATGCCGCTACCAGCTTGCAGACTCTTTGGGGTATGTAGCTTGATGTTCATGTGATTTAGGGTTTATAGGTTGAGTGCTTGAAGCACTTCGGAGAGTGTTTTTATGGTATTTGGGTGGGTTTGAGCATCTTCGTCTGCAGTCCAGCCTTTACCTTTTAGCCATAGCACGCGGCATCCCAAAGATTCGGCGGGGAGGATATCCTTCTTTAGGCTGTCACCCACAACGAGAACCTCGCTGGGCTCCATCTCGAGCACATCTACACCAAGTTTGAAAATCACAGGATTGGGCTTTCGCACTCCAACGACGGCACTCTCTATCACGCCTTTGAAATATTTGCGCAAGTCGAAGTCTCGCAGCACGCTGTCAACGTTGCCGTAGAAGTTGCTCACAAGCATCATTGGATAGTGTTGGCTCAGGAGCTCAAGCGTTGGGCGCGCCTCCTCGATTGAAGAGCGTGCAGCATCGTAGCAATATTGCGCTACTTGCTGCGCCAAGGGCTCGATGTCGTCGCATTGCAGATTGCCCTTGTCAACAAGATCCTGGAGCTCGATGCGCATCTTCTTGAGTAGCAGATCATGGAAGTTGTCATTGGGGAGTATGTGGCGCACTCGTGCGAGTTCTCGCTCGGCCATTACGTAGCTGTCACGGAACTGCTCCTTGGTGACGGGTATGCCAGCGTCGCAGTATCCGTCCCAAATCACTTCACTCCAATGGATGCCACGGCTATCGATGGTGCCACCGTAGTCAAAGATAATGCCCTTTATCATTTAATCATAGGTTTTTAATTCTGGAAATTCTAGATACTCTAGTTGCTCTTGATGTTTACACTGCATATTTTCCGGCTTGTAGGTCGGCGGTGAGCTTCTTGCAGAGGCGTTCGTGACGGCAAATCATGTAAATGAGCATGGTGTTGAGCACGATGAGCTCAAAGGCGAAGTATAGCCATGGAATGCGAATGATTACCGAGATGAACATAGCAATGGTGCGTGTGTTGAAGGTGAGCATGTTGGTGTATTTCATCAACGGCAGGCTCAGCTTGCGGAAATCGTCGCGGAACTGCTGTGGTGCCATTTCGTCGCCAAACTGATTCTTGAGTTCGCGGCGCAGTCGCTGCATGCCAGGCGTGAGTCGCTCCTGGTTGGCAGTGTAGTTGCGGTAGAAGAACATGGTGATACGCTTGAAACCCTTAGATTGCTTGATTTGCTCGTCAAGCTTCTCAGTGCTCTCGAGTTCGCTACCACCTTCTCCCTTGAGGAAGTAGAGGTGGAACTGACGGTAATAGTCGGCCATGGCGCATTGCAGAGCATGACTCACACCGGCGGCTATCGCTATTGTCCATATAATCCCGTGGTTTTGCGATTGCTGGAAGAAGTCGCCCAGCCAAGCGTCGCCAAAGTGCAGCTCGCGGAACACGAGGGCAAAGTAGATAGCAAAGAACCACAGGTCACCACTTACACCGTCGAGGATGCGCCCAATCTGTGAGTATTGTTTTGTGATTCTCGCAAGCTGTCCGTCGGCACTGTCGTAGGTGTTGGCCCAAATGATGAGAAAAATGCCCACATAGTTAAGCCAGATGTAGGGCTGTGCTCCGAAATAGAGCAGAATGCCACCGCCCACACCCAGGAAGATGGATGCGATAGTCACAATGTTTGGCGAGATTCCAAGTTTGGCGAAAAGGGCCGCCCATGCGAAGCCTAATGGACGGTAGAACCACAGGTCGATGTGCTCTTCGGTATCCATCGACTTGAGCGATTGGTTATATTGTTCTTTTAATTCCTTGAAATTCATTTTTTGTTGTTTTTTTGTTGGTCGAATGTTTCGGGATTGTTTCCGTTTTTACGATTCTCGGTCTTCACTCCTAGATTAACGTTGTTTAATGATGTTGATGATGCGCTTTGCAATGTGGGGCGCAGCATCGTTGCGGCATGGTGCGAAGCTTGGCCAGTCGTTGAAGTCTATGATTTTCACATCTCCATCATCTCCTACAATGCAGTCGCCACCGTATATTTCGATGTTGAGCTCGTCGGCAGCATGGTTGCAGATGCTCTTGAGGTGCTTCACATCAAACTTGAGTCCCTGCGACTTGCCGTTGATTGCTTCGTGTCCGTACTTGCTGTGGCCCTCATCGAAGGGATAGAACCAGAAGAAATAGTTGGTGCCACGCACACCGTAGAATTTAATGAGGTCGCCCACCAGATGCACGTTGATTACAGCACGCTTGATACCGCGCAGGAAGTACTCCTGCAGTACTTCTTGAGCTTCCTCGCTGTGACGCACATAGGAGACATCCTCCTTGTGCATGGCGTGAAAGTCGCCTCGCTTTATCCAGCAACTCTGGAACCCGCTCTTCTCTAGGCGGTCTTTCACGACCTCGTCGGTGTTGACGATAATGCTTTCGGGGTAGGGGATTCCATTGCCAAGCAAGATGCGTGTCATGCGCTCGCGGGTGCAGTTCTCAATGCCGAATCCCGAGTTTATTACAAGTTTGCCATTATTTTCCAGCTGTTGCAGTTTCAATATGGAGCTGTGCTCGCGGCACATGTTCACAATTATGTCTTCCTTGATGTCGGAGTTGTTGAACTGCTCCTCGCTGTAGGTGTTGACAATGCAGCCCCGCTTGCGTAACTGCTCAGCTACAGCATTGAAAATTGCGGTGTCATTGCCAATATGGTTGGGAGAATAGGCGCCAGCCCTCATCACCCCCGCGATATTAATGTCGGCCATACTTAAAGAGTTGTAATTATAATTTTGTATGTATGATTTTTTATTATTTCTCGTTGATGAAAGCCAGGGCAACATCAATGTCGCTTGCATGGTCCACATCAATGATTTTGTCGATACTGAATGCCTTTAGGCGCATACCATTTTCGATGAGAGCGCGTTGGAAGTTGCGCATGCGCGAGATGCCCTTCTCAATGCACTGGTTGAGTATGGGGAACGCCTTGTCGCTCATGGCGTAAATGCCTCCCGAGACATACTTGGCACCATCGAATGGCTCGTCGCAAAATGCCTTGATGTTCATGCTTTTGTTGACATCTACATAGAGCGGCTTCTCATCCTCGATGAAAGGAGTTACTGCCCACATGCCGTCGTTGCGGTTGTCTTGCTCAAAAGCCTCGATATATTTTGCAAAATCCTGCTCCCTGAAGATGGTGTCGACTGTAGTCAAGCAGAATTTTCCTGGTTTCATCACTTTGCTCAACTCCCAGAAACTGTGCATCGAGCTTGGTGTTGACTTCACTACGATGTTGAGTGGAATGTCAAACTTGAGGGTGTCAAGAAACTCTTTTACCTCAGGCATGAAGTCGTTGATGATTACCGAGATGCTCTCGGCATTGCATCGATTGAAGATGTTCATGAGCCTTAGAATCATGGGTTCACCATTGAGCTCCACAAGAGGCTTGGGTTTAGCCACACCTTCTTGTGCAAGTCGTGACCCTTCACCGGCAGCTATTATAGCGTAGTTCATAGTTATTCGTTTAGAGTTTAACGAGGATAGGAATTTCTAATAGTGCATTATCCCAGAGGCTCTTCGTTTTCTATCTTGGTGAGGTCGAGAACCACATTGTCCTTGCCCTTGTCGAAATATTGCTTCTTCAGGGGATCCTGATACATCTCGTCCCAACGATTGCGGTTGCGGAAGATGTCAATAGCAGTGAAAATGGCTTGTCGCATCGATTTCTCGTTCGCAATACCTTGCCCGGCAATATCATAACCAGTGCCGTGGTCGGGGCTGGTGCGCACATAGGGCAGTCCTGCAGTGACATTCACACCGTCGTCCATGTTGATGGCTTTGAAAGGAGCGAGTCCTTGGTCGTGATACATTGCCAACACACCGTCGAAACGGCGATACTGGCTGTTACCAAAGAATCCGTCGGCGGCATAAGGTCCGAAGCACAGCACTTGCTCGTCATTGGCTTGCTGAATAGCTGGCTCTATTATCTCTTTTTCCTCGTTGCCTATCACGCCGTTGTCACCGCAGTGCGGATTGAGTCCAAGCACGGCGATGCGTGGTTTTTGGATGTTGAAATCGCGCTGCAACGATTCGTTGAAGATGTGCAGTTTCTCGACGATATCGTCTTTATTGATGCTTTGCGCTATTTTAGCCACTGGCACGTGAGTAGTTACTAGTGCAACTTTCATCGCCTCGCAGCAAAGCACCATAAGGGCCTTCTTCCCATCGCCAAGGCTTGTTTCGAGATACTCGGTATGTCCTGGGAAAGAGAATGCCTCACTATGTATGTTCTCTTTGCTGATGGGCGCAGTGACAAGAACGTCGATAACCCCCTTCTTGAGGTCGCTCACAGCTGCTTCGAGGGCCATGAAAGCTGCATTGCCTGCCTGCTTGCCGGGTTGTCCGAGTTCTATTTTCACCTCGCCGTTGATTACTTCAACCAGATTGAGCGAGTTTTCTTTCACATATCCAGCATTGCGTGTGGTGTTGAGCTGGGTGGTTTGAATTCCCAGTGCTTTGCGATGATAGTTCATTATTTTGCTAGAGCCATAAATTATGGGCACGCACAATTCCAGAATATCATTGCTGGAGAAACATTTCATAATAACCTCGTAGCCCACACCATTGGTGTCGCCCTGGGTGATACCTATGCGTATTTTTTTTTCGTTACTCATTGTTGTTTAATAAATTAGTCGCATTGTGGCTAGAAACATACATCGTTTTCTTACCATTACTTTTCAAATAAGTGGGTAAAATTACTGCTTTTTTGTGAAACTGGCAAAATTAGTGCGACGATTTTAGCGAAATGAGGTTTTTGGTGGTGAAAAAATGTTTAAAATGTGGTGTTATAGTGATTTTATTATTACTTTTGTGCAATAAAAGCAATCAAAATGTGGTTAAGATTGCGATAAGATAATATTTATTAAAAAACAGGGATTACTAATGAGCGACAGTTTAGTTATCATACCCACCTATAACGAGAAGGAGAATATCGAGGCGATCATCAAGGCTGTATTAGGGCTTGAGGAGCAACACAAGTTTGACATTCTCGTTATCGACGACAACAGTCCCGACGGCACTGCTGCCATTGTTGAGCGGCTGATAGAGGAGATTCCCGAGCGCATCAACATCTTGAAGCGCAGCGGAAAGCTTGGTTTGGGAACTGCCTATATTGCAGGCTTCAAGTGGGCTTTGGAAAAGGGTTATAACTATGTTATAGAAATGGATGCCGATTTCTCGCACCGCCCTGAGGATCTGATACCATTGCAGCGTGCCTGTTCCCAAGAGGGCGCCGACCTTTCGGTGGGCTCTCGATATATTACGGGAGTGAACGTTGTGAACTGGCCCATGGGAAGGGTGCTGATGAGTTATTATGCGTCGGCTTATGTGCGCATTGTCACAGGCATGAACGTGCGCGACACCACAGCGGGTTTTGTGTGTTACAAGCGCGAGGTGCTCGAGGCAATCAATCTTGATGCCATTGAGTTCAAGGGTTATGCGTTCCAGATAGAGATGAAGTTCACCGCCTATAAGATGGGCTTCCGCATCAAGGAGGTTCCCATCGTGTTCATCAACCGAGTGCTGGGCACCAGCAAGATGAGCGGCGGCATCTTCAGCGAGGCGTTCTTTGGAGTTATCAAGCTTCGTTGGGACAGCATCTTCAACAAGCAACGTTTCACTCGTCAGGCAAAACGTTGATAGCCATGTGGAAAAAGGTATTATTGCTGCTTGGGGCAGTGATGCTGTGCCATGCTTTGCAAGCTCAGGAACTTGTCGACACCATTGAATATTTTGACCCCAACGAGGTTTTCGAGGTGAGTGAAGACACCGTTGAGCTGGCTCGTATTGAGGCTTGCCGCATGGTTGCTGGTGAGTGGCATTACAAGAAACCCTATGTTCATGCCGACGGCAGCAGTTTCATTGGAAAGCTTGGAAAGCCCATAGCCAAAAGCAAACTTAAGAAAAATCTTGATAAAGCCTATAAAAAGCTGAAAATCAAAAACCGTTGGAACTCGCTCACTCTCACTGCCGATGGTGACTGGGAGATGCGAGTGCTGGGACTGCCCCTCAAGGGTCGCTATACCTATGATCCGGAGAATGAAAGTCTTACTCTGAAATGGAATGGAATCCCCCTGAAGTCGCATGCTCACCGTGATGGCAAGAAACTGTATCTAGCTTTTGACACCGACCGCTTGCTGATGATACTTCACATGCTGAGCGGCATCAGCAGCAGCGAAACCCTAAAAGCATTGTCGTTCCTTAGCCAGAACTTCAGCAATGTGGAGGTGGGCTTTGAGATGATGCTGAAGTAGCAGTATAGAGACTAATTCACTTATAAGTTTCCTTTTTACACTTTTTTATTGCGTTGATTCTGTGCCGTAGGTGTGGACACTTGAACCTTGTGCGCTGGGTAGGTAGTTTATGCCCCACCAGCACACTTGTAGTAGCACGAAAGCTACTATTAGCGTAGCAAGAGCAATAGGCTTGCGGTGACGTGGCATGAGTCGGTAGTGTACATAAACAAGATAAGCAAGCCATGTGATAGCCGCCCACGTCTCTTTGGGGTCCCATGACCAGTAATGCCCCCACGCCTCTTTGGCCCACAATGCTCCAAAAAGCATTCCGATGGTGAGGAAAGCGAGTCCAGCATAGACTAGGTTGTCGGTAATTTCATATTCCTGTTCGGTGGGTTCCTTCTTTTTGAAGAAGAGTAGGTAAATTGCCATTAGAGTCGATGCTCCAAGTAATGCATAGGCCATCATGTAAACGATGACATGTGGCGCAAACCATGGGCTCTGCAGCGCCGGCATTAGTGTCTTAGAGTGAATTTCGGGTTTGAAGATATTGATGGCGATAAACACCACCGCCATAATTGTCGAGAACGACAGAATCCACTTGTAACGCCAACGACTGTAAACGATAATGCCCGCCAGTGGCAGGAACAGTGAATACCACAATCGTGTTTCGCCCATAGTGCGCAGTGGTGGTCTCTCTAGTGAGACCCACATAGCGATGATATAAGCGAAGAAAACGAGCAATCCTGTGATTGTTGCTCCATAGGCTATTGCTTTCTTGGTTTTCCATGCAGCCCAGGCTCCCACAGCCCACATCACTACCGATGCTAAGGCGAAATATATAAAACTGTCCCAAGTCATGACTTTTTCCTCCTTCCTGCGCCGATAAAGAACAATGTGACAGCTCCTACAATCATCATGAATATACCCGTATAAACAATAGGTAGCCATGGGTCTCGCACCAACTCGAGTATGCTTATATTGCTCATTGCACCCATTTGAGTATCATAACCATATTGGTAAATCTTCCATCCATCTACCTCGGCCGGTTTGTTTACATCGACAGTAGCAGCAAAGCTCTTTCCACTTTTAGTGTAGATGTTGATTTTAGAGGCAAAACGTTTGGGCGAGCCATCATCGTAGGTCTCCATAATGAACTTCTTGAGTTCTATAGCGATGTTTAGTTCTTGAATGTTGTGGTTGTTGGTCATCACTCTCCACTCAGGCTGATCTACGGTCGTAATCATTTTCACGCGCTGCATATCGGCGTTGCCTAATGTTGCCGCAACAAGGGCGATGAATAGTCCCAGGTGGTTGAGTAGGAACGGAATGTCGCGTTTCCATTGGAAATGAAGTATGTGTCTTATGATTATCACCCCCAGGATTACTGCAATATATGTATAGATGAGAACAAGTGGCCAAAATGCAAGCATGTTGTTGAGCCACGTACCGTCGACCGTCTGCTTTGTCAAACCCATGATGATGGTGAGAATTAT
>JAFSPZ010000068.1 GCA_017451225.1 Muribaculaceae bacterium | reverse complement strand
GTCATTAACAATTTTTCTTCGGGAGCAGTATGCCTTGTAATGGCATCAGACCATTACGACGAAGACGATTATGTGCGCAACTATGATGATTTTAAACAACTAACATCAAGCAAAAGATAGATGAAATACAAATTCCTTGACCTGGCAAAGGCCAACGAGCCATATATGGAGCAGCTGCAAGAGGCTGCATGCAATGTAATTAAATCTGGAAGATACCTGCGTGGCGAGCAGACCAACCTGCTTGAGCAGGAAATAGCAGGATTGTGTGAGGCTAAATACTGCATCGCCGTGAGTAACGGACTTGACGCACTCAGGCTCATATTACGAGCTTACATCGAACTCGGGGTGCTGCACAACGAGGACCATGTGATAGTGCCTGCCAACACTTATATCGCCTCGATTCTCGCTGTTAGCGATAATGGTATGACGCCATGTCTGTGCGACGCTCGCCCCGACACTATGAACCTAGACTCGTCGCTAATCGAAAATCTCATAACACCAGCCGTGAGGGCTATCATGCCTGTTCACCTCTATGGGACACCATGCTGGGACGAGCAGCTAATGGAAGTAGCAAAACGCTATGACCTCAAGATTATCGAGGACAACGCACAAGGCATAGGAGCCAAGGCACATATACCTGGCATCAACGGGACTTCCACAACAGGAGGCTTGGGCCATGCCAGCGCCATAAGCTTCTACCCTACCAAGAATTTAGGCGCTCTGGGTGACGCTGGCGCTGTAGTGACCAATGACGAAGAGCTTGCCAAGACTGTGCGGGCTATCGCCAACTATGGCAGCGATACTCGTTATCACAACATCTACATGGGACTCAATTGCCGTATCGACGAGATTCAAGCTGCCATGCTTCGCGTGAAATTGCGCTACCTCAATGTGGAGAACATGCGTCGCCACGATGCTGCTTTGGCCTACGATGAGCACATCACAAATCCACTAGTGAGGAAGCCCGACATTTTTGACGACATGATACAGATTTGGCATCAGTATGTGATTCGTGTTGAAAAGCGCGACGAGATGCGCTCCTACCTTGAGAAGAACGGAGTGATGACCGATATCCATTATGCCACACCACCTCACCGTCAGCCTTGCTACCGTCGTTTCCAGTCTTATAAGCTACCTGTGACCAACGAGATTGCCGACCAAGCCATCAGCCTGCCTATGGGCTATCCAATAACAGCCGACGATGCCAAGCAGATAGCACAAATAATCAACAACTTTAAAGGTTAAGGTTTTTTCTATAGTCAATGCAATTTGACAGCTACATATATGCATTTTTCTTGCCTTTAGTGTTTGCCGGATACTGGATTCTGCGTAACAAATTAACATGGCAGAATCTGTTTCTACTTGTGGCAAGCTACATCTTCTATGGATGGTGGGACTGGCGATTTTTGGCGCTGATTCTTATTACATCGACAACCACTTTCATCTCGGGACTAGCTATAAAGAGTGACCATTCCTTGCGCTCTAAATTATGGCTAGCACTGAATCTTATCATCAATCTTGGAATATTAGGCACCTTTAAGTACTTCAACTTCTTCAAAGATGCATTGGCCGATATTTTCAGACTCTTTGGCGCAAATCCCGACTTTGTGACCATCAACATTCTGTTGCCTGTTGGAATCTCTTTCTACACATTGCAAGCCATAAGCTATAGTTTCGATGTCTATAATGGCAAAACTAAGCCAACTAACAATGTTATAGCTTTTTTCGTCTATATCGCTTTCTTTCCGCAACTTGTGGCAGGTCCCATCGAGAGAGCGAGAAACTTGCTGCCTCAGTTCCTAACGAAGAAGTCATTCAACTACTACAATGCCGTGATAGGCATGCGGCAAATTTTGTGGGGTCTTGTAAAGAAACTCGTTATTGCCGACAATCTTGCAGGATATGTCGACAACATACTCTATAACCCGTCGGTTATGAGCGCAGCGTCTATTATTATGGCTGCGATTCTCTTCGCCTTCCAGATTTATTCTGATTTCTCGGGATATAGCGATATCGCCATCGGGTCGGCACGGCTTTTCAACATCAAGCTCCTACCCAACTTCAACTATCCTTTCTTCTCTCGCTCAATGAAGGAGTTGTGGCAACGCTGGCACATCTCGCTCATGACATGGTTCAGAGAATATCTCTATTTCCCATTGGGAGGTTCACGATGTGGTAAGTGGCGTACCTGCCTCAACATCATGATTGTCTTCGCCGTCTCGGGACTGTGGCACGGAGCCGACTGGACATTTGTGATTTGGGGATCTGTGAACGGACTGATGCTGTTGCCGTTTGTATTCCTCAAAAAGCAGAACAACACTAGGCATGCTCGATTCCGTGATATCCCCCTATGTGTGCTCACCTTCATGATTTTTGCTCTTATTTTCCTTTCGTTCCGTTCACCAAACATATCACACTTGCAAGAATGCATCAACACGTTGATTCACGGCAGCTATCTCGCTATGCCAATGGGAATATCGGCGTTCTGTTACATCGTGCCTTTTGTGATTGTGGAATGGATTGGACGACGTCAAGAATTCCCAATAATGACATTGAAAATGCCCGCCATTTTAAGATGGGCTATATACTGGGGAATGTTGTTTCTCATCGCTTTCTATGGGGCGAAAGCCGATATTCAGTACATTTATTTCCAATTTTAGAACGCTATGAAAAATTCGATAAAAAAATTCTGCCTACGCACTTTGCTGGCTCTCATGCCAGTAATGCTCTTCATAGCGTTTTATGCCATCGTAGACCCATTCAAGATTGTCCATCCCGTTACCAACGATGCCAAAGGCCAAGACTCGGTAATCGTGGGCAACAATGCAGGATTCACATCAGTCGAGACCTATCTCTTGTATAATGACAAATATCATTACGACTCGTTCATACTTGGATCATCTATGTCGCAAAATTTCAAGTCTAGCTACTGGAAACCTTATCTTAGCGACAACGCCTCAATACTGCATTTTGATGCATCGAGTGAGTCTCTCGATGGTATTATCAACAAAATGAGATTTCTCAACGACCATGGCACCACTATAAAGAATGCACTCATCGTTATCGAAGCAAAGATGTTGGGACGAAAGCCAAACGACAATGACATTCTCTACGTTCAGCATCCAGCCACTACTGGAACATGGAATTGGTTAAGAGTCCACAGTCTTTTTCTCAATGCTTTCCGTGACATTAAGCAAGTGAAATATGCTTTAATGCCAAGCCGATTTGAGAAAGAATTGCAGAATGAAGGCATAATCATTGGCCTAGCACCCAATAGAATTGGGCACCTCAATGAAATGTATTATGCCGAGTTCGACTCTATTATCGCCGTCAACCCAAATGAATACTACACCCCCGAGAGGCTCAAGCGCATCAAGCGAGTAAATAGCCCATCGGTGACCAAACCTGCCATTGACGAAACTGTTGAACAGCGGCTCTGTACCATAAAGAAGATACTTGACAAGAATCATACCAACTACATTATCATTGTACCTCCACGCAACACCTATCCACGACTCTCCTGGCATGATTTGTGGATAATGAAGTCTATTTTCGGTCAAGACAAAGTTCACGACTTTAGCAGTCATCCCGAACTCGTGAACAATGACCGGGCCTACTATGACTACGCCGCTCACTTGATTTCGGCAAAGTGCAAGCTTATTCTTGACTCGGCCTACAAAGAGATGAACTACGGCAGCATTGAAAATCCTTATTTTAAGCTGCCCAAGGAAGGGAAAGGCACGAAACAATGATGTACGCCCTGGCCGACTGCAACAACTTCTTCGTCTCTTGTGAGCGGGTGTTCAACCCTTTGCTCAATGGAAAGCCCGTGGTTGTCCTGTCGAACAATGACGGTTGTGCAATTTCGCGCAGCAACGAGGCTAAAGCACTGGGAATCCCAATGGGATGTCCTGCATTCCAAATAAAGAACTACACCGACCCTTCGGGCATCGTAATGCTTTCAGCACGTCATGTTCTGTATCAAGATATCTCAAACCGAATAATGAGGATTCTGGGAGAGGCTGCTATTGACCTGGAAGTTTATTCGGTCGATGAAGCTTTCTTTAAGCTCCCTTATAATGATGACCACAAGAACCATGAATTGCTCACCATGCTAGTCAAGAAAATTTATAAATATGTTGGAGTTCCTGTAAGCATAGGTTTTGCTCACACTCGCACACTTGCCAAGATTGCTAGCCATGTGGCCAAGAAAAATCCTTGTAATGTTGACCGAGTGATGGGATTAACACAGCAAGAACAGATTGACAACATATTAAAAGTCACCAAAGTGAGCGACATATGGGGTATTGGACGCAAACTCAATGCAAAGCTACTCAAGTGTGGCATTCATTACGCAAGCGAGTTCATACTCCTTCCCATGTCCTATCTTCACAAGATAGGAAACATAAATCTGGTTCGAACTCAGCAGGAATTGCTCGGCCTAGATAGCGTCAGCATTAATCCAGTTACAATTGCCCACAAATCGATAATGAATTCGCGCACGTTTGGGCATGCTCTATGGCAAAAGAGCGACATCAGCGATGCTGTGCTATCGTTTGTCCAATCGTGTGCCGCACAATTGCGGAGAGAACAGTCGGCCGCTATTACATTGACGGTGTATATTCGCGGTGACCGTTTCCGGGAGGACTTGCCATTCTATTCCAACTCATGCACTCTTCGACTTGAGTCGCACACCTCGTCAACCATTGAGCTTGCGCGATATGCTTTGGTTGCTCTCAACAACATTTTTCGCGAGGGTTATTATTATCGCAAGGCCGGAGTTATGGTGAGTGATATAAAACCGGTTGATGAGCTTCAGCTTGACCTTTTCAACGTCGAAAATCAAGTAAAACACAGAAAGCTGATGGCGACCATTGATGATATTAATAAGCACTATGGCTCCAAACAAATCATGCTTGCACCCACATTGACACGAGGAGAATGGGCACCACAGCAGAACCACATCGCCAGCCAGAGCAAGACTTTGCGCTTTTACTCTGGTATGCCCCCTCGCTATTCTACACGCCCCAAGTCTATTGTAGCGCCCGAAGACGAGTACAATGATATTAAGGATGATTAATAATCTTGTTTAGCTTTATCCAATCTGTGCAAAATCTGACATTTATATAGATTAGTCTCCATAGATTAAAATTTTGTTCTTTGATAAAAAATTTATATCTTTGCATGATTTTTCAAGAAACACTCAACACTATTAGATATGCTATTAGAGAGAATCGAAAATTTAAAAGCACAAATAGCTGAATTAAAAGCCGATAACAGCGATGCGATTGAAGCGCTACGCATAAAATATTTGAGCAAGAAAGGTGAGATAACTGCCTTGTTCAACGAGTTCCGCAATGTTCCCAATGAGCAAAAGCGTGAGTTTGGACAGCGCCTTAATGAACTTAAGGCCCTTGCAACCGAGAAAATCAACACTTTGAAAGACGGATTTAAGGACAAAGAGTCGGTTGCCAACAAGATTGACATTACTCGCCCATCATTCCCTGATGAATTAGGAACACGTCATCCAATATCGACAGTTCGCAAAGAAATTATTGATATCTTCTCTCGATTAGGCTTTACCCTTGCCGACGGACCTGAGGTTGAAGACGACCTGCACGTGTTCACCTCGCTCAACTTCGCTGCCGATCATCCTGCACGCGATATGCAAGATACTTTCTTTATCAATGAAGATAAAAGCGGAGACGTGACTCGCAATATCGTGCTTCGCAGTCACACTAGCTCGGTACAGTCGCGCGTGATGAAGAGCACACAACCTCCCATCCGCATCATCTGCCCTGGCCGTGTGTATCGCAATGAGGCTATCACAGCACGTGCACACTGCTTCTTCCATCAGATAGAAGGTCTCTACATCGACAAAAACGTATCGTTTGCCGACTTGAAGCAAGTATTACTTTATTTCGCTAAGGAGCTCTTCGGTCCCGACACCAAGATACGTCTGCGTCCCAGTTACTTCCCATTCACCGAACCTAGTGCCGAAATGGACGTTTCGTGCATGCTATGTGGAGGCGAAGGTTGTGGATTCTGCAAGCACACAGGCTGGGTTGAGATATTGGGATGCGGTATGGTAGACCCCAACGTACTAGAATTGTGTGGTATTGACAGTAAAGTTTACACCGGCTACGCTTTTGGCGTTGGAGTCGAGCGTATTACAAACCTCAAGTATATGGTCAAAGACCTGCGCATGTTCAGCGAGAACGACGTGCGATTCTTGCGAGAATTTGAGCATACTCATTAAAAAGTTTTCAATAATTCCATTTAGAATGATGTATCTCAAAGGATCCCTGCGAGACACATCATTTTTATATCAGGCAATATCATGACAATCAAGCAGCGTTACGAGGCGATAATAAGCTATTTCAAAGAAGCAAATCCCAATCCAAGTACAGAGCTCAATTTCACTAACGCATTTGAGACTCTAGTGGCGGTGATTCTGTCGGCTCAATGCACCGACAAAAGGGTGAACATGGTAACACCAGCCCTGTTTAAAGCCTATCCTTCAGCTAAAGCAATGGCAGCAGCAACGCCCGAAGATCTGCTGCAATATATTAGCAGCGTTTCCTATCCAAACAGCAAAGCTCGTCACTTGCAAGCAATGGCTGCGATGCTGGTTGATGAGTTTGACAGTGTAGTTCCAAGCACTATGGAGGAACTTACTAAGTTGCCCGGAGTTGGGCGCAAAACCGCAAATGTGATAATGGGAGTAGTATTCCATAAAGCTGCTATTGCCGTTGACACTCATGTGTTCCGAGTGTCGAACCGCACAGGTCTTGCCCATGGCAAAACACCGTTTGAGGTAGAGAAAACACTCACTCGCCACATAGTTGAGGAAGACCGCTACAACGCTCACCACTGGCTGTTGCTACATGGGCGCTATGTGTGTAAAGCCATCAAGCCCGACTGCCTGAATTGCGGAATCAAGCAATACTGCAAACATTACAACAAGAAATGAACACTAGCAAAGACAACATATTTAAGCATCTGTCTCACCCGGTATTTAAACTTGTGGGAGAAGTTGCCGATGCCATGCAACGTGAGTGCTACGTTGTAGGAGGATATGTGCGCGACATTTTCCTTGAGCGGCAGTCCAAAGACATTGACTTTGTTACTGTGGGCAGCGGTATTGAAGTGGCAAAAGCCGTAGCGCAAAAAGTAGGTCGAGATAATTCACATCTTGCAGTATACAAGACCTATGGCACAGCGCAAGTTAAGGTAATGGGCGTGGAGCTAGAGTTTGTAGGAGCCCGCCGTGAGTCCTATAACCGTCAGAGTCGCAATCCCATCGTAGAAGACGGCACCCTCGATGACGACCAGCGCCGTCGCGACTTCACCATCAATGCAATGGCGATTTCGGTCAACCACGACAGCTGGGGAAAACTGCTTGACCCTTTTGATGGCATTGGCGATATGGAGCGCAAACTCATCCGCACCCCATTGAATCCCGACATTACTTTCAGCGACGACCCACTGCGCATGATGCGCGCTGTGAGATTTGCAACACAATTGGGATTTGAAATTGAGCCGCAAACGTTCTTTGCTATCAAGCGCAATGCAAAGCGTCTGAAAATCATCACCCGCGAGCGTATTGCTGATGAGCTGATGAAAATCATGAAATCACCAGTGCCATCACGAGGATTTATACTCCTTGACAAGAGTGGATTGCTCCCACTTGTGTGCCCTGAACTTTCCAACCTCAAAGGGGTTGAAACCATGAATGGCCGCGGTCATAAGGATAACTTCCTGCACACAATGCAAGTGCTCGATAACGTGGCTAAAGAGAGCGACAATGTGTGGCTGCGCTGGGCAGCATTGTTCCACGACATAGGCAAACCCGCCACCAAGCATTGGGATGATAAACAAGGCTGGACTTTCCACAACCATAACTTCATTGGCGAGAAGATGGTGCCACGCATCTTTACCAAGATGCGATTGCCATTAAACGAGCACATGAAATATGTCAAAAAACTTGTGGGACTGCACATGCGCCCCATCGCCCTTGTAGAGGATGAAGTTACCGACTCGGCAGTACGCCGCATGCTTTTTGAGGCTGGTGACGATATCGACGATCTGATGACGCTGTGCCGTGCCGACATCACAAGCAAGAACCAAGAGAAGGTAAAACGCTTCCGTGCAAACTATGAACTTGTGAAGCAGAAACTCATAGACATCGAAGAGAAAGACCGTGTGCGCAACTTTCAACCACCAATTGATGGACAAGAAATCATGGACACATTCGGTCTCACACCGTCCAGACCTGTTGGCGTGATCAAAGATGCCATCAAGGACGCCATCCTCGACGGAATTATCAGGAATGACTATGCCGAAGCCTATCAATTCATGATGCAGAAGGCACAAGAACTTGATATCACGCCTATTAACGAAGGACAGCTAAACTGCATTGTGATAGACAGCAACATGGGAAATCTTTCAATTGCCGCCAGCCCACAAGGAATTGCTGCGATTGAGTTTGGCGAAACTGATTTCTCGCCTCTTGCTGAGAAGATGAAACTAAAACCAGTTTGCACCTCTACCCCACTGCTTGAGAATTGCGTCAAGCAGCTCAAAGAATACTTTGACGGCAAACGACGAGATTTCTCACTGCCACTTGACCTTGTGGGCACCGAGTTCCAAAAAAGAGTGTGGAACACATTGCTCACCATCTCATATGGTGAGACAATCAGCTACAAAGAAGAAGCAAAGAAAATGGGCAACGAGAAAGCCCTGCGAGCAGTAGCACAAGCCAATGGAGCCAACCCCATTCCCATTATCATTCCTTGTCATCGCGTCATTAATGCTGATGGTTCTATAGGAGGTTATTCGAGCGGCGTTGACAAAAAGCTCTTCTTGTTAAGCATAGAACAAAAGAAATATTAAAAACAACATCCAGTTACATGAAGCAACTGGATGTTTTATTTTTTACATAATAGTAAGGAGAACAGGTATTGGTATACGGCCAGAAATTGTAAAAACGATGTCGCTTGTATAGGTGCTACGACCGCGGTAGATGTGCTTGCCTATAACAGTGTTCATTATGTCACTGCTATAAGTGCTACGACCGTCATAAACATATTTTCCATCCCATGTAGCAATTATGTCGCTGCTATAATTGCTACGCCCTTGATAGAGATAGCGACCATCCCAAGTTCCAATAATATCACTACTATAAGTACTTCTACCTGCATATAGATACTTCCCATCATAGGTAAGCAGGATATCACTGCTATAGGTACTGTTGCCTCTATATAGATAACGCCCGTCCCAAGTAGCAATAATGTCACTTGTGTAAGTACTATTGCCTCGATACACGTGCGACACTGCCTTCAATTGCATAGCCATAGCAATAATCGCAAGAAATAAAATTAATGTCCTTTTCATGATTCATCATTATTATTTGGTAATTTCATCATTTTGTTTAAAAGTCACAGTACGGTTATATACATAGTTAGCAATGGTATAAACAACCATAGAGATTACCATCACAATGTTTTGACCTGCATTTTCCATTGGTAAGAACGGAATTGTGTCGACTGGCAAGTTTTTCCATCCCAAACCTTCAAGCAGGAACAAACTCACTCCACCCTGTAACAGCCAGCAGATGAAGAAACCGCATCCAAAGAGCAAAGCCTCACGCTTAAGGTTCTTCTTTGTTTTGAATACCCAGTTGCGGTTCCAGATGAAACTGTTGATCACTCCCAATACATATCCTATTATGTTGGCTGCACCATAAGGGACCTCCAACCAAGTATTAAGTAAATAGAATGAAATTGCAGTGATGAGGGTGTTCATCACCCCAATCACTCCATACTTGAAGAGCTGAACTATAGTTTTCTTAGCTTCGTTTTTGTTTATCATTGCAAAAGCATTTATGTTATAGCTGTGTGGTATTCAAAAAGTTTTGGGTCAAGTCCTGAATTGTTACGAAATGCCATTCGGCATTAGAACAACTGCCAAATCCCCATTGAGCGTGAACAAATGGTAATCCTGCGTTGTGCGCTTGATTACAGTCCTCTTGAGTGTCGCCAACATAGGTGGGACATTTAAGCGAATATTTCTCAGTCATGTATTTCAAGTTCTCACTTTTCTCTACAGGACGCTCTCCCTGAGTGAGCAATCCTTCAAAAAAATGAGCAGTCCCTGTTGCATTAACAAAGTTAATAAGTCCACGAGCCGAACAGTTGCTAAGCATGAACAGCCTATAATGGCGATTCAATTGCTCCAAGCAATCCACTATTCCCGGATATAACTCTCCACCAAGCAAGGGCATCATAGCATCTTCCTGCACAGCGAGGGCTTCAAGAAACTGTTGCCTGCCAACAACCAGGTCATCGCCCAACAAATGATCAAGAATGCTATCAATACTCATGCCCATATATTTCACCAAATCAGAGCCTCTGAAACCTGCTTCCATACCAAAAGATGCGCATGTCTGGTTCCACACCTTAGCGTATGACTCGGTGGCATTCCACATAGTGCCATCCATGTCAAAGATAATAGCATCAATATCACTAAGGTTATAACTCATGTTTCACTTGAATTTACTTGCTGGGAGTGACAATCACACCAATATCCATCACATTCTTTACAATATCACAGTTGTTCATCGACTGCCACACCACTATAGAGCGCACTTGCGATGGAGAAACATCTTGAGCAATAATGACACTCGACTGATAGAGAGCGCCAAACCCTGAACCAAGCCAGTTACCATAACCATCACTAAGTTCAAAGTCGATGTTATTGCGTGTCACATTCTTTACACTGTCAACTAGATCCACCGTAAGACTCAGATTACTATATTGATAATCATTGTTGTGGCGGATTGCCAGAGCAATATCATATTTAAGTGACGAATCGGCATATTCAGGAGCAAACTTTATGGACATATTCTTTCGCCATCCATCATCGGGAAGAGTTTTAAATTGCGCCATAGAGTCTTGCCCGAATGAGCAACCATTCAAGCAAGACAATGCACAAATCATTACCGCAAAGACAGCAAAGATGTGTGTCGACAATATTTTTGTCCTGATTTTCAACGTCATCATTTACTTATCAAGCCTCTAGTCTTGTTGTTTAGAGGACTTAGATGTATTATTATCATTTCGTCTTGGGCGGAACTCCTTCAGAGCTTGAGGTTTACCATCACTACCACCAGATTTGTTCTCAAATCGCTTGCCCTTTGGCTGCCTGCGATTGCTGTCATTTTTAACAGGTTGTTTTGGAGCGCCTAATGCTTCTTTGGCTGGTGATTTACTACGACTTTTCTTTTTCTTCTTTTTCTTAGCTTTATCAAAACGGCTAATACTGTCTTGGCCAACGAGATCACCATAGGCACTATGCTCCAAGTCCACTTCACATTCCGAGTCTTGCAGCTTGTCGGGCTTAATACCTTGACTGTTCATCAGAGCCACCTCTTCAACACGTTCTGGGCTGATTGTCACCAAATCGGCAGGCACACCTTTTTGTGTCGAATAGGTAATTTCCTTCTTCAAAATGTCGGTCTTAAAATGGTAATAGCTATTGTCTTTTGTTTCCAGCACGATGTCACGTCGTGGCAACGACTTTGAAACTTCGACATAAGTATCAACCTCAAAGTTAATACAGCATTTGAGTTTTGCACATTGACCTGCAAGCTTTTGAGGATTGAGTGACACCTCTTGATACCTTGCAGCACTTGTAGCAACCGACACAAAAGTGCTCATCCATGAGGCACAACACAAAGGTCGACCACAGGGTCCTATTCCACCAATGCGCCCTGCTTCCTGTCGCGCTCCAATCTGCTTCATCTCCACGCGAATCTTGAACACGTCGGCAAGCACTTTGATAAGTTGGCGGAAGTCGACACGGCCATCGGCTATATAGTAGAATATAGCTTTATTGCCATCGCCTTGATACTCCACATCACCAATTTTCATCTCAAGACCAAGGTCTTTGGCGATTTGTCGAGAACGAATCATAGTATCGGTCTCTTTGGCTTTGGCTTGTTCAAATCGCTCCAAATCAGCAGGCTTGGCCTTGCGGAACACTCGCAGAATCTCAGCATCGGGACGCAAACGCGTGCGTTTCATCTGCAGTTTCACCAAGTTTCCGGTAAGTGCCACAGTACCAATGTCGTGACCCGGATTGGCTTCAACAGCAACAATGTCACCCTGCTTAAGGTCAAGTTTTGCCGAGTTGCGATAGAAACCACGCCGCGTGTTCTTGAAATGCACTTCCACAATGTCGAAATCGTTCTTGTCGCCAGGAACATCACTCAACCAGTTATAACTGTCGAGATTAGAACGGCATCGGCACACCGAGTCGCACTTCTCTTTGCATTCGTCACAAGAACTTGTGCTGATTGGGTCCTTACTATTTAATTGATTAATGTCATCCATGATGCCTGTTACCAATTATTTAGCAAAGCTCACAGCACGAGTCTCACGAATGACAGTGATGCGCACTTGTCCTGGATAGGTCATTTCATCTTGAATCTTTTGTGCTATCTCGGTAGAGAGTTTTTCAGTCTCCTGATCGCTAATCTTGTCAGCGCCAACAATAACTCTCAACTCACGGCCGGCCTGAATAGCGTAAGTCTTAACAACTCCAGGATAAGACATTGCAAGTTTCTCAAGGTCATTAAGACGTTTAATATAGGCCTCAACAACTTCTCTACGAGCACCTGGTCGAGCACCTGAGATAGCATCACAAACTTGAACGATGGGTGCATAAAGGCTTGTTGCCTCCTCTTCATCGTGGTGAGCTCCAATTGCGTTGCAAATGTCGGCTTTCTCCTTAAACTTCTCGGCGAGTTTCATACCAAGTTGTGCATGTGGCAATTCGGGCTCATCATCAGGCACTTTGCCAATATCGTGCAACAATCCTGCACGGCGAGCCTTCTTGGGATTCAGACCCAGCTCACTAGCCATTACGGCACACAAGTTGGCTGTTTCGCGAGAGTGTTGCAGCAAGTTCTGTCCATAACTTGAGCGATACTTCATCTTACCAATGAGCCTGATTAATTCAGGATGCAAGCCGTGAATACCCATGTCGATAGCTGTACGTTTTCCTGTCTCGACAATTTCTTCTTCAACTTGCTTGCGAACCTTGGCAACAACTTCCTCGATGCGGGCGGGATGGATTCGTCCGTCGGCCACGAGCTGATGCAGAGCCAAGCGTGCTATTTCCCTTCTCACTGGATCGAAACTTGAAAGCACAATTGCCTCGGGGGTATCATCAACGATTATCTCTATGCCAGTTGCCGACTCCAAAGCACGAATGTTGCGTCCTTCACGACCGATAATGCGACCTTTCATCTCGTCGTTGTCGATGTGGAAGACTGTTACAGCGTTCTCTATTGCCGTCTCGGTGGCGACACGCTGGATTGTGGCAACAATAATTCTCTTAGCCTCTTTGTTGGCAGTGAGTTTAGCGTCGTCCATAATGTCGTTGATATAACTTGCGGCTGCCGTTTTGGCCTCATCTTTGAGCGACTCCACGAGTTTTTCTTTAGCTTCCTCGGCCGAGAGACCACTCACATGTTCAAGAGTGTCACGTACCTTAAGCTCCAATTTGTCAACTTCTTTCTTGCGGTCTTCAAGAACAGCAATCTGATTGTCAAGATTAACCTTGAGTGCATCAGTCTCATTTTTCTTGCGTTGTAACTCCTGTTGCTGCTGATTGACTTGAATTTCGCGTTGTTTTAGTTTAGCCTCACTTGATTGAACTTTAGCAAGTCGAGCGTTGGCTTGTTTCTCGCTCTCGCTCTTGATTGCAAGTCCTTCTTCCTTACCTTTAAGCACTTCATTATTCTTAAGCACTTCGGCCTCAAGTTTAGCCTTTTCAACAATTGCATTGGCTTGTGATTTAGCGCTACGCTTAGCTATCATGGCTGCGATAACTGCACCAATTACGAGTCCTACAACTGCTACAACAATGTAAATTAGTATATCATCCATTTAAATAAAAATTTATAAAAATTAAAATGCACCACTCACCACTACCGCCACCATATCAATGATGACATTAGCGCAAGAAGTGCAGGAACCTGTTTAATTCAATATATTAATATGCAAACCGCAAAGGCACAGACCTTTAAAGCTATAAGGTCCTAGCCCAAGGTAAACATAATTTTATATCTTCACAACCACATCATCAAGCTGTTGCTCAAATGCGGTCAAAAAGTTGTTCACAGCGACATTTTGATTATAAGACTTAGAATAAAGCCTAGCAAACTGAAACGCAACCATAGCCATAACCCTTTGTGAGGAGTTCTCGCCTTCAAACTTACCAATCCACTTGTTCCACAATGTATTAACAAGCTTCTCGGCTTCACGATAGGTTTCTTCCTCACTGCTGGGAATAGTGAGCGCAATGGGCTCAACATCAGCTAGTCTAATTAATATGTTCAGGTTGTTATCGTTATTTGCCATAATCGTGCATCATTCATTAAGTTGAGAGATGCATTTGTCAATGTCCTGCACCAGCTTGGAGATTAATTCTCTGGCGTCAGTCACATTATCAAGATTGGGAGCTATCACACGAGCCATTTTGAGATATTCAAGTTGATTTCTCATTGCCTCGTTTTCTTTCTTCATTTGCTCTATATCTTCAAGAAGTTGCTCTTTTTCATTAGCCAGCGCCTTATTAATATCTTGCTGCGCATGATATTTTTCAACCAAGATGTTACTCTTGTTGATAATTCGTGCTAATGTCTGTTGCAACTCATTTGCCATAGTTCTCCAAAAAATCAGACAAAATTAGCAAAAATAATTGACAGCGACAAAGTTTTATTGTTTTTTTGATTGTTTTGATAAAAAAAACACTTATCAACTACCGCTTTTGGGCTTTTTGTGCCAAATAATCAACTATTACCGAGGTAAATTGCCTCCAGTATTTTTCGGTTTTTATCTCGGCCACACCATACATGGTTCCAAATTGCGCTTTAGTCTTTGGCTTTTCTCCCGCCATAACCATGAGCACTTTATCACTGAAGACCACATAGGGTGGCACTCCAGTAGCTTTGGCAATAGCGCTTCGCGTGTCTCTGAGCAATTCAAACAAATCTGGGTCGACTCCATCCTCCACATATACTATACGTTTTTGCTTAGATTCTGTTTTGGTAGACTTTTTGTTGTCATAATAGAACCTTGACAACATCACTTGTGTTTTGCCATAAAGCACTTCATGTCCAAAAGCGGTGATTTTCAAGTGGTCATTATCCTCATAAGCAATATAGATAAGACCCAGTTGAAGCATCTGCAAGAGATAAGCATTCCACATCGACGTAGTAAGGTCTCGACCTACGCCATAGGTCTTGATTCTATCATATCCATTTGATATAATCTCACTCTTGCGAGAACCTCTCAATATGTCGATTAGGGTCATGAAACCAACTGTCTGATCGGTACGAACCATGGCACTCATTGCCATTTGGCACAATTGGGTTCCGTCGAACCTATCGGGAGGATTGTTACACACGTCACAATTGCAGCAATCGTGGTCATATCGCTCATTGAAATAGCTCAACAGCATTCGACGACGGCACACTGTGGCCTCAGCAAACTGCTGCATTCTATTGAGTTTCTCTATATTAACCATCGACTGCCCCGAATCGTGAGCAAAGCTCATGAGAGTTTTCACATCTCCAAAAGAATAAAACATTAAAGCGTCGGCTTTCAAACCGTCACGTCCAGCACGTCCAATTTCTTGATAATAACTTTCGATATTCTTGGGCATGTTGCTGTGGATTATCCATCTAATATTGCTCTTATCTATACCCATGCCAAAAGCTATTGTGGCACAAATGATTGGCAAGTCATCATTGATGAAATCCTTCTGAATTCTAAGTTTTTCGGCAGTTGACATTCCTGCATGAAAAGCTTGCGCATTGATGCCAAGTACCCTCAAGTTGTGAGCAAGAGTTTCGGTACTTTTTCTACTCAGGCAATAAATGATACCACTCTGGCCATGGTGTTGCTCAATGAAATCGACTATTCGGCTCAACTTCTGCTTACCACTTAAACCTCTCAAGACATTCAATGATATATTAGGTCTGTCAAGTGACTTTATAAATAGTTTTGCATCAGGAATATTCAACTGTTCTTTAATATCAATGCGTGTTAATCTATCGGCAGTTGCTGTCAATGCCAAAACGGGCACACCGGGAAATCTATCCTTAACAACCGATAGTTGACTGTATTCAGGCCTGAAATCATGCCCCCAATGAGAAATACAATGGGCTTCGTCAATTGCTATAAGGCTAATATTCAAATCGTTTGACCACTTGTTCATATCCTCAAGCAAACGCTCGGGCGAGATATATAGCAGCTTCACGTTTTGAGCATAGACATTGTCTATTACAGTTCTGTTCTGCGCCTCGCTCTGCATGCTGTTGATAGCTGCGGCAGGAATACCGTTGGAAATAAGGGCGTCTACTTGGTCTTTCATGAGCGCCAATAGTGGCGACACCACTATTGCACACCCTTTGTTCAACAATGCAGGTATTTGATAACACAACGACTTGCCGCCGCCAGTTGGCATTATAGCCAAAGCATCATTACCTTTCATCACATGCTCAATGACTTGATACTGCAAGGGATGAAAAGTATCGTAGCCATAAAACTTTTTTAATATGGCTAATGCTTTTTGTTTCAAGTCAGGCATAAATGAGAAAGAAAAAAGAGTGTATAGACAATTACGTAGTGTTACATCACATAGCGTTTTGTTCGCCACGTACAGCATTCACAACAGTAAGGAACATTATCTTAACGTCGAGCATAAAGTTCCAGTTCTCGGCATACCACACGTCATACTCCACACGTTTCTCCATCTTCCACAGCTCGTCGGTTGGACCACGGAATCCATTCACCTGAGCCCAGCCTGTAATACCGGGCTTAAGAGTGTGACGTAGCATATATTTGTCAATCAGCTCACTATATTCTTGAGTTTGCTGCACCATGTGAGGCCGTGGTCCCACAATCGACATATCACCCATAAACACATTAATGAACTGAGGCAACTCATCAAGACTTGTTTTTCTAATGAAATTTCCAAATTTTGTTTTTCGGGGGTCATCCTTGGTTGCCTGCAGCGAGTCACTCTTGTCATTTACTCGCATTGAGCGGAATTTAAGGCATTTGAACGACTTACCTCGATAACCGGTGCGCTCCTGCTTAAAAAACACTGGCCCAGGCGAAGACAGTTTTACACCTATCGCAATGGGCAAGAATATAATGGGAGAAAACAACAGCACAATCGATGAGACGAGCAAGTCGAAGCCGCGTTTAATCGCCATGTTAACAGGATTATTTAGAGGATGAGGATGGATTGAAAGCACAGGTACAGCACCAAAGTTTTCAATCTCAAAGCGTCGAGAAATGTATTTGCTGAACTGTGGTACATAGAAGAAATCGATGGCGTTGCGCTCGGCAAGGCTGATGATATTCTGCAATTCTTGACGTTCATTCTCAGGTATGGCGCAATAAATCTCGTCAATGGAATTCTCTGCTACAAACTGCTCTAAATCGCCTATGTTCCCCTTGTAGCTGGGTATGTCGGAAGCAGGTTCATCGCTGAAAAAACCCATGATATGATATCCATAACCCTGATCACGTTCAAGCTGTTGCATCAACCTAACACCGGCTCCCGATGTTCCACTGCCCACTATAACTATCTGCTTGTAGTTGAATCCTTTGCTTCGATACCACTTGAGAAGTTTTCTCGACACAATCCACCACAGCGCTAATGCAGCGGTGAAAATAACATAGAATAGAACTATTGTCTTCCACGACAAAGCAAGGTCGACAAAAGAAAGCAGCATCAAGAAAATTACCGAGTGAAGCAGGACATATTTGAGCAACAGCATCAACACCCTGTCTATATACACCACTCGCTTGTCGTGAAGTGTGCTAAGCACATAAACCACAACAAGAAATGCAATATTAAGCATCAGCCACACTTGCTTGTTATAGAATGGCTGAACTCTGATGTCGGTTAGAAGACAAGTCGTTATGTAAGACGCATTGAGAACAATAAAGTCAACGACAATAAATATCCAACGGATAAAATGTCCATATCTACCTTTACTTTTCAACGCTTCACGAATTAGAGATTAAAGTAAACCCACTCTCTGTGAGACAGATTCACAGAGAGTGGTAATATTGATTGGATTATATTTTTTCGTCAATAATCTTTATTTTCTGCTCCAGCAATGCAATCTCGTCCTTGAGATTAGAAATCTTGCGCTCTAGCTCTTTGACAATAGTGTTACCGTCTTTAGAACGTGCTGTGAAGAATCCCATATTGTTCTCATAGGTCTTGAGTTCGTTGCATTTCTGCTCAAACGCTCTCACCAGTCTTTCTCTCTCGTGGTAAACCTTGTCACCACCCGACTGGCTGATAGAGTTCTCAAAGTTGGATAGACGAGCTCGGAAAGCTTTCATATCAAACTTCTCAAACGCTTTGTCAATAGCCTCCTTGTATTGAGCATAGATTTTGTCTTTCTCTTTATAAGGCACATGACCAATCGACTGCCATTTCGACATGAGGTCTCTAATCTTTTGAGGTGCTTCCTCGTCGTCGGTCTCCAAGATAGCATTGATTTGAGCGATAACCTCTTTCTTGGCCTTCAGGTTGTCGTGCTCAACCGAGCGCTGGCTGGAGGTCTGTTTCTTCTTCTCCTCAAAGAAATGGTCACATGCAGTAATGAAACGTTTCCACACTGCATCGCTGTGCTTCTTAACCACTGGGCCTATGGTCTTCCACTCTTTCTGCAGAGCAATAAGGGCATCGGTTGTAGCTTTCCAGTCGGTAGAGTCCATCAAAGCCTCAGCTTTCTCGCACAAATCATTCTTCTTTGCCAAATTTGTAGCGAGCTCTTCCTTCATCGACTTGAAGAAAGCTGCCTTCTTTGCAAAGAAATCATCGCAAGAGCTACGGAAGCGTGCAAACAATGCTGCATTAACTTTGCGAGAAGCGAATCCAAGTTTCTTCCACTCTTCTTGCAGACCAATAATCTGCTTGGTTACTTCATCCCATGCAGCATAGGTCTTCAGACCGTCGGTCTCAATTTGCTCAATTTTCTCGCACAAAGCGGTCTTAGCCTCTGCATTCTCTTTCTCAGCAGCCTTACGGTTTTCAAAGAACGCCTGGTGTTTTTTATTTATTACTGACGAAGCTGTTTTGAATCTTGCCCAGAGCGGTTCTCTGATATCCTTAGCTACAGGACCTGTCTCACGCCACTTATCGTGAAGTGTCTGGAGTTTCTTGAAAGCGGTAATTACATCGCTCTCTTCATCAAGAGCCTCGGCTTCCTCACAGAGTCGCTGCTTGATTTCAAGATTCTTCTTGAAGTCATAGTCACGCAGCTCCTTGTTCATCTTCAGCAGGTCGTAGAAGTTCTCAATAGCTTGCTGGTAAGCTTTCCACACCTCGGTGGTGCTTGTAGAAGGAACCTCACCTATAGTCTTGAACTCCTGCTGGAGCTGTTGAACATGAGAGAATTGCTTGTTGATATTATCAGGGTCTTGAGAGATAGTATTTATCTCATCAATAATTTGTTGTTTCTTTTCGAGATTGGATTTCTTCACAGCATCCTGCTCAGCATTGAACTCGGCACGTTTTTCCTTAAACTCTCCAAGTAGTTCTTTGAGCCTTGCCTCTATCTCGTCTTCCTGAGGCGCAAAAGCTGCTTCCTCATTGCCCTTGGCAAGGAATTCTTCTTTTTCCTTGGCCAACTCGTCTTTACGCAAAGCGAAGAACGCCGATTTAATTTGAGCCACTCGATCTTTAACGCTCTCTACGGGAAGAGCAAGCAGCTTCTCAAGTTCGGCAACAAGTCCGTTTTTATCAAGAGTGGTGAGATCCACCTTCGGGAGCTCAACCTCCTCAACAACCGGTTCCTCGGCTGGAGCTTCAGGTTTCTCTTCCTCTACAACGGGCTCTTCGGCAACCTCTTGAGGTTTTTCCTCAGCAGGTTCCTCTGCAACGGTCTCTTGAGGTTTTTCCTCTTCAACAGCAGGCTCCTGAGCCACTTGCTCTTGATCATTAACTTGATTATCAACTGCTACATCGGTTTTCTCCTCTGTAGATTTGTTTTCAACTGACTCTGCGGCTTTAACGGCCTCAGTTTCAGGATTCAGGGTTTGGTCTTTCTCGATATTTTCCATCGATTCCGACATTTCACGCGTTACCATAATAAACAATTTTTAAAAGGTATATTTAACCTAATCTTTAATTTTAACCCCAAAAATAGTATTTTTTTATAACATGGAGAAAAAAAATGGCTGTTTTTTCTAAAAACAACCATTATTTTTTTAATTCTAACGAATAAATCTTGTAAAAAAAGAACTATCTAGCTCAGGCATCGGGACCATAGAAAATCAACGAGCAATTGTCATCGTTGAGAATGCGTGATGCCACGTCCTGGACTTCTTGACTCTTCACAGCGCGGTACTTATCGTTCTCAATATTAATCCCATTTGCACCCCACATTAATTCATGGTTGCAAAGCGACACTGCCTTTTCGGCATAACCAACATTTTCAAACAGTTTGTTTGACAAGTATTTATTCACGCACTTGACCAGTTCGCCATCTTCTACTCCGCCATCAATCAATTGAGCAAGCACGCGGTCGATTGCCGCGTTGGCTTTCTCAAATGGGACTCCATCGGCAAGCCGTGCCCTTATATAGAACAAGCCTGGGTCTCGAGAACCCATCACCGACGCATCAATATCGGCAAACATATCGGTTCCTTGAATCAATTGACGATAGAAACGCGACGACAATCCATTTCCCAGCACATCGCTCAGCAAGTCTGAAGCCGCATAATCTTCTTCGCATCGGCCGCACATGTGATATACACGGAATATCATGTTGCTCGGCACCTCGCTAGTGTGAGACAAAAACTTTTTCCCTTTCTGTTCTGGTTCTAGAGGCAAATTCCTAGCAAAGGATTCACATGGCTCAATATCACCAAACCATTTCTCGACCAGCCTGACTGCTGTCTCAAATTCCACATTTCCCGAAATTGAGATGACCAGGCTTCCAATATTGTAATAGCGACTGTGGAAATCTAAAATATCATTGTCGGTAAACGATTTTATCGTTTCGGTGTCTAGTCCTATCGTTGGCCAGCGGTAAGGATGCTTCTCATAGGCCAAACCGTGCATCAAGTGCAGCACATTGCCATATGGCTGGTTTAAGTAACGCTGCTTAAACTCCTCAATTACAACACTTTTCTGCACCTCTATATTTTGAGCAGTAAGATTCAGATTCAACAACCTCTCGCTCTCTAGCCACAGTGCGGTTTCAATGTTGTGGCTTGGCAGGATGTCATAGTAGTTTGTCACATCCACACTGGTCCACGCATTGCTGTCGCCGCCGGCACGCTGCAGCATGTCGTCAAACTTTTCCACATGCTTGGTGCCCGAGAACATGAGATGTTCCATCAAGTGAGCAAGTCCTGTCTTGCTGGGGTGCTCGTCCCTTGACCCAACATCATAGAGCAGATTCACAGCAACCATGCGGGTTGTTGCGTCATAGTGATGAACGAGCCTTAGACCATTGCTAAAGCGGTGGCAGGTAAAGTCAATCATTGAATGATTGTTGCCTTGATGATTTTCACATCATTGACGGGGCGGTCGTGAGTACCTGTCTCTACATTCTCAATCTTTTCAACTACATCCAAGCCTGTCAGCACTTCGCCAAACACTGTGTACTGCCCGTCAAGATGAGGAGCGCCGCCCACTGTGGAGTAATCACGTTTTTGAGAATCGGTGAATTTCACAGGATTAGTAGCATAAATGGCTTCGGTCTTTGCAATTAATTCATTTTGGAGATTGGTCAAAGCCACGGTATCGCCTTGCTGCTTATAGGTCATGATTTCCTGCATGTGCGACTGTGCAAGTTGTTGGAAAATTTGAGCTTTGCGCTGCTCACCCATTCGCTCGGCCATCATATCGAGCTGGCCAGTCGAGAAACAGCGACCAGTCACAATATAGAACTGAGAGCCAGAGCTCTTGCGCTCGGGGTTGGTCTCATCGCCCTCACGAGCGGCAGCAAGAGCTCCACGCTTGTGATAATATTGTGGATAAACAAACTCTGCATCAATATCATAGTCGGGACCACCACTGCCCAAGAATGCGTCGGCTGTGGCATTTTTCGAATCGGGGTCTCCTGTCTGAATCATGAAATCCTTAATAACCCGGTGAAACAGCACACCGTCATAATATCCTTCTTTCACTAGCTTGATGAAATTGTCGCGGTGCTTGGGAGTCTCGTTATATAACACTATTTCTATATTTCCGTAGGTGGTTTCGAGCAGCACCTTGGTGCAGTTCTCAAATTGATTGCTTTCTTGTTGCATAGATGTTGAGTTGTTAGCTTTGATAGAAGATGTCGTAAAAACAACCACACATGCGGCAAGCACTACCGATGCCGCCAGTGCCAATCTTGTCTTGTTTTTCAGTCTCATAATGGTAATAAATTATTATTGAGATTAAATCATTACATTCCAACAGGAAAAAGTCGCTTGTAGATGCGGCGGAAGTTGTCGTCGTTGAGCGAAAGGCTTGCTGCCCTTTCTTTGTAATCGTCACCCCAAATCGACGAGGCAAGGCTTCCCAGGTAGGCGCGCTCACGATCAACGGTTATCGCAGCTTTTATCAAGCGGTCAATCTGCACAGCATAGGCGTCCTTGTCGATAGCATTGAGATAGCGTGCGGTGCTAACCACAAACTGCCCGGTCTTATCAACATTGATAATATTGTCGACAAGTTCATCTATTTCTTGAGCAAAATCAGGTTTATTGATATTATTGGCTATATACTCATAGGTGAGCAGACCATTTTCATCTTTTTCCAGTCGGTTCTTTAATTGATCGTCCATAGTAAAACAGTTTTCACACCGCAAATTTAAACAAAATTTCCCAATTAAAAAACAAAACCGGATTTTTCACACAATGAGTGCTTCAATGAATCGTATTTAAAGAATATAATTAATCGTGCCCTAGATAGAAATAAGTTGAAGCCAAAAAAGAGCCATATTTATGGTGTATGGAAAGTTCCTGAGTTGCGTGTGGGTGGTGGCACTTCCCTTATAGGAGCGACACCAACCGATTGTCGCCTTCCTTGTATTTCCTCTTGACAAACAGCTGCAAGTCCTCGTTTTCTCTTATAAACTTTAGCACGTCCTTCTGAATCACTTTCTAGTGCCACATAATATAAACAATCACCCCTAAGCCTCTCGGTCAATAGTTGCAGTTGTTCTTTTCCCCCCGAGAGATTGTTAGACAACATCTTCTCGAAGTCGCTGATTATACCATCAAGGTTGGGACTAGACACACCCTTAGCTTCATTGCGCTTAATATAATAACTCTTATAATAGTCAAGCGAATTGAGCATTCTCTTAATATCATTGGTCGTCGATTCATTCAACTGCCCTGCCTTGGCATAGACATACATTCGTTTGAGAAAACCGCCAAGTTCAGTAGTTTGGCGGTCATAGTCGGCAAGCAGTCGTAAGTAGCCGTCACGCTGTGCTCTATATGACTTGTGAAACACGCTGTCGAGCATAGGCTCCAACTGGCTGCGCATCCATGCGTAGGCGCCCGCTGTGTCACAAGGTTGCGACAAAGTGTATCGGCAAGCGTCCATCAGTAGTTTGTCGAGTTCCTCGCGCTTGTCATACCAGAGCTCCACCATATCGTGGCGTTGCTGGTCAAGCTCGTTGAACTGCTCATTAGTATTGCTTATTGTCTTGAGATGGATTTCAAGGCTGGCAATGCGATTATTCAGCTCAGTGATTCGATTCATAGCCCTTGCATCTCTAGCAAGTATATCGGCATACTGTTTCGGGCTTGTCGCCTCACTGTTATTGGGAGTCAAATCCATGAGCAGTTGCTCAAGCTTGTTCCTGCAATTGTCAAATCCATTAATTCGCAACGAGATTACACTCTTTACACACTCGTTCAAGAAAGGAATGCCATTACCTTCATCATTTGCGATATATATGATATAATCACTATTGTCCCACGCTTTGTCAAATTGCTGTAATGCCGACGAACTCTCTTCAAGTTTCCTCCAACTATTGTTCTCAAGTGCAACCTTTAAACTCTCAAGTGGTGCTTTCAGGCTCATTGAATAGCTTTCAAATTTCTTGAGCAAGTCAAGCTCACTTCTCATAGATGCATCATCGTAATCTTTAATTGCCGCTATAGCCTGTGGATTGCAACGGGAGTTAAGTAAGGTAATAAGGTAAGTATTAAAAGTCTTGTGCGTATTTAGCCTTGATTTTTTAAGCGACTCCAACTCACTTTTAAATATTTCCAAATCTTCTTGCATGGCATCTAGCTCTTCTTGGCTAATATCGGGGGGGAATAGCATTCAATTCCTGCAAAACAGGTGCCACCTTCTTATCATAAAAATGCTGAGCGTTATCGAACAACTGTTTGGCACAATCTTTACATTTATCGAAATAGTCCCATTGAGCATTAGTTTGTGCATTGGCACCGAGTACTGCCACAAGCATCAATGAAACCAAGGCTATAAAACGGACTTTATACTTAGCTTTCATTTCTATTATTAGTCTTTAAATGGTCTAAAATTCATCAATTCCTAAACAGGTAGTATTTCCCATAATTCTCATCTTTCGGAATTTCCTTCAACATTTTTGCGTGAGGTCACCTTACTATTAGACTGTGGCCTTGAGGGCTTGGCTGGAGCCTTGGGAGCTGTTGCCTGAGGCGAAGGCTGTTGAACTTTGGGTGACGGTTGTGGTTGAGGCTTTGGAGCAGGTTTTGGAAGGGAAATAGTTGGTTTATCCTGTGGCTGCGGTGATTGCTGCCCCTGTGATTGTCGCTCATGCTGTTGAGAGGTCTTAGCAGCTTGACGAACGGCATTATGCAGGTCTTGAGCTGCATCTTCAGCATTCTCTTTGCCTTGTGTTTGTTTATCAGATGGCTCGCCAATGGTATTGTCTTTCTCTGGAATTGGAGTTTCCACCTTCTCGGTAACAGGCAGGATACTATCGGTTCTCGATGGGTTATAACTCTCATTCCCTTTAGAGCAGCTTCTCGCCATTATGACAACTAAGGCAATAACAGCAATGAGAGCCACTATCCCTGCGAGAATGGCAATAAGCTTGAGTTTCCCTGTGTCCTGAGCAACAACACTGCCCGATGTAATGTCCTTGGAATCTTGATGGGGAGTCTCCTGCGATGACGTAGCAGGCTTGGAGGCATTTTGGGCAGCGGACTTAGCAACAGGCTTTGCAATGGGTTGACCACATCGAGGGCAGAATGGCGCCCTGCGAGATACCACCTGTCCGCACTTTGGGCATTTTATCAAGAGTTTGCCAGATGCCAATGTGCTACCACCATTGGAAGATTGCGATGAAGCTTCATGCTGCGACTTCTGTTCGGCCTTTTCATCCTCACGGGGATTAAGTCTCTGCCATTCGGCACGGTTAGCGGGCTGCTTAGTACCACAGTAATTGCAGAACTTCATGCTGTCGCTAATCTCCTTATTGCAATTGATACACCTCATTACTTCATTGTCCCAAAAAGCCACTTTTTAGAAAATAACCTACAAAAATAATCATTTTTTATAAACAAAAAAAATCTTGAGTGATTTTCAAAGCAATTTCAATTTGACAAAATCTAAAATATGCAGATAAAATAATGCTGAAAGAAAAAATCTCTCAGCATTATTTTGATTTCTTAAGCCCGAAACTATAGTTTTTCAGAATTTTTACTTGGTCAGCGATACGTTGAGCGAGATGCCATAGTTGGTGTTGGTAGTTGGATAGGCAGTTGATGAAACAAGTGGCGTGTTGACCTGGTGGTCAAAGAAGGCACCAATTGTGATACGCTTGCTCATTACATAGTTTGCCGCAAAGTTGATACCCAACGTGCGTGTGCCGCTTGTAGCCTGTGTAGTGTTTACGTCTATCTTACGGATTAGCGCTGTATTGTTATTAAGCTGCATGTTGAAGTTGAGAGTGAGGTCGTTGTTAACACCTTCTTGTTTCTTCTTAATCTTGAGCACCGAGTTGAAGTTGGCAATCTTGTAGCTTGCCCCTATAACAAGCGACTTCTGCAGTGTCTCGACGAGTTGCAGCGACGAGATATTGAGTGCCAGAGTACGAGAATCGCGATACTCAATGTTGAAACTCATGTCATTCTTCAATGTAGCGTTAATACCAATTAGTGGCGCAAATTTCTCGGTTACCGAAACTGACGAAATATTGAAAGGCGAGTTAGGTATAGGAGCTCCAGTGAGAGCATCGGCAGTGAAACCGAGCCCCTCGCCTATCGTTACCCAGTCGGTGTAACTTGAGAACGAGCCAACCGAGTAAGTACACTGGTAAGCATGAGTAAGGGTCAAGTTCTTAAGTACCTTCTTAATAGCAGGAATCTTTGACAATCCGTCATAAGTGATGCGCCAGTTTGGCAAGATGCTCTTGATGCCTGGGAATGGATTGAGGTCAACCTTTGCTGCATCTCTTCCTGAATAAGCTGCCATGAAAGCGGGAATCATCACGTCGCTACCCCATGGGTTGACAGTGCCGTTCTCAGGATTGAAGGGTGCTTCGGCATAGACTGTACCTCGCAGGAATCCTCGGCCAGGATAGTTCTTGCCTATATACTGGCTCTCTATGCGGCTTGCCACAATAGGAATGTTGTTCAAGAACTTGTTGAAGGCATCGCTGTAATATTCATTGTCGGCGCTCACGCTCCTGAGAGCTGTAGCAAGTGCCATGTGAGTCTTGGTATAGGTACCTGAATATAGAACACCAACGTCTTCATACATGAACTGAATCTGATTAGTACGATTGTCGGTTCGGTTTCCAGTGAGAGTTATCTTAAGACCCTTGACGGGCTCAATCACAGCTTCAACATTGAATTCTTGAGTACGCGAGAAGATTGCAGGAGAAGTCTGGGTAGAATCACCTAACAACCATCCACGACTCTTGGCCTTATTGATATAATCCTGGCCAACGAAACCAAAGGCGAAGTCCAATCCTGGCGCCATCACATCGTAGTGAGTGTTCTGACCAAAGATGTCTCCAACACTAGGCACGTACTGCGGAATGCTCAAAGACTGCGTTTGCCGCCATTTCACATTCACGCTCCTCACACTCATCAATAATCTTGTAAAGTATTGAGCAAGCTCGGTGCCGAAGTTCTTCTTATCGCTTGCCAGCACTTCGGTGACGGTGACCTTAATGCTCTTGCTATCACGGTTAAGAATCTCGATGTTGTTATTATCCTTAATATTAAACTTGATGGGATAACGCTTGCCGTCGACTGTGGTGGCTGTCACTCTCACCTTCTTCACATTCATGTTGTGTTTCACCATTGTGGTGGTATCGGCGCTGAGCTGGAATGTGCGGTCAAATTTTTTCGCCTTCTTGGGCGTATTCTTACCCTTGCCTTTATCATTGCCCGAGCTGCCTCCCGTTGATGCAAAACGCTTGTTCACATCGCTCAAATAAGGAATCTTGCCATAAAGCGTTTCCATGTTCAAACGGGTATCAACCGTGAATGACGACTGGTTGGCAATGCTATTACCTGAGAACATATCGCCAATTACAGTACCACGGTCCCAACGATAGGTAGCATTATAGGTAGCATTAGCTGTAATAAAGCTCAGGATAGGTATAGCACTGAACGGCGCCTTGTAAGAAGCTGTAAATGTCTGATTATAGGCCCATGGAGTACCCAAATCCTTGATACTTCGCATCACGCTATCACGCCAGTCACGATACTCATCGGGGAAGAGTTTTTTGTTCACTTGTCCAATAGGCTCCATAATGTGAGCTGTCGTCTGACTATTGAACGACAAATTGAGCGACTTAGTGAAGTTCCAAGACAGAGCAAACTGCCTATCCCACAAGAAGTTCTTGCTCACCGAAACCGGCAGCACCACATCAACATCGGTTTCGTTGCGGGTTTGCTGCTCATAGTAATACCTTGAGATGTTAGTACTGAATGCCAACGAATTAGGCAGCCACCTGAATTCCCACTCACGGAAGAATTTAAACTTCTTGTTCTTGGCATCAATTGCTTTTTCAAGCGGTTTGAATGGCTTGATATACGGAGTCCAGGCATATTGCATGCTACCACGATAGTCGTTGGTGTTCTCATACACATAATCTGGATTGGTCTTGTGGGTCTTGTTGAATGAATAATTGAATGTAAAGTTGGCAGGATCCCAAGGCATTGGATTCTTACTCTTCACATCAAATTTCAAGCCCGAAATAGAGAAGTTCTTTACAGTGGTCTCACTCACTGCATAGGACTTGATAGAGTCTTTCTGCTCATCGGTTGCACAAGCATCGAGAGCGTCTTTAAGCAAAATGTCTTCGTCAAGAGGATTATATTTAGGTGTAACCTTCTCATTACTGTAAGAATAGTAAATTGGAGCATGAAGTTTTACCTTCTCAGGGATGAAACGTCCCAAATCGGCCTGAACGGCAACGTTATACTGGTCATAGTTGTCGAGTCGGCGCTGACTCATGCTCTGGTCTACCGAGCCAAATCCACTAGTCTCTTTGTGCCACCCCACATTTACGACACCAATATCACTGAGGTTCAGACTCATACTGGCTTTTGCAGCCCAACCACCCTCGCTGTCGAAGTCGGTAACTCTGAGCTCATCAACCCATATCACGAAGTCTTTAGTCGTACCGGCAGTGTTGTTTCTTACACCTATGAGCATAACCCTCACCTTGCTCAATGATGGATTACCCATAACATAGACATGGTTTCGAGGATTGTTAGGATCTTGCTCCTGATAACGCTGGGTATAAGCCACATCGGGGTTGCCTGCCATTTTCTCAGCATTTCGGTTTTTCTTGACTGCGGTGAGCACATCTAGGTCAAGGTCAAGCATGTTCTCTTGGGGCCAAACCGCAAGCCTATCGGCCGTGCTGTTAGTGCTGTATCTTCCTGGAGGAGTAACCTTGAGTGGAATCTCATACTCATAATAGTTGTTCTTGACATCCGAACCCAGTCGAACGAAGAACGAGATATCGCCATTCTTGAGGTTGGTGGCATCGTTGATTAATGCCTCGTGGTGAACAAACATCTGCAGACGCTTATAAATGCGCAGGTCAAGATTAGTGTTGCGGTACACACCACGTGCATCACCTGCCTCCAAGCCTTCAACTTTCATCTGCATTGACTGCTCGTTGAGCTGGGTAATTTGTGATTGTCCCGAATCTACGATTCGTGAAACGCCAGGAGGAAGCACATAATTCACAGGCTCACGTGCAGCATTCTCCTCAATATTCACAGTGTTGACGTCAAGAGTTCCACTTCCAGGAGCATCGCTGCGGTTGTTAAGATTGTAATCATAATTGCGCCACTCACCTCTCACAAGTTCAAGTGAAGCAAACCTCAAGTGAGTTGTCTCCTTAAAATTAGTAAGGAACATGCGCATGAACCTAATCGACGAGAAATCGTTAATTGAGCCCACAACTTTATCATAGCTCTTGATGGGAATGCAGAACTGATACCAAGTCACATGCTGATCTTTACCGTTGCGCGTGCGTTGAACCGACTCCTGCTTGTCGATAATGAAATTCTTGCCTACCTGAAGGTCCTCAGGACGAATCGACACCTTATATTGGAAATAACGCTCATACTCGTTTAGAGTATTATCCTGGTTAATATCCTCAACATCAGGCACACTACGGGCACTCTGGTACATGCCGTCGCTGGCATCCTCTTGGGCAAGAGAGTTGCCCTCGGTGCCATTGTAATGCTTGTATCTTTCGAGAATCGAAAGCTTTTGCTCATCATAGTCGTAGCCACGATAGAAGTGATAATTATCGCCTGCAGGGTCGTTGAGTGGCGAGAATTGGTCGTTTTCCATCTGTGCCAATGTCTCGGCTGGCAGCACGTTACGTAGCTTGCTTACATATTCTTGATAAGAGGGGTAAGTATGCTCATCGGCAGTGCTCAGACCATTGAGTCCCACATCTTGCTTGATGCGTGAGCCCGTAGCTGTCTCAAAAGCATAGGTCAACGATGATTTACTGGAAATCCTACCCCAATTGGTCTCGTTAACGGGCTCAGTATCGGTGTCAAGGTAAGGCAGACCGTTCTCATAGCTCTTGAGACCATCCTTTAGGATATCCTCACTTATTTCGCCAAGGTTGATATAGAAGTCGCCACCCTCAAGATTGGGATTGGTTTCGTCTAGGAATGGGTCAAGCAACCAGAACTTGATGTACTCAACATTGTTTGTCACAAAATCGGTATTCTCAATCTTGCGCATGATACCACCCCATCGCTTCTCGGGATTGAGAAGGTTGCCATTGGCGTCGAGGTTCTCGGCATCAAGGTTGTAAGGACCACGCTCTTTGGGATAGAACGACAGGTTGAGGGTTTGAATTGTTGACGACTCTCCGTAGTTTAGCTCACGTCCTGGGAACACCTCGGTATAAGGTATCTCGCGGACATATGGATTTGATAGTTGGTCAAGGTCATTCTTAATATAACCTGGCACATAAGATGAATTGCGCTGAGTGAACAGGCGGTCGATATAGTACCAAGCCAGGAGCGAACGGTTCTTGCCATAGCCGACATCGTTGGACAAAGCAGCCTCGGGGAAGAGAGCATCGTTGGCATTATCATAAGGAGTCGACGCCAAGAACCACGAATAAGGTGAACGCAAGTCGATACCTATCTGTGTTGACTCGAAGTCGTCGATATAGGAGCTACCAGCGTTAGAACCAGTGCGTGACTGGTGCGGCAAGAGCTGGGCAAACTCACCGTTAATGTTAACCTGCGAAGGCGCCGTCGCATTGACGGTTGGTATCTTGTTCAACAGATTGGTGAGCCACATGAAATTTGATTTATAAGAAACTCTGGCTCCCCAAATTGTGTTGTTCACTATCTCATTACCAATCGCAACTTTCTCGGTAATATTCTTCTCACCATAATGCATCACGGTTCCACCAATGTGGAAATTATCGTTGAAAGCATAATCAAGGTCAAGTCCCAAGAGGGTCTTGCGCTGAGTGCTGAAAGTAGACTGGTTCTCCAGCGACACGCTGATGTTGGTTCCGGCATCGATAATACTTTGGTTAGTAATTGTCACCGTACCCATTGTGTAGTCAACGGTATAGTCGCTATTCTCGGTGAGGGTGACACCACCAGCAGTTACCACCACCGATCCTCGAGGCACATTGGTGGCATTGAGGCTGATGGTGTTTTTGTTGGTAGACTGGTACTCTCCTTGCAGTACAAATTTGTTCTTGTCTTGGACTTGTTGCGCATCGGTGAGTTGCATAGTATATAACTCTTGATACACATATTTATCGGCAATTGCATCGTTACCAATCTTCATGCGCAAGTGTGAACCGAAAGGCTCAACTACTGGGAATATCACTTTGCCACCCGAAGTTGTAATAGTATAACCGTCAATAAAGTCAAAGCGGCCGTCGCTATTGTAATTGCCGCTGGCATCCAAGCGGTCAAGGTTCATGACCCGGAGCAGCTGCTCTCCAGCAATGTTACCTTCGCTGATATATGGCATTTCTATACCAGTGGTATCGTTCAAGTACTTAATGTTCAGCCTGAAATTGGACTGTTGCACCTGATAGGCACCAAGCGAATAGATATTCTTCATCATCAGATCCCACATGGGAACCTTTGTGTTGATAGTCGTCGATTTAAGCATTTTTACATATATCGACTGCTCGGTCGACGCTATATCGCTGGCAAACTCGCCCACCTGGTAGGTCTTTCCCATATAGGTGTACTGATAGGCAACCGCAAGCACTTCATCACTGGCCAAGGCTGTATTGAGCGAAATATATCCAAGAGTGGAGTTGAGCCTGTATTCACTAGCCGAGAGCAGTCGCGCGCTCTCTATCTTCTCATAGTCCTTTCCGCCTTCAAAATCATAGGCCGACAGAGGCGCTAGTGCTGTTGATGCCTGGCTGATGAATCGAGCTTCGGGATAATTGTTTTTTATCTCATCAAGCAGGGTGTTTGATGTGTTGGTGGGGTTAGGAGAACTGGTTGTCGGAGTCCAATGACTATTGCCAATGTGCTGACTCTCTCCGGCATCCATAAATGCCATGATATTGCGCGATTCGTTGAAATTGCCGCGCTTATTGGTCACCCAGACCTCTATTCTCGTGATGTTTATACCACTCGACACCAACGGGAGCTTTGAAGTCCACGTGTCGTAGTTGTCACGGAAGAAATGCGACAAGAAGAAGTGGCGGTTTTGGTCATACTTGTCGGCTGTAATATAGAATTCGGTAGTTTGAGCACCGCCACGGGTGTTCACCGTCTGTGATTCAGAGTTCTGCTGCGACACAAGAGCTGTTGCCGTCAGTCGGCCAAACTGCAACTTTGTTTTTACACCAAAAAGCGCCGAGCCACCTCTGATGAGTGATGAACCTGTTGTCATGCTCACATTACCAGCCTCAATATTCTTGATTATCTCGTCTTCTTTTCCCTCATAGGCAAGTTTGAGATTCTTGTTGTCAAATTCAAAAGTCGCATCAGTGTTGTAGGTCATGTTGAATTTCATCTTATCACCTACCGATGCCTGTATTGTGGCTTGAATCTTCTGGTCAAAATCGAAATAGGTTTTACGTTTTGCCGTGAGCGACAAGGCAGGGTTGTCGGTCTTGTTGGTCTTGACACCCATCTTAATCTGAACCGAGCCCTGGGTCTTGAGCTGAACACCACCAGGTCCAAATACTTTCTCAAGAGGACCAAGGCCGAACTGCATATCCAGGAAATTGAAAGGATTCTTCTTCTTTTCCTCGGCAGTTTCGGCATTCTTCTGGCGGTAATACTGCATCATCGACTCACGCAGGGTGAGATTGTTGTATTCGTCGGCCGTGAGGATGAATGGAGTTACAATGTCATAGTCACCCACCTTGGTATGGATAATGTAACAACCTGTTTCGTAGTCATATTCGGCTTCGGTCTTGATATTGCCTGGAGTCTTTAAGTCGGCAGCATATTCACCCTCACGCAAGTCGTCATAGTTCTCAGGAACTGTGGGATGCACATTGTAGCGCATTCTGGGGTTGTCCTTCTTTTTATCTTTATCCACCGCACTTTTGTCGGGAACAGGAGGAGGAGGCGTGAGTGTGGAATTGTTGTATTGTGCATGCGTAGGCATGGCCGCCACAACGCTTATTATAACGCTCAGCAGCAATGTTGTCAATGTTTTTTTACTATTTCCTGAATCAAAAAAATTCATCGTCAACAATTATTATCTCATTGGTGGGCTCTCACACACCCGTTGTCGCACGATGTAACTACATCATCTTCAGCGCCTTCTTGATAGCCTCTTCCACTGTGATAGCTGGATTCTCCTTGAAGAGCTTCTTGAGGGCCTTTTGCGACATTTGTTGGGTGAAGCCAAGCATCACCAGCGCGGCCAGTGCCTCGTCGTAGAGTGCACTCGGGGCGCTATTACTATCTAATAACGTATCGGATGCCACTTTTATTTTATCCTTAAGGTCAACTAATATTCTTTGTGCAGTTTTTCCACCAATTCCTTTCACTGATTTCAACATTCCCACATTGCCGCTGGCGATGCATTGCTCAAGGTCGCTGGGCGACAATGATGAGAGTATCATACGGGCAGTGTTTGGACCCACACCACTCACGCTGATAAGCATCAAGAACAATTCGCGCTCATGCTTTGAAGCAAAGCCGAAAAGCACATGTGCATCTTCTCTAATAGCTTCAAAAACATAAAGTTTAGCAGTATCGTCTTTAGCAAATTTCGATACCTCATTATAGGTTGTTAATGAAATATTAATCATGTAACCTAAGCCATGATTATCAATCACCACAAAAGCAGGATTAAGCTCCGATATTTTTCCACTTATATAATCGTACATATTAATTATTATTAAAACCACAAAATTAATTCATTTTTCAAAAACAAGCAAAAAATAAACTTCAAGCAAGAGTAAAAAACAATTAAAACCAACATGGAACGTCACATCTCAACAAATAAACAAACAAAATTGACAATACTTTTATAATCAATCATTTATGACAACATTATTAAAGGACTAATTTAAGCCATCCCAATTAAATCGCAATATCCCTTAACAATTTAATTACAAGTCATTTAATAAAATTGCACTAGTAACATTATCTCACTATAATAAGTTATATATAAATTATAAATACTAACTATTGGTGATTGCATACGTCTATTAAAACCAGTAATTTTGCACCGAAATAATAATAAGTACAAAAAAGTATGTTACTTTCAGAGCTAAAAACCGGAGAAAAAGGTGTCGTTGTCAAGGTTATGGGTCACGGCGGATTTCGCAAACGCATAATCGAGATGGGCTTCATCAAGGGAAAGACCGTAGAGTCCATCCTCAACGCGCCACTGCAAGACCCGGTAAAATATAAAATCATGGGCTATGAACTCTCGCTCAGGCACGATGAGGCCGCAATGATTGAAGTGGTGAGCGAGGAAGAGGCCGCTGCGATGGCTAGCAAGCCAGACGAAGTGATAAAGTCAAGCGGTAGCGAAGTGGTCGAGGTTGAACAAGCCAGTTACAACCTCAAGGACCTGGCGACCAAGAAACGACGCACCATCAACGTGGCCCTGGTGGGAAATCCCAACTGCGGCAAAACTTCACTTTTCAACTTTGCCAGCGGTGCTACCGAGCATGTGGGAAACTACAGCGGCGTGACCGTCGATGCCAAGGAAGGCTCCTGCCATTTTGAAGGATACACTTTCAATCTTGTGGATCTGCCTGGCACCTACTCCCTCACAGCCTACAGCCCCGAGGAGCTCTATGTGCGCAAACAAATAATTGAGAAGACCCCCGATGTCGTCATCAATGTCATTGACTCGAGCAACCTTGAGCGAAACCTGTATCTCACTACACAGCTCATCGACATGGACCTGCGCATGGTGTGCGCCCTCAACATGTATGACGACCTAGAACGCAAGGGCGACAAGCTCGACTGCAGCAAGCTGGGACAGTTGTTTGGAGTGCCCATGATTCCCACTGTGTTCAAGACAGGCAAGGGAGTTGACCTGCTTTTTCACATCATCATCAACCTCTATGAGGGAGTAGACTATATCGACCAGCAGGGAAACATCAACCCAGAGATTGCTGCCGAAATTCAAGACTGGCACAACGAGTATAGCCAAGACATTGAGCATGAAGAGGATTTCGCCACTGGCGACAAGGTGAAGAACAATGTGTTCCGCCACATCCACATCAACCACGGCAACGATTTGGAGGATGCAATCACCAAGGTAAAAACTGAACTTGAGAAAAACTCACAAATCCGTCACCGCTACTCACTGCGCTACCTTGCCATCAAACTCATGGAAAATGACAGTGATGCTGAGAAAACAGCATTAGACCTGCCCAACGGCAAGGAAATAATCGCCATTCGTGACGAACAAGCCAAACGCATAAAGCAAAACACCAACGAGGATAGCGAGAACGCCATAATGAATGCCAAGTATGGCTTTATCAATGGCGCACTTAAGGAGAGCTATATCGAAGGAAACAATCCCGACGCCCACCAAATCACAAAGTTGCTTGACAACATTGTCACCAACCGATGGCTAGGATTTCCTCTGTTTTTCGCATTCCTATGGCTCATGTTCTGGGTAACCTTCACCGCGGGACAATATCCCATGGACTGGATTGACGCTGGAGTAGAATGGCTTAAAGGATTGGCCGAAATCCACCTGCCCCAGGGTCCGCTCAAGGCTATGGTTGCCGACGGCATCATTGGCGGTGTGGGTTCGGTAATAGTTTTCCTGCCTCAAATCCTCATTCTCTACTTCTTTATCTCTATCATGGAGGACTCGGGCTACATGGCGCGAGCAGCATTCATTATGGACAAACTCATGCACGGCATGGGGCTTCATGGCAAGTCGTTCATCCCCATGATTATGGGTTTTGGTTGCAATGTGCCGGCAATAATGGCAACACGCACCATCGAGAGCCGCAACAGCCGCCTCATCACCATGCTAGTGCTACCATTCATGAGCTGCTCGGCGCGACTGCCCATTTACATCATGATAATTGGAGCATTCTTCGCCAGCTACCAAAGTGTGATTATGCTATCGCTCTATGCAATTGGCATAGTGGTGGCAATCATCATGAGCCGTGTGCTCAAGCGCTTCCTCATCAAGAACGACGACACGCCGTTTGTAATGGAACTACCTCCCTATCGTTTCCCTACCGGTAAAGCCATCTGGCGTCACACCTGGTCGAAAGGCAAACAGTATCTCAAAAAGATGGGAGGTATCATCCTCGTTGCTTCAATAATCGTGTGGTTCCTGGGCTACTACCCCAACCATGACGCCTATGGCTCAAGTCAGGAGCAGCAGGAGCACAGCTACCTGGGAATGATTGGCAAGACAATCGAACCGGTGTTTACGCCCAACGGCTTTGACTGGAAGCTTGACGTGGGCCTTATTGCCGGCGTTGGCGCCAAAGAGATTGTGGCATCAACCTTGGGCGTCATCTACAGCAACGACGATAGTTTTGCCGATGATGAGACTGTGAGCGACGATACAGTGAAATACAGTTCACTCAACGCCAAGATGACTGCCGACGGCATCACACCCCTTGCAGCTTTCAGTTTTCTGCTCTTCGTGCTACTCTACTTCCCGTGCATAGCTACAATTGCCGCCATCAAGGGCGAGACAGGCAGCTGGAAATGGGCGCTCTTCGCCGCTCTCTACACTACAGCCGTCGCCTGGATTGTCTCAGCACTAGTCTTCCAAATTGGGTCATTGATATAAATATATAAACAAGACAAAAAATGCCCTCAAGAGTCAAGAATCTCCTGAGGGCATTATCTATTACATCTAGCATTTATTTCCCTTTAATGGGTTTGATACCGATGCCTGGAATGTCGTGGAGAGTGATTTTACCGTTTTCAACGGTCATTCCATCGAAGCGGTCGTTAGCAATAAGCAGATTGCCGTCGAGGTCGGCATAGTCAACTACTGGCGAGAGATTAGCCGCTGCAGTGACTGCACATGAAGTCTCGGTCATACAGCCAATCATCACCTTCATGTCAAGGGCACGAGCAAGAGTCACCATCTTGTGTGCCTCATAGAGGCCTGTGCTCTTCATCAGCTTGATGTTGATGCCATCGTATACGCCCTTGAATCTAACGATATCTGGAAGACGCTGGAAAGCTTCGTCGGCAATGATGGGCAGTGGCGAACGCTCACGCAACCATGCTGTCTCGTCAATCATAGTCTTGTCGAAAGGTTGCTCGACAAAGATACAGCCACGCTCCTTGAGCCAATAGCACATCTCAAGCGCATGCTCTTTATTTGTCCACCCCTGGTTGCAGTCGACACAGATGGGCACATCGGTCATACTCTTGATGACCTCTACTGTCTCCTGGTCGTTGTCAAGACCCATCTTTACCTTCAGCAGTTTATAGGGCGATGCCTCTTTCACCTTTTGACGAACCACCTCCTCGGTGTCGATACCGATTGTGAAGCTTGTCACTGGAGTCTTGTCGGGATTATAGCCCCAAATCTTATACCATGGCTGACCCATAATCTTGCCCAAAAGGTCGTGAAGAGCAATATCGACACTTGCCTTAGCAGCGCGGTTGTTTGGAGCCACATTGTCGACATAGGTCAATATGTCCTCAATCTTGAACGGATCGTTAAACTGGCTCAGGTCTAGGCTGCTCAAGAACTTGGTAACGCTCTCAACGCTCTCTCCCAGATAGGGAGGCATAGAAGCCTCGCCATAGCCTATGATGCCATCATACTCCAGCTGCACCTGCACATCGGGTGTTGTTGTACGACTATAACGCGCTAAGTTAAACGCATGGCGCAGTTTTAACTCATAAGGCTCGAACGAAAGGTTGAGTCGTCCAGTCTTTGCCACTTTTTTAGTGGCTTTCCCCTTAGCGGAGATAGAAATGGGAGCCGAGGCAGCTATAAGTCCCAGTCCAGTTCCCACAAGAAATTTTCTTCGATTCATGTTATTATTTATTTAGAGTTAATCTTTTATTACTTATTGAAGTACCAATCGTGATCTCGCACATAGATGATGCCCTTAGTGCCAATTTGCCCGTTGACACGGCTTATTGACAGTGGGCTATAGAGATAGTCGGGAGCATCGGGGTTCAAGTCATTAATCTTAACCTGACCCGAACAGTGAATATACTTACCGTCACGCAAGTAAAGTCCCACATGAGTAACCCGTCCTGTTGTACTATTGCCAAAGAACAGCAAATCGCCCTGCTGGGCATCATGCCAATCGGCAATCTTCTTTCCTGTCAATGCCTGTTGAGAGGCATCGCGCTGAAGGATGATTCCGTTAGAAAAATAGGAAACCTTCACAAGTCCCGAACAATCAGTGACTTTTGTCGTAGTACCTCCCCACAAATATCCCGACCCCATCATGCGACGGGCGGTTTTCTCAATCTTGTCTAAATCTAAATTTTGCTTAACCCAATTGTCGAAATACTCCACGCTGGAATGTTTCACCCATCCTTTGCGACCGTCGGGTGTAGAAAGAAGCACCCATCCGTTTCTGAACTCTTCAGCTTTGAGTATATCGCCCATGACCAAATCGCTCACAGTCTCATCGCCCTCGGGTTGAGTCACAAGACGGTCGTCATAGACTGTGACAATATAACGAAATTCGTTATTCCATACATTGAGCTGCTCTTTAGAGAGAAAAATTATTGAACTCTCAGGTATATAAGAAATGTATCCATCGGGACATTGCACACGATACCATTCGCCCGCTTTCTCAAGCACCCTCAATGGCATGCCCATTGTGCCTTGGGTGTCAATCTCGGCCGAATGCTTGGGTTCTCCTCTGAGCGTGGCAATTGAAAGCTTGATAATAGCCCATTGTTTAGAGCGCTCCATTCCACTTGCCAGCACCTTAACGTTATTCTGATATTTAATGCCAGTTTTATCAAGTTCTTTAGAAATCGCATCTTTTTGTTCTTGATAACCCACGGTGCCCTCAATAACTGTGGCATCTCCATTTGTAGATGTTTTGACGTCCCAAACGGCGACACGCTTATCGGGTGCGATTCGTGCCTTCAGGTCTTTGAGCACTTGATCGACATCGGCTGCACTTGTGGCAATGGCAGTAGCCATCACCAGCGTCATCAATAAAACTTTCTTTATCATTACTGCTTGATTTTTACTATAGAATTAACTTTAAGGCTTGATTTCCATGAGTCGTAATACAGGTTACCCTTGCGCCACTCAACCTCACCGGGTTGGAAATCAACTGTCTCGCTGCGAATGTATTTTTTCTCAGGACTCAGCTTGTCGCCTATTCCCTCGTTAGAAGCCATTCGGTAAACATCTATACCTGTAGTGTAGTAGCTGTTCATTGGAGTTCCAACAGCGCTACGTCCAAATGACTGATCGGTTGGAACCCATCCCACGCCTTCAAAGTAGGTCTCGCCCCAGTCGTGCCAATTAATCTCATCGGGGTGAAGCATCCATCCACTCTCCCAGCGTGCTGGAATACCTAGGCTACGCACAAGCGTGATATAAAGCAATGTCACCTGTCCACAGTCGCCATGACCATTAGCAAGGACATACTCAGGAATATTTGTCAGAGTACTATATTCACGTGCGCCAGCCCATGGATAACGCATCGATATCCAATCAAAAATCAACGATGCTTGTAATACAGGATTTGTCTCCTCGCCCACAATCTCACGTGCAAGAGCACGCATATCGTCAGTTATAATAATGTGGGGGGGATAGTTGCCTGTATACTTCTTATAATCAGCGTTACTTTTCTTGTATGGCTCAACCATTGCAATCAAGTCTTGCTGAGCGATGTGACGCTCAGCCACATCATAGCTGAAAGTATACTCGAAGTGTGTCTTTTTACCTTTAACTGCCTGAGCTTCCATATATACCGTGTGATGAAGACTCCCCTCACTCATAGTCACAGGACGATTGCTATTCTCAAGCTTAATATTGCGTTGACGCATGTTCTCATAGGGGAATGGCATCCACACTCTGAGAGTCTCTCCTTCGGGCACAGCATCGGCATTCACATCGAGTGTAAACGTGATATTCACATGACGCCAGTCGCGCACACCATTAGCATCAGCAGGCGACTTCATAGCTTCAAGATAGTACTTTCGACGTGTCTTATAGGTCTCCATCTTGTCGGCATCGTGATCCTCCTTAAGTTCGTCGGCAAGCAACCACAGGTTTCTAACCGACTTGCGGAACCAGCACTCCTTGCCGTCGATCATCATATACTCAATCTTGCGGTCACGCTTCCAACGAGCGATTTGCTCATCGGTAGCTCGAGGCATCTTTTCACGTATTAATTTAACGCCTTGCTCAGGAGTCATATTAAAATCCTTTCTTATGCGCCCCATGATTGTATTCAGCGAGTCAATGCGAACTTCTTGCTCGGCTTTAATCTTGCGTGGCAAAGAATTCATGTAAGCTTCGGCTTTCTTGAATTCGCCTTGCTCCATCATGTTTTCCACTTCTTTAAGCCAATTGTTTTGTGCCATAGCTCCCATTGCCACAAAGAGAGCGACAGCAACAACTATTATTTTTCTCATAATCACAATATTATACCAAATAGAGATTTATAATTTACAAAATTAAGAAAAAAATGTCACAACGCAGCAATTTCTCGGTATTTTTGATAAAAAAATCGAATGGCCACTATAACCATTCGACACCCAGAAAAAGCTACTACTCATTACTTGCCAAGGCTTCCTTCAAGGCTTTTGCAAGCTGATCGGGGCATGATGTTGACTTATATCCGCATCTAATGCCCTCAAGCTTTGAGATTGCTTCTTCACAACTCATACCCTCCACCAGTCGTGAGATGCCTTGCAAATTTCCATGGCATCCTCCAGTAAAGACTACATTTCGCAATTTACCATCTACAATTTCCCAATCTATCATACTTGAGCAAGTGCCTGATGTGTAGTAAGTATACTTCATTTCAAATCCATTTTGGTAAGCAATGCAAGCAGTTGCTTTCTATCATTAATCAACATTGTGGTAGTAGTGGGCATTTCTATCATACCTTTTTCAAGAAGGTAGTCAAGAGCAGCCATCAATGCAGGGCGACGAGCTCCAAGAAGATGGCACAGATCACGCTGTCTGAAGGAGAGTGTGATATGTTCTGAGCGTTGTGACGTGAATGCGCTCACAAGCAATGCTATGCGCTCCAAAACTGAAGCATGCTCTATGTTCAAAAGATGAGTCTTTATACTTTGCGAGTTTCGAGACAGGTAGTTCAAGATATTATACAAGAACACTTTATCACTCTGCAAAATAGTAACATAGTCTTGCTTGTCGACCTGAAGAAGACCACATTCATCTACTGCATAAACACTGAATGGATAACTCGTGTCTAATCCAAAAAGATAATCGGGAGAAATTACTTCGGGAGACGATAACTCATGCGAGATTTTGAACTTCAAAACCTTACTCTCATATTCAAGACGAACTCTTCCCGAGATTACAAACCTCACATGAGTGCAAGGATCACCACAATCAAGAATCCTCTCACCTTTTTTAAACTTGAGAAAATGAAAAGGGATTTTTTCAATCACCTCTCCAAGTCGTTCTTGAGTAACACCTTGAAATAATGGAAGATGTAATAATTTATCAAAAATGTTATCCATATTGCAAAAGACTTATTTCAGCAGTGCTACTGCTTCCTCGATAGTATAATTCTTTTGCTCGCCACTAGTCATATCCTTGATGGAAATTGTGCCCGAAGACAGTTCACTCTCACCAACCATAGCAACGAAAGGAATGCCCTTAGAGTTGGCATATGTCATCTGCTTTTTCATCTTTGAAGCCTCAGGATAGAGCTCACAATAGATTCCATTACTGCGCAACTGAGTCATGAGTTGCAAACAGTATTGAGCCTCTTTCAAGCCAAAGTTCATGAAAATCACCTTGGTCGTGGCGATAGTGTCGGCTGGATACAAATCGAGGGTGTTGAGAACGTCAAATATACGGTCGGCACCAAAGCTGATGCCCACACCCGACAGTCCGTCCATTCCAAATACACCAGTCAAATTGTCATATCGACCACCACCGCTAATGCTGCCCATCTCAACGTCAAGAGCTTTCACCTCGAGAATAGTTCCTGTGTAATAATTTAAGCCGCGAGCAAGCGATACGTCAACCTCAACTTCACTCTTAAGGTTAAGCGCCATCGCGTTGTCAAGAACAAACTTAAGTTCTTCAATTCCTTTCATTCCCACCTGTGAAGACGAAAGCAAATTCTCCAGGGTCGTTAGCTTTTCGGCATTTGTGCCTGAAAGAGTCAACAATGGTCGCAACATATCTATTGCTCCTGTCGAAAGCCCTTTTTCTTGCAATTCGGCGTTGACATTATCAAGACCTATCTTGTCTATCTTGTCAATAGCAACTGTTATATCCACAATTTTGTCGGGAGCGCCTATCACCTCGGCTATACCGCTCAATATCTTGCGGTTATTAAGTTTGATTGCGATATTGATGCCAAAACGCTTGAACACCTCATCAATCATCGACACCAATTCCACTTCATTAAACAAAGAATCGCTACCAACCACATCGGCATCACACTGATAGAACTCACGATAACGACCGCGTTGCGGACGGTCGGCACGCCACACAGGTTGAATCTGATAGCGCTTGAAAGGCATCTGAAGGTCATTGCGATGCTGAACTACATAGCGTGCGAAAGGCACGGTCAAGTCATAACGCAGACCTTTTTCACTCACTTTGGTGATAAGGTGGATATAGTCTTTGTTTGCGAGCAAGTCATCGGGGGCCGATTTCAGGAAGTCACCACTGTTCAGAATCTTGAAAAGCAGTTTATCGCCTTCTTCTCCATACTTGCCCATCAGCGTTGACAGGTTTTCCATTGCCGGTGTTTCTATCTGCTGGAATCCATAAAGCAGAAACACACTTTTAATTGTATCGAAAATATAATTGCGTTTCGCCATCTCAAGCGGCGAAAAATCTCTTGTACCCTTAGGAATAGATGGTTTCTGTGCCATTAGGAAGAATATGTTACTTTTATACTTGTTTTTATTAAAAATTTCGCTTTTATGTCTCTTATGGCCATCAATTGCGACGACGGCCCATCAATATCATCACATAATACATCAATGTAGCCAATGAACTTAATGCCGCAACCACATAGGTATAGGCAGCAGCATGGAGAGCGTCCTTGGCATGCTCGGTCTTTATGCCCTGTGTGATACCTGAGCTCTGAAGCCATGCTACAGCTCGACGGCTTGCATCAACCTCAACAGGCAAGGTGATGAGACTGAACAATGTGGTTAAAGCAAACAATCCCACACCTATCTCCAACACAATTGGGAATGTCTCTATCAACAATATGCCAGCTAGCAACACCCATGTAACCCAGGTTGACGCAAAACTCACAACCGGAACAAGCTTGGAGCGCAATTTCAATGGAGCGTAACCTTGAGCATGCTGTAACGCATGACCGCATTCATGAGCAGCAACAGCAGCCGACGCAACACTGTTGACCGAGAAAACCGAATCACTCAAGTTCACAGTCCCATTGGCCGGATTGTAATGGTCAGTTAACTGACCATTAACGCTTGTCACATTCACATTGGTCACGCCATTGTCGTGAAGCATTTTAGCAGCTACATCTCTACCTGTGAGAGGAATGTCAAGAGGCTCTTGAGAATAAATGGAGAACTTATTCTGAAGTGAATGTTGAACAAGATAACTTATTATTGATATTGCTATAAATATTATATATACCATTTTGCGTTATTATAATAATGTGTCACTTATTTTTATCTCAAAAAATCACTTTGTTAGCAAAAAATAATGGAATTCTTTTTGATTTTATAAAATTTGATGTAAATTTACGGCGAATTTCTGAGATGAAGAAATTTTTCAAAGAAATTCTTATTTAATTTATTATTTATTAATTTTATTTACTAACTTTATTTTTTATTTTTTTATGAAAAAGTTATTCTTACTGTTCGCTGCTACAGCCGCTTTGAGCCTGGTTTCTTGCAACAATAATGGCACTACTTCTGCATCAACTTCTGGCGACAGCATCACTCCTATTGAGAATCCCACCGATTCTAACGCAATTTCTGACACTCTTCAGCAGAAAGTAGACGCTGCTAACAAAGAGGTTAAGGAAGCTGCCGATGCTACCGTAGAGGCTGGTAAAGAGGCTGGCAAGGAAGCTGTTGACGCTGGCAAGGACGCCGCCAACAAGGCTGTTGAAGCTGGCAAGGATGTTGCCAACAAGGCTGCTGAGGCTGGTAAAGATGCTGCCAACAAGGCCATCGACAAAGGCAAAGAGCTCGCTGGCAAAGCCATCGAAAAAGGAGCGGACAAAGCTAAGGAAGCATTAAAGAAGTAATTTAAATGCTAGTAAATTTTAAATGAGGGAAGCACTCACTGTGTTTCCCTTTTTTTAATCAATAATCATTATGACAAAGGAAGATATCCTTCTCAATGCAATCAAGGCCCTAAAGATCACCTCGCTCAACAACATGCAAAACGAGGTCATCGACAAGTGGCAGCACAGCGCAAGCGACTTGATTGTCTATTCTCCCACAGGCTCGGGCAAGTCGTTGGCCTTTCTTGTGCCTGTTCTCATATCGCTCAACACATCTGACGACACACTTCAAGCTGTCGTAATTGCACCATCACGAGAAATTGTGACGCAAACCTTTGCCGTAATGAAAAAGATAGTACCTCTCACAAAAGCCGCCTGCTGCTACGGTGGTCATGACGCTGTAGTGGAGAAACGTGAGCTTGAATCTCAGCCACAAGTTATAGTCGCCACCCCTGGACGATTGCTGGACCACATCAACCGCAAGAACATCGAGCTTTGTAATTTGTCATGTCTAGTACTCGATGAATTTGACAAATCGTTGGAGCTGGGGTTCACTCACGAAATGCAACAAATAATGGCTCATTGCCCATCAAAGGCTAGAAAAATTCTGACCTCGGCCACACATATTAAGTCAATACCGGATTTTTTGTCACTAAACAAGTTTCATACAATAGACTACCGCACAAACCAAGAACTTAAAGTAGAAGACCGCATCAACTTGTGGAATGTGAAATCGAGCTGCGACGATGACAAACTCAACACCTTGATTAACTTGCTGTACAGTATCCCCGATGAACAGACCATCGTCTTCTCAAGCACAAGAGAAGGTGCTCAAGAAGTCTACAATTACCTTTCAAAGCAAAAAATGGATATCGTCCTTTTTCAAGGGACGCTTGAGCAGATTGAACGAGAAAAAGCTGTGGCAATGTTTTACAACGGCACTGTGATGATTATGGTAGCTACCGACCTTGCGGCGCGTGGTTTGGACATCACAACTGTGAAGCACATCGTCCACTACGATTTACCTTTGACACAAGAAATTTTCATTCATCGCAATTGACGCACAGCACGGATCGACTCACATGGTGACGCTTATCTTATCACAACTCCACACGAGTCATTGCCCCCCTATGTGGGTGATTGCAAGAAGTATGAATTAATGCCTGACACCTCTCGCAAAATGAAGATTTCAAAAATCTCCACATTGCACATTAGTGCAGGCAAGAAAGAAAAAGTTTCACGTGGTGATATTGTCGGGTTTATAGTTTCTCATGCAACGATGATAACCGCCAATGAGATTGGCAAAATAAACGTTTATGACCACCACTCACTTGTGGCGGTACCAAAAGACAAAGCCAACGACATAATTAATGCTATCGCAGCTTTTAAACTAAAAAGGCTAAAGGTGAAAGTGAGCGTGACACGACCACGCCTACGGTTTGCAAAGCCTACAAACTGCTGAACATCTTGTCAAGGAATTCCTCGGTCTGCCCCCCGACAATCTTATTCAGAACATCTCCCTTTGAAGAAAGAATTACTAGTGTGGGCACACCTTCAATTTGATACTGTTGAGCCAGTTCTGGGTCTTGGTCGACATCAACTTTTCGAAACTCTATCTTGTCGCCATATTTCTTTTCCATCTTCTCCATTGCTGGAGCCATAGCTTTGCAGGGGCCGCACCAGGTGGCAAAGAAATCAATAACCACCACCTTGTCACCCTTTTTCTTACTATCGGTTTGGGCCACAGAGTCATTATCTGATTTCAGGCTATCTGCAACAGGAACTGCCTGTTCTAAGGTTGCATCCGGTTGAGAAGAAGCAGAATTGCTTTCATCTTTATTTGTACTGTTTCCACCGCACGAAGCCACTACCAACAGCACAACAGCCAAGAGTGACATCAACAAAAAACGTTTCATAATCTATACTGGTTAAAAAGTTCTATCACTGAAGCTCTCCCTTGCCCTGACGCACAATCTCAGGTTCTCCCTCGGTGCAGTCAACAACAGTAGATGGAACAAGTCCTCCACGTCCAGCATCGACAACAATATCAACACTGTTGCCCAAAGCCTCGGCTATGAGTTCAGGCTCGCAACGATAGTCATCGTCCTTGGCGGGTACCGAGGTAGTGAGGATGGGGTGACCCAGCTCACGCTCAATTGCAGTCGCTATCTTGTTTTGAGGAATCCTTATGCCAACCGTGCGACGGCCCTTGAACGCCTTTGGCAGCTTTGACATCGCAGGGAAGATAAAAGTGAACGGACCTGGAAGGTTGTTCTTCATCAAGCGGAACTGAACGTTGTCAAACTTAGCATACTGTGCCACCTCCGAAATGTCACTGCAAATAATCGACAGATTAGTCTTGGCCGACTTCATCGCCTTGAGAGAGCAAATGCGTTCAATCGCCTGATTATTAAGCGCATCACACCCTATAGCATAGACAGTGTCGGTAGGATAAACGATGATACCTCCGTCACGCAGCACACTTGCTATTTCCTCAATGTGACGCACGTTGATGTTGTCTTCTATAATTGGTAAAACTTTCATATCAAAAATCTTTTATTATCGTTGTTTCTATATTGGTTGCGTTTGCATATTTTTCTAACAGTCTTGAAGTCAGATCCAGAGTTTCATCAAGAGGCAGCTCGGGGCCAAATGCATTGATGTTGATTTGAACTTTACGAGTGTCGGTGGTGAATTTAGTGCGCTCCTCGTCGCTGGTGGGAGTTGCTATGCCACCTTGCGCATCGCGATAAACAGGCATGCCTTCTATGTTGAGCAACCCGCGGCCAATTCCGCAATATGGCTCATCCTTCTCTCCCACTCCCATCCGCAGAGTGTCGCCAACAATCTTCTCGGCATCAAGACCGCTTATAGGGTAACCACTTTTTATCGACACCAGGTTAACAACATCGATGAGCGTAGTGAGACGATAAAGACCCAACCCACGCACTATGCGGCGACAAAGCGCCTCGCTTGCCACACGATAACGACCCGGATCCTTGCCCAACGCTTTATAGAGCTTGCGAGTAGCAGCAATTGCCGGGCGCTGGTTTATCGCCAGCAATTCATATCGCTGTGCAACCTCAGCAGCCTCTCTCTCAAGCTCTTGCCACAGTTCGTCACAAGTTTCGCCATTCACCACATCGGCACTCAAAAGCCCTATTTGAATGAGTGGACAAGCTGCCAAAATGCGTGGATCAATTTCTACATTAATCATCTTTAATATTATTTTTGTGCAAAATTAATACAAAAATCCGTTTTTTTTTCTATTTTTGCAAATTCATTAACATGACAATCTTTTTTTATCATTTAATTAATACACAATGAAACATCTATTTCTTACTTTAATTGCTGCCAGCTTAGTGTTTGGCGCAATGGCCGACGACAAAGTCGTTAACCCCGATAGTACTGGTTTCAAGTTCACCGACATTAAGACTGTGAAATCCACACCAGTGAAAGATCAAAACAAATCAGGAACTTGCTGGTGCTATTCAAGCAACACTTTCTTCGAGAACGAAATTTTGCGCAAGACCGGCAAGGAGGTTCACTTGAGCGAAGGTTTTGTAGTTTATCACTGCTATCTCGACAAAGCAATCAAGAATGTGCGCATGGATGGCACAAGCAACTTTGCCGAAGGCGGCGCAGGCCTTGACGTTGCCTATGTGTGGGAGAACTACGGCATGGTGCCAAACGAGGTTTACACTGGCATGACCTACGGCGACAAGAAATTCAACACTGCCGAGCTCACAGCAATGCTGCAGGGCATGGTCAATGTGGTTAACCAGCGCAAGCTCAAGAAACTCACTCCTTCTTGGATGGACGGCTTCAAGGGTGTCCTTGACGGATACATGGGCAAGCTCCCCGAGACTTTCACTTGGGAAGGCAAGACCTACACTCCTCAAAGCTATGCAGCATCACTGCCTCTCAACATGAACGACTACATCTCTATCACTTCGTTCACTCACCATCCTTTCTACAAGCCATTCGTTCTTGAGGTTGCCGACAACTGGACTTGGGAAAAATCACAGAACGTTCCCATCGATGAGCTTTGGGAGATTGCTAACTATGCCATCGAGAAGGGTTATTCAATCGCTTGGGGTGCCGACGTGAGCGAGCGTGGTTTCCAATGGCGCAAGGGCTATGCAGTTCTTGTAAAAGAGAAAACTGAGGAAGACCTCAATGGCACCGACCGTGCACGCTGGGATCAGCTTAGCGACAAGGACCGCGACGCACAGCGCTGGGAAATCAAGGGTCCAGGCAATGAGCAAACAGTTACTCAAGAGAGCCGCCAATTAATGTTCGACAACAAGGAGACTACCGACGACCACGGCATGGTTATCGTGGGCACTGCCGTTGACCAGGAAGGCAACAAGTACTTCAAGGTACAGAACAGCTGGGACACCAACCAACTCTATCATGGTTTCTTCTATGTAAGCGAAGCTTTCTTCAAAGCTAAAACCATGAACATCATTCTTAACAAAGAGGCTATCCCTGCCAAGATTGCCAAGAAGATGGGCCTTTAATAAAGAATCTTTTTCCAACTAAACAATAATCAACTCAAGGCTTCGGACACATCCCGGAGCCTTGTTTTTTCTCTACCCACGCTTGCACACTTAAAAAAATCGTTGTAATTTTGCACTATATGGCAACTCTTGAAATAAAACGAATTGAAGAAAACAGCGACCTCTCACTTCTGCTTTTTGAGAATCGCATACAAGCGGGATTTCCCAGCCCAGCTCAAGGCTCCTTTGCCGATGCCATCGACCTCAACCGTGAGCTTATCAACAATCCTGCTGCTACATTTTGCGCTCGGGTTATTGGAGACTCTATGGTCGACTCCGGCATAATGGAAGGCGACATGCTAATTATCGACCGCTCGCTTGAGCCTCACGATGGCGACATTGCTGTGTGCTTTCTCGACGGTGATTTCACAGTCAAGCGCATCATCATCAATCAAGACGAAGTCTCGCTGGCTCCTGCCAACCGCAAATATCCCATCATAAAAGTGCCCAAAGAGAGCAATTTCATCATTTGGGGAGTTGTCTCCCACATTATAAAGAAATTAAATCGATAGCCCACATCAACCACAGTTATGACAACAATCTATACCGACAAACCAGCACCCATTGGTGTTTTCGACTCCGGATTTGGAGGGCTCTCCATCCTGCGTGAGATAAGAAAAGTGTTGCCACAATATGACTACATATTCCTGGGCGACAATGCACGAGCACCCTATGGAAACCGTTCTTATCAATTGGTTTATGAATTTACTCTGCAAGCAGTAAAACACCTCTTCTCGCAAGGATGCCACCTCGTTATCCTAGCATGCAACACAGCTTCGGCCAAGGCGCTACGAACCATTCAACAGCGGGATTTGGAGAACCTCGATCCCAACCGCAGGGTGCTTGGTGTCATAAGGCCCACTGTAGAGAAGATTGGCGACATAACAACCACTCGCAAAGTAGGAATTTTTGGCACACCAGGCACTATTCAAAGCCTTTCTTACGATATTGAAATTAAGAAGATGCACCCCGACATCAAGGTCTACAGCCATGCCTGCCCCATGTGGGTTCCTCTTGTCGAAAACCGCGAGAGCGATGGTCCAGGCGCCGATTATTTCGTTAAGAAAGATGTTGAAGCCCTCATGTCGCAATGCTCCGATATTGACTCGGTGATTTTGGGTTGCACCCACTACCCTCTACTTTACGACAAGATAAAAAAATACGCCCCTGAAGGCGTTCAAATTATCGAACAAGGGCCAATCGTTGCACAAAGCCTCAAGGACTATCTGGAACGTCATCCCGAGATGGAACAACGTTGCTCCAAGGGAGGCACATGCGTTTACAGCACTACCGAAGATGCCTCACGCTTCTCGCCGCTGGCATCAATCTTTGTCAACCACACTGTCAACGCTAAACATGTAATACTATAGCTTAAAGAGCCTAATTACAATCAAGATTTTCCGACTTAAGCACGAAGCGTATTAGGGATTATACAAATCGCGGTTATAAAAGTCTAAAATTTGTAATGCATTGGCATAGGCCTGCTTAGCAGGTCCTTCAGGGTCACGCTCCGATGCCTCAAGATAGCTGCTCATAGCTTTTCCCCAATTCCCTAGCTGACGATAGGCATTGCCACGCAGATAAAAAAGCTGAGCAATAAATTTCTTGTTCTCTTCAGTGTTTTGATTCTCGATAATATAGTCGCAATGTGATATCACATCGCGCGACTCGCTGCGAGCGAGCATTTCCTTTATCTCTTGTATTGTCTTTTCCATTTCCATGATGCAAAAATAGCAAAATTATCAATATCACACAAATTTAATCACTTACACTTCTACTACTATCACCACATCACCAAAACGCAAAAACTCAAAACTTATTAACAATAATAACTTTTTCACTACAAATCGTTTTGTAAATTGTAAAAATATGCGTATTTTTGTAGGATATAGAACAAAATCTTAGTAATTATGTATAGGGACAATCAATTTTATATTGCTCACGGACCTAACGGAGCAATATGTATCAATGGAAAGATGGCTAACCGCCATGGTTTGATTGCAGGCGCAACAGGTACTGGTAAGACCGTTTCGCTTCAAGTGATAGCCGAAAGTTTTTGTAAGGCAGGAGTGCCTTGCTTCATGGCCGATATAAAAGGCGACCTCTCGGGAATAAGCCAGCCAGGAAAAGTATCAAGCTTTATCGAAAAACGACTTCCTGAGTTCGGATTAAATGAGGCCGACTTAGAATTTGAAGGATGTCCAGTAAGATTCTACGATGTGTTTGGAAAGCAAGGTCATCCCATGCGTACAAGAATGTCAAACATGGGCCCGTTGCTGCTCTCACGCCTACTTGGTCTTAACGACGTGCAGAGCGGAGTGCTAAACATCGTGTTCAAAGTTGCAGATGAAAGAGGTCTGCTCATCGATGATATTAAGGACTTGCGCGCAATGCTCGATTATGTGGCTAAACACGCAGCCGAATACACTACTAAATATGGCAATGTTTCTTCGGCCAGCATCGGTGCAATACAACGTTCTCTTCTTGTTCTCGAGGATCAAGGTGGCAACAATTTCTTTGGCGAACCATCGTTTGATATTAATGACCTGATGGCGACTGAAGGTGGAAGAGGAATGATGAGTGTGCTTGCAGCCGATGAATTGCAGCACAACCCCAAACTCTACTCTACTTTCTTGCTGTGGCTCATATCGGAGCTTTATGTGACACTCCCCGAAGTCGGGGATTTAGAGAAGCCCAAGCTCATCTTCTTCTTTGATGAGGCACACATGCTGTTTGAGGACACGTCCAAAGCTCTAGTTGACAAAATTGAGCAGGTTATACGACTCATGCGAAGCAAGGGCGTGGGTATTTACTTTATCACGCAAAGCCCTGCCGACTTGCCTGAGATTGTGCTCGGTCAGCTTGGAAACCGCATACAGCATGCCATGAGAGCCTATACTCCACGCGACATTAAAGCCGTAAAAGTAGCAGCCGAAACATTCCGTGCCAACCCCGCCTTCGACACATCCGAAGCCATCTCCAACCTTGAGACTGGCGAGGCGCTCGTTTCATTCCTCGACGAAAAGGGAGCGCCAAGTGTTGTAGAACGCGCCAAGATTCTATTCCCGCTGAGCCAGATTGGTCCCATCGACCAGATGACACGCAACTCGTTCATCAACCGTTCAAGCATCTACGGTAAGTATGACGAGGCAAAGGAGCGCGAGAGTGCATTCGAGGTGTTGCTCGCCGAGACCGAAAAGGCTGAGAAAGAGGCAGCCGAAGCAGCTGCAGCAGCCGAGGCCGAGAAACAAGCCGAAAAAGAAGCCAAGGAAGCCGAAAAAGAGAGTAAGAAACCTGGTTTCTTCAGCAAAGTATGGAAAGCTATAATCACGGCTGTAACAGCTACAATAGCTACAATAATCGGCACCAAGGTTGGAAACAAAATCTCAGGCACAAAAGAACGCAAGAGTTCTACCACTACAACTGGCAAGATTGCGAAAAATGCAACAAGTGCTGCCACTCGAACCATCACTCGCGAGCTCACACGAAGCATCCTGGGCAATCTGGGCAAATAATTTTACACTTCATCTTTTATGGCAAAGAAGAACAGTTTAAACTCTTACAAGATTGAACGTCGTGAATTTCATGACAAAGTTATAAACTTTTTCAATGAGCATGACGAAGCCTCAGTCAATTACAAGCAAGTAAGTGCTCAAGTGGGTGCCAAGACTGCCAAGCAGAGAGCGCTCATTGTAGAAATTCTCGAACAGCTGTCGATTGACGGTTTCATCAACGAGATTGCTCCTGGCAAGTTCAAAGCAGCACAGCGCAATAACGTGGCTGCCGGCATCTTCATTCGCCGCAGCAATGGCAAGAACAGCGTTGTTCTCGAGGGCGACGACAGCACCCCCATCATGGTTGCCGAGCGCAACTCGATGCATGCTCTCAATGGCGACAAGGTGATGGTGCACATCAGCGCAGCACGCAGCGGTTTTGAACCTGAGGCCGAAGTTATCAAGATTGTGGAGCGCAAGGAGCAGGTGTTCATTGGCATTCTGAACATCAAAAAATACTTTGCTCACCTAGCTACCAACAGCAAGTTCCTAGCTACCGATATCTTTATTCCTCTTGACAAACTCGCTGGCGGCAAGACTGGCGACAAAGCCGTAGTGCGCATTATAGAGTGGCCCGATGGCAGCAACAGCCCAATTGGCGAAGTGGTTGATGTGCTTGGAAAAGCCGGTGAGAACAATGCCGAAATACATGCCATCCTTGCCGAGTTTGGACTACCCTATCGATATCCCGAGAATGTAGAGCGAGTAGCCAACAAACTTGAGCCAGGCATTACCGATGAGGAGGTTGCTCGACGACGCGATATGCGTGGTGTGACGACATTCACCATCGACCCTGCCGACGCCAAAGACTATGATGACGCACTGTCGATTGAGAAGCTACCAAACGGAAGGTGGCAAATTGGTGTTCACATAGCCGATGTGACGCACTATGTGAAGCCCGACTCTGTTATCGACAAAGAAGCCTATGAGCGAGCCACATCGGTATATCTTGTCGACCGCACGGTGCCAATGCTTCCCGAGCGATTGTGCAATTTCATATGCTCGCTGCGTCCTCATGAGGACAAGTTATGCCACTCGGTTGTATTTGAGATGGACGACAGCGCCAAGGTGCACAAGTACAAGATTTGTCACACGGTGATAAACAGTGACCGACGTTTCTGCTATGAGGAAGCACAAGAGATCATCGAGACTGGCAAGGGAGACCTAGCTCAGGAAATCCTCACCTTCCACGACCTTGCACAGAAACTACGCAAGCAACGCTTTGATGAAGGAGCTGTAGAGTTTAACCGCGAGGAAATCTACTTTGACATTGATGACAAAGGTACACCAACGGCAGTGCATGTTCATGTGTCGAAAGAGGCCAATCAGCTTATAGAGGAGTTTATGCTACTTGCCAACCGCACTGTGGCGGCTCACATCGGGAAAGTCCCTCCCAGCAAGAAGGCAAAGGCGTTTGTCTACCGCATTCACGAGGAACCCGATCTAGAGAAGCTGCACAACGTTGCCGAAATTGCATCTCACTTCGGCCACAATCTCAAGATAAATGGCAATGCAAAAGAGGTAAACCTCTCTATTAACAAGTTGCTTAAGGACATTAAGGGCAAGCCCGAAGAAGACCTTATCTCGTTGCTTGCCATCAAGTCGCAGGCCAAAGCGGTTTATTCGAGCGAAAATGTTGGTCATTACGGACTGGCGTTCGACTACTACACCCATTTCACATCTCCCATTCGTCGCTATCCCGATATTATGGTGCATCGCCTGCTCGATAAATACGCCGTCAAGGGAGCTCGCACTGTCAACCCCGAGAAACTTGAAGAAGACTGCAAGCACGTGAGCAGTCAGGAACAGCTTGCAGCCAATGCTGAGCGGGCTTCAATCAAGTATAAGGAAGTTGAATATATGGGTGCCCATCTTGGCGAAGTATACGAGGGAAAAATCTCGGGTGTTACCGAATGGGGTGTCTATGTCGAGCTTAACGAGACCCACTGCGAAGGCATGATTGCTGTGCGTGATCTCGATGACGACTTCTATGAGTACGACGAGAAGAACTACATGATTCGTGGGCGTCGCCGTGGCAAGAAATTTCAACTTGGCGACCCAATGACAATTCAAGTGGCTCGCGCCGACCTCGTTAAAAAGCAGCTGGATTTTGTACTTGTCGACAAGGAAAATCCCGCCGGCAGTCACCGCATCGACAAGGCTCCTATAACCTACATGTCGCAAATGTTTAGAGAGACAGCGACCGACAGGATGCGTGCCGAGTATGAGGGTGGACGGGCGTCACGCCGACAGAAACGCGGCCAGCGAGGCAACAGCACTCGTCGCGAAGTGACACGTGGCAAAGCTTCCAAGGGAGGTAAGTCTGCTAAACGCCGTCGTCGTTAGTCATTAAAGTCAATTACTAGCAATAGTTTTTTGCTTCTGATAAAAATTTATTAAGGACAATTGCTGCTGATAAGTTCAGCCGAGGCAATTGTCCTTAATTATTTATAACCTATATCTTGTCCTTGATTGTCTTATAAAAGTGTAGCAGGATCGAGATGAGCGCTCTCTATGTCTTTAAAATAGCGATAGGTGCTCACTTTAAGTTCCATTGTGGCATCCTCATCGCAGATGATGATAGCTTTGCGATGCATCTGCAGGGCGCTTAGTGTGCACATATGCGACACACCGCCTTCCACAGCCTGCTGCAAGGCGCGAGCCTTCTTGTAGCCGTTTACGATAATCATCACGCTGCGGGCAGCCATGACGGTTCCCACACCTACGGTAAGTGCAGTTTTGGGGACTTTATTCACATCGTCGTCAAAGAAGCGGCTGTTTGCGATGATGGTGTCTTGAGTGAGAGTCTTCATGCGAGTGAGCGATGTGAGCGAAGAGCCAGGCTCGTTGAAGGCGATGTGCCCGTCGGGACCAACGCCGCCCATAAAGAGGTCGATACCTCCGGCTGCTTGGATGCGTGCCTCATAGTCGGCACATTCTTTTTCAAGGTCCTCGGCGTTTCCGTTGAGGATGTTCACGTTCTCCTTCTTAATGTCGATGTGCGAGAAGAAGTTGTTCCACATGAAGCTGTGGTAGCTCTCGGGGTGCTCCTCAGGCAGACCCACATACTCGTCCATATTGAAAGTCACAACATTCTGGAACGACACCTTGCCCGCTTTGTTGAGCTCGATAAGCTTGCGGTACATGCCCAATGGTGAACTACCTGTGGGACAACCCAGCACAAAGGGTTTCTCGGGAGTAGGATTAGCGGCATTGATGCGAGAAGCAACATAATTGGCTGCCCAAGCCGACACCTGCTCATAGTTAGGTTCAATAATAAGTCTCATATCATTAGTTGTTTTATATATTTAATAATCGATTTTGTCTACTTTTGAAGACCATTTCTTGAAGTGGTCGAATGCATGCTCATCTTCTACATGGATCATGGGGATGTTGCGCAACTCATAGGGTTTCGCAATCTCCTCGTATATGAAGTTGTCGTCAAAGTCGATGGCTGCTGCATCGTGCTTGTTGTTGGCATAATAGATTTTGCTAATGCCTGCCCAATATATGGCACTAAGGCACATGGAGCAAGGTTCACAACTTGAGTAGATGACACAATCTTCGAGTTTGAAGTTCTTAAGCTTGCTGCATGCCACGCGTATGGCGCTCACCTCGGCATGCGCCGTTGGGTCGTTAATTATAGTCACGCAGTTACATCCTGTAGCCACAACTTCACCGTCCTTCACTATCACTGCGCCAAATGGTCCACCGCCGTTGTCTATATTCTTGCTTGCCAGTTCACAAGCCATTTTGATGAACCTTCTGTCGGTTGCGGTAATAGTAACCATCTTTCTAATATAAATTATTAGCGCCTTCTACTGGGTTTGTAGGCCTTGATGCGATAATCGCAGTCAACCTTACCTTTAATCATGTTGTTGAGCTTGCTACGAATCATCTGCTTGCGTATTGCTGAAATGTGATCGATGAAAACGTGCCCTTCCAGATGATCACACTCGTGTTGGATTACTCGTGCAAGATAGGTGTCGATATCTTCGTCATGCTCCACCCAGTTCTCATCGAAGTAGTGGATGTGAATCTTGGTGTGGCGAGTAACGTTCTCGTGGATGCCTGGAACACTCAAGCAGCCCTCCTCTCGGGTCTCGGTTGGACTTGTCTCGTCTACAGTGATTTCAGGATTTATAAGCACCATGCGCTTGTCTTTGAGTTCTGGGAACTTCTCGCTCAGAGCGTCAACGTCAATGTAAACCACTCTTGCACTCACGCCCACTTGAGGCGCTGCAATACCAATTCCGTCACTGTCGTACATGGTATCCTTCATGTTCTGAATGAGTTCATCTAGTCCAGGATAGTCTTTGTCGATGGGTTCAGCCACTTTGCGCAGCACGGGTTGTCCGTATATATAAATAGGTAAAATCATAGTCCTTTAAATTGTTTGCTCTGTAGATAATCGTTAAGGATGATGCTGGCAGCTATGGTGTCGACGCGTGCCTTGTCGCGGCGGTCGCTTTTTTTCATGCCCCCATCAATCATCGCCTGGTGGGCGATAGTAGATGTGAATCGCTCGTCAACCATCTCGATGGGCATGTCGGGCATCACCTTCTTGAGGCGATTGATGAACGGCGTGATATACTTCATGCTCTCGCTTGGCTCTCCGTTTAGCTGAGTGGGTAGTCCAATGACAATCAACTCCACCTGCTCGCGGCTCGTATAGTCCTTCAAGAAGTCCATGAGCTTGTGTGTGGCAACAGTCTCAAGACCATTTGCAATTATCTTGAGAGGGTCGGTCACTGCAATGCCGCAGCGCTTGCGTCCATAGTCAATAGCCAGTATTCGTCCCATAAGTGTGCAAAGTTACTACTTGTTGTGAAAAACACAAAAAAAATACACCACGAATTTATTTTTAATTCCTAAAAACAGCATTTTTATCCTCGTAAATGAAAAGCGCCAATTGCAATTATTTTTAAGAATAATTAATGTTGGTGAGATGCCCTTTTATTGAAATTATGAGTATTTTTGCATCAAAACGTTATTATTAATCATTTAAAACTGTTTTATATGAAGAAATTTTACATGATTCTTGCAGCAATTGCTGCACTTACCATTTCGGCACAAGCTCAGGAGAGCGCTACTATCAACATTGGCGACTGGGACAATGCCAGCCCTTACAATGGTTCTTATTTTGACATGGCTCCTACTAATTTCTATTTGGCTCACACGGGCTCTCAAATGATTTACACCCCCGACTTGCTCACCGACCTCGATGGCAAGCAGAACGTGAAAATCACTGGGCTGAAATTCAAGTTCTACGATGAGACCTATGAGGAGATTATTCGCAACACCAAAGTTTACCTACAGGAAACCGACGCTATCGAGTTTGCCAAGAATCAAGACGGAATAAAGCAATTCTTCGATTTTGGCGAGCCAGTATATGAAGTTCAGTTAGACATCGATATGCTTGATGCCTATGGTGATGACTATACTCTTGAGTTCCCTGTAGACTTCAATTTCACCCCTGGCAAGAGCTTGCTCGTTACCATTGCCTTCGATGCTGAGGATAATGACAACTGCACTATGGGCAGCGACTATGCTCCCTTCTACACCTCGGGCATCGGTGGCAAGGCAATGACCTACACCGACAACTGGGAAAGCTTCCTCGACTTTGCTCAAGGCGACGACTGGCCCAACTCAACTGCCATGCTGGGCTGCGGCACCAACGTTGAGCTTCCTGTAACCGAAATCAGTTACACCTATGAAGAAGAACAGCCAGGCGATCAGCTGGTTCCTGCCATTCCCGCCGACCCCGTTCTCTATGACGACTCTTGGTACGACAGTGGCGAAGAGGACGGCTACAGCTGCTTCGACTTCCTTGTAAATCCAGTTGACGTTGATGACAATCCAATCGACCACACTCACATTCTCTACAGTATCTTCACCGACGATGATGTGCCTTTCGTCTTTGATGCAGCAACTTACTCGGTTGACCTCGAGGAAGACATGACCGAAATTCCTTACGAGATTTACTATGAGGGCTATGACTTCGACATCTCACGCATCTACTTCTATCGCACCAACATGGGCGACAACCCAATGTTCACCCAGCGCATCGGCATCCAAGTGCATTATGATGTGCCTGTAACCACCGTTGGTAAAGAGACAACCATCGTGCGCAACTCGTCTAACATCGTTTACTGGAATCTGCCTCAGACCGCCATCACCCAGGTTGACGCCAATCCAGTCAACACCGACGATGCTTACTACAACATGATGGGTCAGCGCTTCTCTGGCAAGAACCTGCCCGCTGGCATCTACATCCACAATGGAAAGAAAGTTATTGTTAAATAATCAATTTTTCCCTAAATGAAATAAGATAAAAAACGTGGTCCCTCAAGACCACGTTTTTTGTTTACAGCTCTCCTTTAAAGTTAGTAGTAGGATTTATTTAATGCGGGTTATCTTTGCTCCAAGGGCATTCAGGCGTTCGTCAATCTTGGTGTAGCCGCGGTCAATCTGCTCAATGTGGCCAATTTGACTCACTCCATCGGCACTCATTGCAGCAATAAGCATTGCAATGCCAGCGCGGATGTCGGGCGACACCATTTTTCTTGCTCTCAGGTGGATGTTGTGGTCATGGCCAATAACCACTGCTCGATGCGGGTCGCACAGTATGATTTGAGCCCCCATGTCGATGAGTTTGTCGACAAAGAAGAGGCGGCTTTCAAACATCTTTTGGTGTATTAGCACGCTGCCTTTGGCCTGAGTAGCCACAACGAGTAGCACGCTAAGCAGGTCGGGGGTGAGACCGGGCCAAGGGGCATCAGCAAGCGTCAGAATTGAGCCGTCCATGAAGCGGTCAATCTCATAATGATTTTGTTGCGGGATGAACATGTCGTCGCCACGTTTTTCCAACCTTAATCCCAGACGCCTGAAACTGTCGGGAATTATCCCCAGATTTTCCCACGACACATTCTTGATTGTTAGCTCGCTGCCTGTCATGGCTGCTATGCCTATGAAACTGCCCACCTCGATCATGTCGGGCAGGATAACGTGATGTGCTCCATGCAACTCATCCACACCCTCGATGGTGAGCAGGTTGGATGCTATGCCGCCTATGTGCGCTCCCATCTTGTTAAGCATGCGGCATAGTTGCTGAATGTAAGGCTCGCACGCGGCATTATAGATGGTGGTTGTCCCCTTTGCCATCACGGCAGCCATTATGATGTTGGCTGTGCCTGTCAGCGATGCTTCGTCGAGCAGCATGCAGGAGCCTTTAAGCCTGCCGTTTGACTCAAACTCATAGGCCTGTTTATCTTCATCAAAGGAGAATGTCGCTCCCAGATTGCCGAGACCCTTGAAATGGGTGTCAAGCCTGCGTCGCCCAATTTTGTCACCACCCGGAGTGGCATAGAACATCTTGCCCATACGGGTCAATAACGGTGCAATTATCATCACCGAGCCTCGCAGCTTGTTGCACTGGTCCATAAATCCCTGACTCTCAATAAAATCAGAGTCGATGTGTTCGGCTTTGAAACTATAGGTGGTTTCGTTTTTTCGGGTTATTTTCACTCCCATGTCGCCTAGTAGCTTAATGAGATTGTTCACGTCAAGAATGTCGGGGACATTCTCAATCACCACTTCTTCGCTTGTGAGTAGTGTGGCGCTTATCACTTGTAGCGCTTCGTTCTTCGCTCCTTGAGGGGTAATCTCACCATGCAGGCGGTGGTTGCCTTCTACTATGAATGATGCCATTTTGCTTGTTTATTTTCTAAATGTAGTTTACTTCGGGATAAATGTTGATTCTGAATTTGTCGTAAACGCTTTGTTGGATTAGAGTGGCGAGCTCCTTAATGTCGGCAGCAGTGGCTTTGTTCCTGTTCACTATTATTAGAGGCTGCTTCTCATAGACGGCAGCTCCGCCGTGGCATTTCCCTTTCCATCCGCACTTGTCAATGAGCCATGCAGCGGGTATCTTCACTTGCTTGTCGTTCAAGACATAATGAGGTAACTCACTATAGACAGCAGCCAGCTCGTTGAACACTTCAACCGGCACCACCGGGTTCTTGAAGAAACTGCCGGCATTGCCCAACTCGCTTGGCTCGGGGAGTTTTGACTTACGTATTGCGATTACGGCTTCGCGAATCTCTTGTGCCGATGGCACAGCATCCTGCGAGCGCAGCTCTTTCAACTGCCCATATTCCAGATTTACCACAGCAGCTGTTGAGAGGCGATAGACAACTGCCGTGACAATATATTGCCCCTGCAACCGGTTCTTGAAGATGCTGTCGCGGTAGCCATACTCGCACTCCTCAACTTTAAACACTCGTCGAGTGCCAGTGGCTATTTCTATTGTTTCAACCTCTTGAATGATGGATTCTACTTCCACACCATAGGCGCCAATGTTCTGCACTGCCGAGGCTCCCACTTCGCCAGGGATGTAAGAAAGATTTTCGCAACCATAATAATTCTTCTGAGCCATCTGGGCGCAAAAGTCGTCCCACACAACGCCGGCACCTGCTCTCACTATTATCTCTTGATTGCTTCTTGAAACATACTCTATGAACTTGATGCCCGAGTGCAGCACTGCGCCATCAAAGTCTTGGGTAAATAGCAGGTTGCTGCCACGCCCAATGTGCAAGATGCGTTGTCCTTTATCTCTTATTTCGCACAATATGGCGATGAGTTCTTCCACTGTGTCATAGCTGATGAACTCTTTAGCCTTGGCATCAATGCTCATGGTGTTGTGCTCAAGCAGTGAGCAATTGTAACGTTTCCTTACTGGCATAGTCTTTTCAACCGAATAAAATGGGAATTTCCCTTGTCTGCATTTGTTGTTTTGATTCAGGACCGCAAAATTACATAAAAAAGTGTGATTGACGAATTCGCAAAATAGTTTTTACAAAAAAATGCAGTAAATTAGACAACATCTTGCTAATGGGCATTACAATTTATTTAAAAAATAACCATTTTATAAATTAAGCCCTCATTACAATTAAATATGGAATAATTATTATAATAATTCATTAGAAATAATTATCTTTGCAATGTTTGGATCAATTGATTAAATTTTGACTTATGAAACAGAATATTTGCTTTTGGAGCTTTGTTTTAGCTTTAGTTTTTTGATTGCCCCTCATGCCGAGGCAACTGTGGGCACAGTCTATAATGGCGAACTTAATAATGCAGATGTTAATCGTGACGGTAATATAACGGCATCGGATGTCACAGAACTGTATAATTATATTCTAGGCACATCAACCATTAACAACGCATTCCATTATGATGTGAATGATGATGGCGGGGTTACGGCCTCTGATATTACAATGGTATATGGTGTGATGCTTAATTGGCAACCTTATAGCTCCATTTTCAATGCATTTAACCTGAGTTTCACCAATTATCTCAACCGTGATTACTATAAGTTCTCATGGGATGATGTTACCACATTAGGCGACGGAGTGACTAGTCCTGATTACATGCTTGTAATAGGCACTGATGAGAATTTTACTAAGTTTAATTGCTGGCATTTCAGTGAAACCACAACCACAATCGGCAAACAGACTATCTCGGAATGGCTCAGAAACGAGCTTAACTGGACCTCGCCAAGCGATGTGCTAACATCTATTACTCTTTATGCTCGAGTTGAAGTTAAGCTCGACAATGGTAATGATGTGATTATCAGCAACGAGAGGAATTTCTTGCATCTTCCTCAGTTAACATTTGAATCGTCGAATCCCATCCACTTGTGGTGGCTCACAGGAAGCTTTATTGGCACTGAGCCATAGAGTAACGTGGGTGACCCATATGGCAGCTATGGCATGGTGCCAATGTATCCTGTTCAAGGCGCCACCTACAATGAGAATGGTGAGGGTCCGCTTGAGTATTTTGGATATTTCCCTGCTGGTGGTGAGTTCAAGATTATTGAGGAGCCTGGCAGATGGGATCTTGTAATGGGCGGAGGTAATGAGAATGGTGGCCAGGTCTATTCAGGAAATATGACTGAATACCCCGACAATATTATCATTAATCAAGGTGGCTATTACAAGATAGACCTTAATACCGTCAGCAAGACGATGACGATGACTCGCTTGAGCGACAGCCAAGCCACCCATAGCACTATAACTATGCCTGGCTACTATCAGAATTGGATAGTTGAGAATGACCCCATGAGAAAGGTGTCACCTTACGATAATCACGACTGGTACAGGAATTTTGAGCTTAGCAGTGACAGTGAACTGAAATTTGCTCCCGGTAGTTGGGGTTATGATTGGGGCACTAATGCGTTCCCATTTGGTAAGGGTTATAAAGGTGGATATAATATTCCCGCCCGGGCTGGCAATTACTATGTTTATTTCAACGACCTCTCGGGTGACTATATGTTCATAGATTCCTCGACTGGCTTACCCGGAAGCAATTACTTGAATATTACAAGCAAGGTTGGCGATATCAACCTCACATTTGATTACCCAAGTGGCACAACCTATAAGGTTTGCGATATTTCAACCGACCTTGACGGTCCTTTCGAGTTGTGCTTTGACAACAAGACCGTTGAGATAAATGAGAACGGCATGGTCGACTTTAATGAGTTTAAGGAAGCGGTGTTCAGCACCTACGATCGTCCTCGCACTGGTGGCTGCCACGTATATTGCTATGTTCAAGCTCATTCAGGGCATCAAATCATTAAGTCAAATACCATCTCGCTGTCAGTGCAAATCGAGAATTACTCGATAGTGATTGACGGCAGTGGCACTACAATTGAGATGACACCGCTTGACATTAACTTGTTTAAAGCTATTATTCCAGCTGGTAGTGGCGACATCCGCTTCAAGATAGCTCCCGAGTCATCGAGTGCAGCGAGCGACATGATTACATCACCAACCGACAATGACGTTACCGCTACCAATGGCTCGTTTGGCTTTGGCAAGCAGGGCTTTTTCAAAATTTCATATAACCCTCTATATAGTGAATATGAAGTGTTGATTGACTTGGGTGACAAGACCTATAGCATAGATGGTCATGACACTTCATCCAAAATTTGGCAAGTTGGTAACGCCAATAATTGGGGCAATCCCGCTAATGGCCTGCTGTTGAATAGTGAAGGCACATATGTTGGCTATATGTTCCTCAACACTTATTTCAAGTTCAGAGAGAACGAGAGCAGTTGGGACGGATTGAGCTGGGGCGCTGGAAGCAGTAGTGGCACTCTGGCAGTAAACGGAGATCTCCTGTACACTCCTCAAGGTTTCTACAAGGTGGATGTAAATTTGAACTATATGACATCTAATCTCACCGAACTCTCAAGCGTGAGCATTATTGGTAGTGCAGTTCCTACTGGAACCCAGTGGGCTACTGACGTTGACCTATCTTACAATCAAAACACTGGTGCATGGGAAACTTATATGGTGTTGAATAAAGGCGAGTTCAAGTTCCGTGCCAACCATGACTGGTCACTCAACTGGGGTGGTACTCTTGATAGCATCGTCGATTGGGGAGCCAACTTGTCGGTTGATTCACCAGGAGCCTATCGCGTGCAATTCTTCCTCACTTACAACGGCAACAGCCACGCTGTACTGACGAGGCAATAGGAGTGGCTATAAGTGACTATGAAAAGCTATATATAGTGGACCCCTGTCTCAATTTTTGAGGCGGGGGTTAACTACGCGCTCGCCTATGAGACGCGCAATTCCTTTTCTTACTTCATAGAGTTGTTGCAACTGCAATAGCAGCGACTGTGCGTTATCACCTCGGGCCGACTGTATTTGTTGCTGCACATCAAGGATCTGGCATGAAACAAGTGAATTTTTAAGGTTTAATATCGACTCGGGAATGATAGTATCGAGACGGCTCTCTATAGAATGCTCCATGTTCTCGATTGAGTAAATCTTGCTCAACTGATGTCGCTCGCTGACCAGCGCAATGGCTGTGTTACGCACTGTATCGTCGAGATGAGAACAAAGCTTCTTCTCGAGATAGTTTTTACGAAACTCCTTGATTTTAGATTCAAGCTCGTTATCAAAGCCTTTTTTCAACTCTTTCTCTTTCTTTTCGATGGCTGCCACGTTCATGCCATTGGTGTCGATTGATTCCAAAGCCTGCTTGTATCTGCTCTCAGCAATAGTCTTTTCACGACTTTCAAACTGAGACAAAGCTTGATAGAAATCGTCCACGTATTCAAGACTCGCCTCAAAAGTGCGCTTGAACTTATCAATAGAGAAACCAATATTGTCAAGTTCAAACTCGCTATTGATGAACTCCAGCACTGTGTATCGCCCAATCGGTTCATTACCACTAACAGTAACCGCCAAGTAGCACATACCATACTTTACCACATTGCGCATCACACCCAGCTCGGCCTTATACAACAATTCTTTTTTGCGAGTTGTATTGCTGCTAGAAGTGAACACCTTTGGGTCTGATGGTTGCAGTCCAACTGATGCAGCCGACGAAGCATCAAAGCTTGGCACGTCATCATAGGATGCCGGCGGAGCATCGATAACAGGCGGCTCATCGTTGCCAGCAGGGAGCTCCTCGCTGGTGGGAGGCTCAATTACAGGAGGTGGTGCTATTTCGGGCAATGGTTCACTATTAAATGGAACATCAATGCCTGAAGCCTGCCTCTCCTGTCGCCTTGCTTCACGATTCTTCTCACGCTCACGACGTTTGTAAGCCTCTTCCTTGTTACGGGCAATATTCTTCTGTATCTCACGCAGGAGCACATCTTCACTGATTCCAAGCTGTATACTGCATTCCCTGGCATATACCGAACGAGCTATAGCATCGGGGATTACCGAGATAGACTTTACTACGTCACCTATCACTGCAGCGCGCTTGATGGGGTCACGCTCAGTGCCCTCGAGCAGGATTTTGGTCTTGAAACTTATGAAATCGGCCTCATTATCGGCAATGTACTGTTTCAGCTCACTGGCGCTGTGAGTGCGCGCAAAGCTGTCGGGGTCCTCTCCCAGTGGCAACAGCAGCACCTTGATATTCAAGCCCTCGGCAAGAAGCATATCAATGCCTCGCAATGACGCTTTGATACCTGCCGAATCGCCATCATAAAGGACCGTCACATTCTTTGTGAAACGGTGAATGGCACGAATCTGCCCCTCCGTGAGCGAGGTTCCGCTCGAGGCTACCACATTCTCTATTCCTGCCTGGTGCATTGAGATGACATCGGTATATCCTTCTACAAGGAAACATTTATCTTCCTTGACAATGGCTCGTTTCGACTGGAAGAGGCCATATAGCTCACGGTTCTTGACATAGACTGTCGATTCGGGAGAGTTAAAATACTTGGCAACCTCCTTGGTTTTCTTGAGAGTTCGACCTCCAAAAGCGATAATCTTGCCGGCGATATTCATCACTGGGAACATCACTCGTCCATGAAAACGGTCGAAGCCACCACCGCGGCGGTCGTCGATGCACAGGCCCACGTCAAACAGGAATTTCTTGTTATATCCCTTGCCGGTAGCGTCGGTATAGAAAGCCCTGCGGTCCTCGGGAGAGTAACCCAGCCGGAATTTCTTGATAGTATCATCATTGAAACCGCGCTCATAGAAGTAGCTAAGACCAATGTCCTTGCCCTCTGTTGTGTTGTGGAGCTGATTCTCAAAGTACTGAGCGGCATAGTCGTTGATGACGAGCATGCTCTCACGCTCGGTTTGAGCGGCTTTCTCCTCGCTGGTGAGTTCCTTCTCGTGAACCTCGATATTGTATTTCTTGGCAAGGTAGCGCAGCGCCTCGGCATAGGACATCTGCTCATGCTCCATGACGAAATTCACGGGACTGCCACCCTTGCCGCAACCGAAACAATGGCATATCTGCTTGGCTGGAGACACCGAGAACGACGGGGTCTTCTCGTCATGGAAAGGGCACAAGCCAATGAAGTTGGCACCACGGCGGCGCAAACTCACGAAATCGGACACTACATCCACTATGTCGGCAGCGTCGAGAATCCTGTCTACCGTTTCCCTGTCAATCATGACCACAAAATTAGTGCAAGCCGAGTAAAATACCAAATTTATTTGAGTATTTTCGAGGCGCAGCCCGATTTATCAAAAAATAGTGCAAGTCGATGAAATACCAAATTTATTTGAGTATTTCCGAAACGCAACCTATTTTATTTAAAGGTAACTCAAATTCTTCATTCAAGCTAAAAAATAATTAACAAGCATACACTCTCAATCCGTCACGGCCAACTCTAACAGCACAGCACATTACAGGCAATCTCAAAAAATGCCATTGAGAAATCAGCTCTCAAGAGCGCAAAAAAAGCATAAATTGTTTAAAAGGGCTTAAAAGTAGAAAAATAAATTCACCAAATGGCTATTAAGTAATTATTTATGAGTAACTTTGCAGCCGTTTTTTAAGAGACAAATTGATTATTGCAAATATCACATTTTTAAAAACAGGTTTAAAGAATCATGTTAGGAAAAACTAACGTAAAATTTCGTCAGAGCATTGTGGTCCGCTTCTCGGGCGACTCTGGCGACGGTATGCAGCTGGCTGGCAACATCTTCTCTAGCGTGTCGGCCGAGATGGGAGACATTATCTCCACCTTCCCCGACTATCCTGCCGAGGTGCGCGCACCTCAAGGCTCGCTAAGTGGTGTGAGCGGTTTTCAGGTTCACATTGGTCACGGTGTACACACACCTGGCGATGAGTGCGACGTGCTTGTGGCAATGAATCCTGCCGCATTGAAGCAGAATGTTCAATTCTTGAACAAGAATGGTGTGGCAATTGTCGATATCGACTCATTCAAGGAAATCGACCTTAAGAAAGCTGAATTTAAGACCGACGACCCCTATAAAGAGATAGGCCTCAAGACACAAATAGTGGAAGTGCCCATGACAACTATGGTAAAAGCCGCACTTGAGGACAGCGCAATGGATTTCAAGTCGCAGATGAAATGCCGCAACATGTTTGCGCTTGGCCTAATCTGCTGGCTGTTCAATATGCCATTGGCAAGCGCTCGCCGTTTCCTCCAGCACAAGTTTGGCAACAAACCAGCAATTTTTGACGCTAACTGCAAGGTGCTGCAAGGTGGTTATGACTATGGTCACAACATTCACGCTTCGGTATCGAAATACCGCATTGAGACCGAGGACATGCGTCCCGGTATCTACGTTGATGTGAATGGCAACAAAGCAACTGCTTGGGGTCTTATCCTCGCGAGCGAGAAGAGTGGACGTCCTCTCTATTTGGGTAGCTATCCTATCACTCCTGCAACCGATATCCTGCATGAACTCGCCAAGCGCCGCGACCTGGGCGTGAAAGCTTGCCAAATGGAAGACGAAATTGCTGGCATTTGCTCTGCAATTGGAGCCGCCTACGCAGGCTCTTTGGCAGTTACCAGCACTAGCGGTCCTGGTTTGTCGCTCAAGAGCGAAGCCATGGGACTGGCAGTAATGTCGGAACTTCCTTTGGTAATCATCGACGTGCAGCGTGGTGGTCCTTCAACCGGTATGCCCACTAAGACTGAGCAAACCGACCTGCTGCAAGCCCTCTACGGCCGCAGTGGCGAGTGCCCTTTGGTTGTGGTTGCCGCAACATCTCCCACCGACTGTTTCCACATGGCTTTTGAGGCAGCTCGCATCGCAATCGAGCACATGACACCAGTCATCCTGCTTACCGATGCGTTTATCGCCAACGGCTCCAGTGCATGGCGTGTGCCTGAAGTTGGCGACTATCCCGAGATTCATCCCAACTTCGTTCCTGAGGACAAGGAAGAAACTTGGCATGCCTACAGCCGCAACGATGAACTAGTGCGCTACTGGTCGTTCCCTGGCGTTCCTGGCAAGATGCACCGCGTGGGCGGTCTGGAGCGTGACTACGATACAGGCGTTATTTCCAACAGTCCCGAGAACCACCAACGCATGGTTAACACTCGTGCACAGAAAATTGCAAACGTAGCCAATCACATACCTGAACTCGAAGTTAAAAGCGAGCATGAGGGTTGCGACACAATCCTCATTGGCTGGGGTGGTACCTATGGCCACATTCTCACTGCCTATGAGCATCTTAACAAGGCTGGCAAGAATCTTGACTTTGCTCAGTTCCAGTATATCAACCCACTGCCACGCAACACTCGCGAGGTACTCTCACGCTACAAGACGGTGATTGTGGCAGAGTTGAACAATGGACAGTTTGCAACCTACTTGCAGAGCCAAATTCCAGAGCTCAACATCAAGCGCATCAACAAGACTCAAGGTCAACCATTCCTTGTTAACGAGATTGAAGAAGGTGTAATCAAAATTATGGAGGGCAAATAATCATGACAACTCAAACATACGAACCCAAAGACTATAAGAATGATATAGCTGTGCGCTGGTGCCCAGGTTGTGGCGACCACGCTATCCTGAATGTGCTTCACAAGGCAATGGCCGAACTAGGCATTCCCCCTCACATGATTGCTGTTGTATCGGGTATTGGATGTAGCTCACGTCTGCCCTACTATATGAACACCTATGGATTCCACACCATTCATGGTCGTGGCGGTGCCATCGCTACTGGTGTGAAAGTGGCCAATCCACAGCTCACCGTGTGGCAAATCTCAGGTGACGGCGACTGTCTGGCAATTGGTGGAAACCACTTCATCCATGAGGTTAGACGCAATGTAGACCTAAACCTACTGTTGCTCAACAACAAGATTTATGGTCTCACCAAGGGCCAATTCAGCCCCACCAGCGACCGCGGTTGCATCTCTAAATCATCGCCTTACGGCACTACCGAAGATCCTTTCATCCCTGCTGAGCTCGTGTTTGGCGCTCGTGGCACTTTCTTTGCACGCGGCATTGACGTGGAGCTGAAAATCAATCAAGAAATCATGATTGAAGCTGCTGGTCACAAAGGTTGCTCGGTAGTTGAGATTCTGCAGAACTGTATGATTTTCAACAACGGTATCCACAACCGCATCACCGACAAGGCTGTTCGCGCCAACCGCACCATCCATCTCGTTCATGGCGAGAAAATGCTCTTTGGCAAAAATCGAGACATGGGTCTCGTTCAAGACGGATTTGGACTCAAGGCTGTGCGCCTTGACGATGGAGACTATACCATCGACGATGTGCTCGTGCACGATGCTCATTGCCAAGACAACTTCCTGCACCAGCAGCTTGCCATGATGGACGGAACTAATCTGCCCGTTGCATTGGGAGTGATTCGTGATGTCGACGCACCAAGTTATGAGACTGATGTTACTGTTCAGATGCGCAAAATACAAGCAAAACACCGCTACAAGAACTTGCGTGATATGATTCTTGACGGTGATACTTGGGAGCGTAAATAATCTCTTTTGCGCTTTTTAGGATTAAAGATTACCGAAGCGATAGCGCTAATTGCGCTATCGCTTCAGTGTATATCGGCATCCTGGAAGAGTTGCAACGACGCCCTTTGTATCAAGTTCGATAAGAGTAGCCATCAGGCGATAAATGGGCAGTGCCATCAAGCTGGCCAGTTCATTTATGTGAAGGTCTCCCTGCTTGCGCAGGAGATCCACTACTTTTTGTTCCTCGGTTGTGAGCTGTGGAAAAAGCTCTAGTTCCTGAGCTTGAGTAGGCATCACTTTTGACTCCCAGCGCATTGCCTTAATCAAGTCTTCGGCACAAGAAATTGCTGCCGCTTGATTGCTCATAATTAATCGGTTACATCCTTTTGAATATTCATCAGTGACACGTCCTGGCACAGCAAACACGTCGCGGCTATAGCTGGCAGCTATGTTGGCAGTCACGAGAGCCCCACCCTTATTGGCGCTCTCCACCACAACTGTGCAGTCGCTCAATGCTGCAATAATTCGGTTACGAGCAAGGAAGTTGCCACGATGAATGGGGTCCTGGCTAGTATAGTCACTCACAACAGCCCCACCTAGCTTCACCATGTGGGCAGCATCATCGCGATGCTCGGCGGGATAAATTTTATTCAAACCGCAAGCCTGAACGCCCACATTGGGAATTTCATATTTAATAGCAGCTCTATGAGCATTTATGTCGGTACCATAGGCGAGTCCGCTAACTATCACCAGCTCTCCATCAAGCAACTGCGATAAATCCTTGACCAGTGAGTCACAAAAAGAAGCACCATAGTGCGTGCTGCGACGCGTTCCCACGATGCTTATCACATGCTTAGCATTGAGATTGCAGTCGCCTATCGTGTAAAGCAAAATTGGAGCATCGTTAGCATTGAGCAGACGCTGAGGGAAATCCGAATCGGTGAAATACATCACCTTAACATGCTTTTGCTCAACGAAGAGCAGTTCCTTCTCGGCCTTACGAAGCATTTCATCACGACTGACGCGTTCCCACACTTTGCTGCGACTACCGGTGATAGACTTTAGCTCACGGTCGCTAAGTGCAAAGAAATCCCTTTCGCTAGGTATAACGTCAAGCAGACGTTGTGCGAGTTCGACGCCCATGCCTCGAATTCCCGCAAACGCCATTCGATACAATATGTCGGGATGTTGCGTCAAAGCCATTTCTCAAACTTATCAAAGAGTTTCTCTCCTCGTGACAATTTACCGTTTTCTAAACTCACCACCGAGACCACAGCGCTCACTGCCATCTCGCCAGTAAATTTGTTGCGAATATCTTGGTGGAAAACAAACCTCACACCCTTCTTCTCTACCCACAAACTACTAAGCATCACATCGCCACTGCAAAGCGGAGTCTTGTAGTCAATCTCTACGCGGTTAAGAACAGGGATAATTCCGTCGGCGCTCATCTCCTTGAATGAATAACCAGCCCAACGACAAAACTCGTGACGAGTCATCTCCAAGTAGTGAAGATAATTGGCATTATTGACAATGCCCTCACTGTCGAGCTCATAATCACGAACTGCAATCTCAAGTGTGTAAATATATTTGTCTTCCATTTTCGAATGTCAAAATGCAAAGATAGCAAATTTCTGCGAAATATTTATTAATTTTGCACACAACTTATGATATACCCAAGCAACTTCGAATCAAAGATAGGCTTTACCACTGTGCGTAAAGAGATTAACTCCCGATGCATCAGCACTCTGGGACAACATTGTTGCGAGCAAATGCGCTTCTCCACTCGCTTCGATGAGGTGATGCTGTGGCTTAACCAAACCAACGAATTCCTCTCCATCCTCCAATCTAAGCGAGAATTTCCTCTCAACTATTTCTTTGACATGCGCACCACACTCAAGGCTATTGCTGTGCCAGGCAGCCACTTGAGTGCCGAGAGCCTTTTCAACCTTCAACGTTCACTTACTACAGTGGGCGAGATAGTTAGATTCTTTGAACGCTCGAGCGATGAAGGCACTCCCGCCTACCCTAGCCTGGCTCGTCTTGCCAAGACCATGCAGTCATTTCCCGACATCATAGCCGAAATTGGTCGAATACTCGACAAGAATGGGAATATCAAGGACAACGCATCACCATTGCTTCAAGAACTTCGACGAGCCATAGCCAATGCTACTGCAAGCATCAATGGACTACTGCGCAAGGTAATAGCCACTGGCCGTCAAGAAGGTTATCTTGACAAAGACACCACTCCAAGCGTGCGTGACGGACGTCTTGTGATTCCTGTCTCACCCATGCACAAACGCAAGCTTCGTGGTATAGTTCATGACGAGAGCGCCAGCGGACGCACCATTTTTATCGAGCCCGAAGAGGTTGTAGAAACCAACAACCGCATTCGCGAGGCCGAGAATGAAGTCAAGCGAGAGATTGTGCGCATCCTCACCGAAGTTACCGACTTGATACGCCCTCACGCCGAGGAGCTTCTTGCAACTTACCGAGTGCTTGGACTAATAGACTTCATTCGTGCCAAAGCAGTCTTTGCTCAAGATGTTGACGGACAGATGCCACATGTTGAGAAAAATCCTCATGTAGAGCTATACCACGCTATCCATCCAGCATTGCTGCTATCACTGCGTGAGCAAGGAAAGGAAGTTGTTCCACTTAACATCGAACTTAATTCACAGCAACGCATCCTTCTCATCTCGGGCCCCAATGCCGGTGGTAAGTCGGTATGCCTGAAAACCGTTGGAGTGGTACAGTATATGATGCAGTGCGGAGTTTTGCCCACAGTATATTATAATTCCCATATGGGAATATTCAATAGCATCTTCATCGACATTGGCGACCAACAGAGCATTGAGGATGACCTAAGCACCTATAGCAGCCACCTGCAGAACATGAAGACGTTTCTGGTGCGTGGCGACAAACGCTCGTTGATTCTCATCGACGAGTTTGGCAGCGGCACCGAGCCGCAGATAGGCGGTGCCATAGCTCAAGCAATCCTTGACCAGCTCAACAAAAGCCGCATCATGGGTGTGATAACCACTCACTATCAGAATCTCAAGCAGTTTGCCGACGACACCCCTGGAATCGTTAACGGCGCCATGCTCTATGACCGCCAACAGATGAAACCGCTTTTCCAACTCTCCATAGGTTATCCTGGTAGTTCGTTTGCCATTGAAATAGCTCGAAAGACCGGCATTCCACGTGAGGTAATCGACAAGGCGAGCGAGATTGTAGGTAGCGACTACATCAATATGGACAAATATCTGCTTGACATCGTGCGTGACCGCAAGTACTGGGAGAACAAGCGCTACGACATACACCAGAAAGAAAAGAAAATAAACGCTATAGCCGAGCAGTATAACGAGCGTCTCGAGAAGCTCAACCATGAGTATAAATCAATACTCAAAGAGGCACGTAATGAAGCTCTTGACATCATTGCTCAATCCAACTCACAAGTGGAACGCACCATTAAAGACATCAAGGAGGTACAAGCCGAGAAGGAAAAGACACGTCAAGTGCGTCAGCAGCTCGAGGAGTTCAAGCAGCGACTAGCTCAGGAAGACCAGGCACAAGGGCTTAAGGAGATAAGGCCACTCAAATCTATCAACAAGCCCAACAAAAAAGAAAAGACAAAGAAAACCCACATAACCAAGAAAGACGACCGCAACCGGCCTTTACAGCCTGGCGACAGTGTACTACTCAAGGGTGGAGCGTCCACTGTAGGAACTATTATCAGCCTTGACGAGAAATATGCTGTGGTGGCATTTGGTAGCCTAAAAACCCGCGTAGAGGTCTCAAGGCTGGAGCGCACTCTTCGCAAGGCCGAATCGCGCGAAAAACCATCGATCACAAAGTCTACTGCCGACGACATCAGACACCGTCAGCTGCACTTCAAGACCGAAATCGATGTTAGAGGAATGCGTGCCGATGAGGCAGTTCAGGCTGTCACCTATTTTATTGACGAGGCCATCCAATTTATGTATAAAACCGTTAGAATTCTTCACGGCACTGGCACTGGCGCTTTGCGCGAGGCAATCAGGCAGTATCTCAACACTGTCAACGGCGTGAAAAACTACCATGACGAACACGTTCAGCTAGGAGGAGCTGGCATCACCATCGTCAACCTTGAGTAAAACTCATTGCAATCACTATTAAACAAAAAAATGCTAAAGGAGGTTTGAACCTTTAGCATTTTGGGCGTTAGGTCACGTTTCCCAACGATCAACGCCCCATTGATGAAAAAAATAGTGATTACTTTTATTGATTTGCCTTATGTGTTATTATTACAATGCAAAAATATATCAAAAAAAACATTATACCAAACGCATTCAATCAATCCCCAAGATAAAAGCACAAAAACACCTTTTTCTTCAACAAGAAAAAAAACAACGTCTATCAATACCACTGAACTCCGTTGTTGTAGCTTGAGTGCTTGTCATACTTGAAGTCGCTAAGAATGCTCGATTTAACGGCAATATGGAAGTTATAGGACTTGTAAGGTCCCACAGGAACAAAGCTTGCACTCATAACAAAACAGTGCATCTCGCGGCTTATCGAGCAGTTCATATAGGCTATCTTGTGAGTGTCGAAGTTATAGCTTGCCGACATATTGATGCTCCAGTTCTTTGTGGGACGAATGTTGCCATTGAAACTCAGGTTTTGCGTGAACTTGCCCTTATACTCCATTTTCTTGTAGTCAAAAGCTCCATAACCATAGTTAAGGGAGTAGTTGACAGTTAGGCTCCATGGGCAGCTCCACTGCATGTAACCGTCAGGTCTAAGCACTATATCTGAGCCTTCTACCTTTCCTCCGCCACTCTCTTCTCCTTCTGAATTGGGATTATTGGGGTCTCGTTTCTTTGGTTTATTATTCTCCATGTCTTTTTTGCGCCCAAATAGTTTCTTGAACGTATCATTATTGAAAGTGTAGGAGAACGATGTTCCGGTGCTTGCCAAGCGTCCCCATCCTCCTCCATGGAACAAGCGCAGCTTGTTTATGCGTACTGGATTGCCAAACTCGTTGAGACCATACTTGTACACATCCCATGTAGCGCTCAAGTTGAGATTGAAGCTCTTGGTAAGGCGCAGCAGGATTGATGTCTGCAAGTTACTCCACTTAAGAGAGTCGGCAGCAAAATTATAGGATTGGGACAGCGTCAAATTCTCGATAAGTGATATTTTTTTATAACCAGTGCTATCGGCATCACTCTTGACCTTTGCCTCAAGATTATTAGCAATCTGGAACGACAACACTCCATTCTTGCCATTTTGTGGCTGTCCAAAAATTCCGTGCTGGAAATAAGGATATTTTACATCTCGCATCACACCCTGAGCATCGGTATAGGAATAGTTGCCGTAATAGCCCCAGAATTTGGAGCCAAAGTCAGGTGCTGCCGAGAAAGATATGGTCGGTGTAATCACATGACGCACCATCTGCAACTTGTCGCCCATAAACTTGAGCGGCTTGTAGAAACCATACAGCTTGGTACTCAAAGACAATGAAACCGAAAAATCAAAGAGGTTGTAGAAACTATAAGTAGTATCACGCACCACAGCACTAGCATTAGGATCCCACGATTGCTTAATCTTGCTAGTGTACATACGGTCATTAAGAGTAATGTTTGGAGTGATGTTGATGTATTTGAACACATTGAAAGTGGCCGAGATTGGCACAACATGCGAGATACCGTTTCTCCAATCCTTCACAAGATTCTTGTGGAAAAACTCATTCTCCTTGGCAGTGAGAGAGTTCTGGAAGCTCCCAGAATAAGATAATTTGATTTTCTCATACCATTTCTCGGCTCCAACTGCTCTCTTGCGCTTGAATGGCGTTGTCTGAGCCATAGTCAGCGTGAAATTAGGGAACGATACTGTGAGTGTAGAGTCGGCCGAACGCTGCGACACGCTTGCCGATGCAGTTATGCTCCATTTTGAGTTGGGGAAATTATAAGACCAGTTCACAGTAGAGCTCTTGGTATTCTCGGTAAACGAGTTACGATAATAGTCGGTAATGTTACTACGTGAATAACCACTTGTAGCAAAGTTCACGCTCGCCGAGAACTGCATGTTCGGATTAGACTTCGCATCTTGTGTATGACTCCACACTACCGAGAAGTTTTTAGCCTTCGAATAGTCGGGATCTCCCTTGTCGCCAGTGATTGTTGTGAGATAGCTGGCACTTAGGTGTCCCGAGAATTTATAGCGTTTGGAATAGTTGGATTGTAAAGTCACACCCCACGAACCTCTGGTGTAGATTTCGCCTGTCAGAGCAAGATCTATGTACTGGCTAAGTGCGAAATAATAACCACCGTTACGCAAATAGAATCCTCGGTTATAATCTTCACCAAATGTTGGCACGAGAATGCCGCTTGAGTACTTGTTGGTAAAGGGGAAGAAAGCAAAGGGCACTGCTAGCGGCAGCGGCAAATCTTCGAGCACCATATAGGCAGGTCCAGTGATAACATTCTTCTTGGGCCTCATTTTAGCCTTTGTAATCTGGAAATAAAAGTGTGGATGCTCATGATTGTCGCAAGTGGTGTAACGACCGTTCATGATGTGATATTCATCATCCTCATGCTTTTTAGTGATGCCACCAGTGAGATATCCATCCCCCTGCTCGGTGATGATATCGGTGATAATGCCCTTCTTGCTCTTGAAGTTGAAAGCCATTCTCTTCGACTGATACTCACCACTGGGGTCAGTAAAAACAGGAGTGCCTTGAATTTCTCCTATCGAATCGGGAACTCCCACAGCATGAACCACACTGCTGTCCATATTCATGGTGATAGACGACGCCTTGAGTGTCATGTCGTCATAGCTCACTTCGCTTTCTCCATAAAACCTGAGGTCGTTCTTACCAAAAAGGATAATAGAGTCCTTAGAGGAGAACTTCACAGCATGATCCAGGTCAACAGCTCGCTTGTCCTTAAAGCGAGATGTGTCGATTGGAGCAGCCTGCGAGTCACGGTGTCCAATACCAAGAGTGTCGGAAGGAAGTCGCTCTCCTCGCACTGGAGCCTTGATCTGTGGTGCTGCCATTATCTGAAAAGAGCCAGCAATGAGAGCAATCATTGCTGCACACCAGAATAATATTTTCAGTCCTCGAGTTTTCAATATTACGGATGCTAATTACCGAAATAACTTGCAAAATTAATCATTTCTGCCAATATTATCTCAACATTGACATTAATTAATATTATTAGTGCCCTTTTTCAACATTGTTTAGGCATATCGAGAAACAAAAGACAATAAAAAATGGGAATGGGCCTTTTCTAGAAAAGAGAGCCATTCCCGTATTGATAGATTGTTGAAAGCAAAATTATGGTTCGCCAAAAATATCCACCATCTCGTCAAACCGGGCAATAGTTCCGCCACCAAATTTGAGGAGCTTGCTACGGGTTACTTCCAAAGGACGTGGGGAGTCATCGGGATGTGATTTGCTGAAGAACTTATCGGCATAGCACACGAGTTTTTCCTCAAGACTGAGTGGTAGCAAGTCGCGATGCGGTAATGGCAACTGCTGCTCATCTATCTCCTGAAGCGAAAGTCCTGCACCAGTGTGACGTTCACACACGAGAGCATGGCGGAACAGCCCCATATCATCAAGCATTTGCCGCCCTAAAACTCCATGGCGTATATAGGGTTCTGTACCATGGCAATAAATACCTGGTGCATTGGTGTGAATGATGCCAATGTCATGCAGCATTGCAGCCTCGACCACAAAGTCTATATCGAGTGGAGTGTGACTCTCAATCAATCTCTGACCCAATCGCTTGGCAAGTGAAGCTACTTGTTCACTATGCTTGACAAGCAGATTGCACAAGTCGCTATCAGGTTCATAAAACCTGTATATTATGGAATAAGTGTCTATCATCTTCTAAAAAAGGTGTGCCACACATGATAACAACATGCGACACACCTGTTCAGTTCTATTAATCGAATAAATTAGTCAAGAATGACATTCCAGCCATGAGTATCCTCAAGGTCACCCTTCTGGATGCCTTGCAGACGCTTGTAGAGCTCGGTAACAACTGGACCAGCCTCACCGTCCTTGCCGATGTGGTAGTCTTTATCGTTATCGAAGTCATAGATGTGGCTCAATGGTGTGCAAACTGCAGCAGTTCCGCACTCAGCAGCCTCATCAACCTCGGCGAGTTCCTCAACAGGAATTGGACGGCACTCTACCTCAAGACCCATATCCTTAGCAATCTGCTGCAGACTCATGTTGGTGATTGATGGCAGGATAGAGTCGCTCTTTGGAGTGATATACTTGTTGCCCTTGATAGCAAAGAAGTTGGCAGGACCGCACTCGTCAAGATACTTCTTCTCTTTTGGATCAAGGAAAAGAACTGCCGAGAAGCCATTCTCATGAGCTCTAGAAGTTGCACGCATACCGCAAGCGTAGTTGCCACCAACTTTCCACTTACCAGTGCCAAGAGGCGCAGCACGGTCATACTCACGATAGATAGCAACCTTAGTTGGCTTAAATCCGTCGGGGAAGTAAGGACCTACTGGAGTCACAAACATGATAACGGTGTACTCTTGAGCAGGCTTAACACCAACCTGAGCCGATGTACCAATCTCAACAGGGCGGATATAGAGTGAGCTACCGCTCTCGTAGGGAGGAATGAAACGCTCATTGAGCTTAACAACCTTCTTCACCATTTCTACGAACAGTTCTACAGGCATTGGAGCCATCTTGATGCCGTTGGCACTATTGATAAGACGCTGAGCGTTGGCATCGGGACGGAAAATGCGAACCTTGCCATCCTTGCCACGGAAAGCCTTCAAACCTTCAAAGATTTCCTGGCCGTAGTGCAAGCATGTAGCAGCGATGTGGATGTTTACGTACTCCGACTCGCTAACCTCAATTTCGCCCCACTTACCATCCTTATAGGTGCAACGCACGTTGTAGTCGGCTTTCATGTAGCCAAAAGGCAATTTACTCCAGTTAATGTTTTCTAAGTTTGTCATAATAATAATTGTGTATTAAAAAGTTATTTTAATTATATCATAAAAATCTCAATTGTTAACGGCTAATTACAAAGCAACTTTTTGGGTTATATTACCAATTTTCACCAAATAAATACCACGAGAGAGTTTCAACTCCGAAGTGCCTGGTGAGAGAGTGGCTTGTGAAACGAGCTGACCCAAGATAGTGTAGACTCGCACTTGTATTGTCTTCTGGGTACGGATTGTAATGGTGCCATTTCGCTGGAATATCTCTATGCCGTCGGTCTGCTTTGGGTCGGTGAGGCTACGTCCTTGAACTTGACTGGTCTCCCTCCATTGTACCTTGGCATTCATCGACATTGGTATTGCCAACGAAACGAGCAAAGTCATTATTACAATCAATCTCCTCATCACATTTCACTCGATGTTACAGATGCAAAAATACAACAAACTTTGTAAAACAAAAAAAGTTAGAAGGTATTTTTTCATATTATTGCTTAAAAATTGTCAATATTGCTGTCTGTAACGTCAAAAGCACAAAAAAGAGCACTTCTCAACACCACTTTTTAAGCAAGTTGCTTACAGATTGTAAGTACTACCCAAAGAGGCGAAATCCATTCAGAGGTAAGGGTTGTAAATCTTCTCGTCGGCCACAGTTGTTGTGTCGCCGTGTCCTGGAGCTATGACGGTATCGGGAGGAAGGGTAAGAACCTTGGTCTTGATCGAATCGATAAGCACCGAGAAAGAACCACCGAAGAGGTCTGTTCGGCCAATACTGCTCTGGAACACCACATCGCCAGTGACAATCACTGAGCTTGAAGGGCAATAAAACGACAGTGAGCCTGGAGAGTGACCGGGAGTCTCAAGAACACGTATCTCCTCACCAGCAAATTGTATCACGTCGCCCTCGGCAAGCGTTTTGTCAATTTTCAAGGGAGTGGAGTCGATTTTGAGGCCGAAACGCGCAGCTTGAGTTGGCATTTGTTCAGCAATAGGCTCCTCTAGAGCGCCCGCCTCAACTGGAACCCCATATTTTGCTGCCAGCCATCGTGCTCCACAGGCATGGTCCACGTGGCAGTGGGTAAGCAAGATATGCTTGAGCGTCAAGTTATTTCCATCAATAAACGAGGTTATCATGTCTTTCTCACTGTCAACCATCATTCCTGGATCGACAATTATGCAATCTCCACCTGGCCCGCTCCACAAGATGTAGCAGTTCATGCCAAAGGGATTCACAGTGAATCGAGAAATCTTCATTTAAATACGTTATAAGAGGAACTACAATGGTAGGTATAAAATTTTCTTGGTTTTGAAATATTCTTCCTGGAAATAGACACTCAAGTTGTCGATGAGGACATCTTTCTTGTAGCGTGCGATTTCCTGCTCAAGGTCACCGCCCTTGAGACAGAGGAGTCCGTTGGGTATTGCATTGGAATTGTCATGAGAGATGAGTTTTCTCACAAGTTTAACCATATCGGCCAAAGGCATTACAGCGCGGCTCACGACAAAGTCAAACTGCTCCTTCACCTCAGCCACATCGCCATGCTGGAAAGTGACATTGGTTATGTGAGCCTGTTGAGCTATGTCTTGCGCCACCTTGAGTTTCTTTCCTGTGCGGTCTACAAGATGAAAACTTACCTGTGGGAAATATACCGCTAGAGGCAATCCCGGAAATCCGCCACCCGTTCCCAAATCAAGGACGCGAGTCCCTGATGTGAATTTCAGGAATTTCACAAGAGCAAGCGAGTGCAGGATGTGATTCACTTCAAGGTTTTCGATGTCCTTGCGCGAGATGACATTTATCTTCTCATTCCACTCGGGATAAAGGCGCATCATAGTGCCGAACTGCTCTCGCTGCGCTGGAGTCAATTCGGGAAAATATTTATTGATAAAATCCATTGTTAATAACTGAGGATAAGATAATTTTATAGCCTTTTCAGCACTGAATTGTCGCTGTAATACTGTTCAAGGTCGTCATAGTCTATATTGATAGTAGGTTCCCCTACCGAGGCAACAGCAATTACACTGCTGTCATAGCTCCAAGTAACACCCTTGCTAGTAAAGAAGAAATTGTTGGTCACGGCCAAGTTAGGCAGGTTGAAATAGCCCATATCGTTGAGCTCGTCTTCATTGCTTGCACCCTTGTCGTCCATTAGTTTGCTTTTGAGCAGAGCGGTGACCTTGTCATAGCTGTCCTCACGAATCAAATCGGCGAGAGATATTTTTTTCATTTCTTTCAAATCGAAACTTGTGTAGTGATGCGACGTAGAGGTGCGCTGTCCATTCTTATCTATCGCCTCCTCTTTACAGAAGGTTATCAGCTCGTTGTCATTATAAACGACCTTAATGTTTATCGTAGACTCAAACTTGTCGATATCAATCTCATCAATGTCGCCATTGACAGTGTCGCTGGCAGAGGCCTGCTGGCCATATTGTGATGGAGTGTTGCGAGATATGATCGACTTGGCATAAAACTGCATGGCATCTTTAATAGATTTAATATCTTTAGGAGCCCTTAGTAAATGAGCTGCAAAGAGCTTCCTCAGCTTGTCTAAAGTCACCGAGTCTTTATAGGCTTGTGGATAAGAGACAACAAGGTTCACTTTCATCTGGCACACTTCGCCATTGCTTTTCTTGAACGAGCCAGTATCGGAAATGGAGTCGGTGGCTATCTCCACATCTCCCTTTCCGCTCCCCGATTCTCCGCTGCAAGAGCATGCGCCAGCAGTTATCAAGAGCAGCAATGCAAAGGCACAAAAAAACAATTTATGGTTCATAGTAATGATATTCTCTTTGTTTTAAATAAAATGCTCACGCTCGCAAAATCTTGAGCAAGTTCAGCTTTGTCTCGCTTAATCGCATTTTTGGATAAAATGCTCACGCTCGCAAAATCTTGAGCAAGTTCAGCTTTGTCTCGCTTAATCGCATTTTTGGATAAAATGCTCACGCTCGCAAAATCTTGAGCAAGTTCAGCTTTGTCTCGCTTAATCGCATTTTTCAGAGCGCTAAAGTATAAAAAAAATTGTTAATAACGAAATAATAAGACTAATAATGACCTTTTTTGTCAAAAAATGCACTACATTTGCCATGAAAATTAGTGCAATCCAAGAGAAATGCGACATTTATTTGAGCTTTTCAAGAGGAGCCGCCTAATTTATAAAATGACACATTATTAACTCTAAAAAGTATCATAAATGAAAAACAGACTGAAAACGATATTTCTTGTTGCCACCCTAACAATGATGAGCCTTGTGGCAACCGCACAAACAAGCCCTGTTGACAAAGTGGCTGAACTAGACGATGTTTATGCACAGTATATTCCTGCTTTTATGATAAAAGGCTTGACCAATATGGGAAGCATGGACATTTTAAAAGCCACCCCCATCCCCACAGGCATGCTCAGGAAAGTTACCAGCATGCAGTTTATCATGACAAGCAAGAAAAAAGCGGTAAAGAAAGCCCAGAAAATATTGAAAGACCTTGACAATCCTCGCAATTACTCGGTGCTTTTCCGCTCAAGTTCCAACAAGGAAGAAAAGATTGCAATCTATGCTTCGCCAGCCAATAGCCAGACCTTCGGCGAAGCGATACTTGTAATCAATGAGCATGACCGACAGATAATCGTGATACAATTGCTGGGAGAGTTCAGCATGGAAGACGTCAACGACATTGAAGAAGAGTTCAACAACGAAACTCCCAATCAAGGCAAAACCAGCGTAACTATCCTTGATGACGAGGAAGGACTTTAAACACCACTATACTACAATGAATCACAAGGTCGCTACCATTTACCGGTAACGACCTTGATTTTTTTATAAATATCTAATATTAATCTTGAATCCACTATGGAGTTGAATTCTCAGGATGTGATGTTTGTTTATTATCACTATTGCCATTCTTCTTTGTATCACTATTATTTAGAAAAAGAGTACCATTCTTTAGAAAAAGGGAACTATTAGAACTATAACCGCTTGGGCAAACATTCCAACGGATAGGTTTATTCAACTTGGGTATCAACTTAGTGGCATTACCATAGACATCAACATAACCAAGTATAATGGAAGTAGAAGGGCAGGTATTAACTATCCACCCTGTGGTGTCTCTGTCAAAAATATAGCCTTGGAGTGGATCAGATAGTTGCGTAGAATCAGCACTAGCCTGAACAGAGTCTTGATTAACCAGGCAAGAATCATTCTCGCTTGCCATAGCCCCCGCATAAGCTGTTAATGCAAGCGCCAAAGATATGAGCAATTTGATTTTCATAACGCAATATTTTTGAGGATTTCCCCAAAAATACTTTTTTACTTTTAAATCACCAAATCAAAGCCACAAGTATTAACAAAATTTGTGATGCACAATCACTTATAAATGATTGTGCATCACAAATTAACATTAGGTTAAAATTGTGTTTACTCAAGTCCACGCAAGCGGAGGAGAGCCTTAGCATCTGGCTCACGGCCACGGAACTTCTTGTAAAGTGTCATGGCATCCTCGGTGTCGCCTGCCTCAAGGATATAGCGACGATAGTCATTGGCAACATTCACGTTCATTGGACCCTCCTGCTGGAAACGCTCCCAACCGTCGGCCTCAAGCACCTGAGCCCACAGATAAGTGTAATAACCGCAAGCATATTGCTCATCATTGAAGATGTGCTTAAAGTAAGGACTGCGATAGCGATACTCTATGATTTTGGGCATGTGGAGGCGCTTAGCAACCGAGCGCTCAAAGGCCTTGACGTCGATGTTGTCGCACCAGTTGATTTTATGCCACTCGATATCAAGCAAAGCAGCACCCACAAGCTCGGTCGTCATGAAACCCTGGTTGAACTTCGACGACTCGATGAGCTTGTCGACAAGTGCCTGAGGAATAACCTCGCCAGTCTTGTAGTGCTTAGCATAGTTCTTGAGCACCTCGGGAACTAGCATCCAGTGCTCGTTGATTTGAGAAGGCATCTCGACCATGTCACGATCAATGTTAGTGCCTGCCAAGCCACGATAAGCCACCTGAGTCAACATGCCGTGAAGAGCGTGACCAAACTCGTGGAACACAGTCTCAACCTGGTCGATAGTGAGCAGCGAAGGAGTGTCCTTAGTGGGAGGATTGAAACTACCCACGTTGTAAACGATTGGGCGCTCAACTACACCATTGTAGTTATAAGCGGTTTGCATTTCGTTCATCCAAGCACCCTGAGCCTTAGTGGCACGTGGGAAATAGTCGGTCATAAATACAGCTAAGTGCTTGCCCTGGGCATCCTTAACGTCGTAGACGGTAACCTCGGGATTGTACTTGGGAGCATCTTTCATCTCGGTGAAAGTGATGCCATAAAGCTTATTGGCAACATAGAAGATACCGTTCTTTACCACGCTATTGAGCTCGAAATAAGGACGAATCTCATCCTCGCTGAAGCTGTAACGCTCAGCTTTCACCTTGTTGGCATAGTAGTAGTAATCCCAAGGCTCAAGTTTGAAATTGGCGCCATGAGCATCGGCATACTTCTGCATGTCGGCAACTTCCTGGTCAACCTTCTTGATAGCTGGACGCCAGATTTGCATGAGCAAGTCCTCAGCCTTCTCAACAGTCTTGGCCATCACAGGGTCGCAGGCATAGTCGGCATAGGTCTCAAAACCTAAAAGGTTAGCTTTGCGCTGACGGAGTTTGAGTATCTCATTGATGTTCTTGCTGTTGTCCCACTCATCACCATGGCTTGCAGTGGTGGTGTAGAGCTTGTACATCTTCTCACGCAGGTCGCGATTGTCGGCATCGTTGAGCACGGCAAGGCGAGTGGCAGCCGAAGCTGTAAATGCCCAGCCCTCATGACCACGTGCCTTTGCCAGCTCGGCAGCGCCATCGATAGCCTCTTGCGAGAGACCTGATAGTTGAGCCTTATCGGTGACATAAATCACGTTCTCGCTCATCTCGTGCATCACGTTCTTACCAAAGGCAAGCTCGAGTTCCGACTCGCGCTGGTTGATCTTCATGAGTTCTTCTTTCTGCTCGGGATTGAGGAGAGCACCCTTGCGCACAAACTTCTTATAGTACTTATCTACAAGGCGTTTCTGCACTGGGTCGAGACCCATTTGGTCGGCATTGTTATGTATCATCTTGATGCGCGAGAAGAGACCTTCATTCATGTAAATCTCATCACCGTGAGCAGTCATCAAGGGCATGAATTTCTCGGCAATCTCCTGCATCTCGGGAGTTGCGTCGCTCTCGTTCAAAGCCACAAACACAGCACACACCCTATTATAAAGTCGGCCACTATTGTCAAGAGCCAGAACAGTGTTCTCGAAGGTTGGAGTTTGTCTTGCATAGGCAATCATCTCAATCTCCTGATTGTGTTGCTTGATACCTTCTTCAAGGGCTGGCATGTAATGCTCATACTTGATGCTCTCAAATGGCGGAATCTGGTACTTGGTAGTGTACTCCGACATGAAAGGATTTACGTTCTCGGCAGTTTTCACTTTTTTAGGTGTTTTACCGGCTGCTGGCAGCACCAGGCAGCACAGTGCAATTAATAAAACAATTGTCTTTCTCATAATAGTTTAGTTATTAGTTATATAGTATTTAGTTTACAGCATTATAAATGGGTCAGATATAATTATTTCCAAACAAAAGTTGCAACTTGAGGATAGTGGTCACTATCGGGCACCTTGGCACGCTTCCAATCGACTGCATCTAGACTTCCACGATAGAGGATGTGGTCGATTTTGAAATACATGCGATTAGCATTATAAGTGTAGGTGAAGCCACATCCACAATCCTGGAAGGTGTCGCGAAAGTCATCTCCTCGCAATGTACGATAGCAATAGGACGACGGAGCCTCGTTAAAATCACCACACACTATAACGTTACTTGGACCGTTTTCGATAAGAGAGCGCACTATATGGGCCTCTTGAGCATGATAAACAAATGCTCGACCCAGTTTGTCGTAAAGCGAATGCTTAATACGCTTCAAGTTGCTACGACTGTTAACGTTCACCTCACGACGAGTTAGGTCGGTGTATAAATCCTTATCACTCCTGTCCATGCCTATTGAGCGCAGATGCAGACTGATAACGCGCAACTGCCTGCCACCAGGCATCTCAATGTCGAAAGCCTTGGCATATACCCCACCATCGTGATTTGGATTTGTCTCAAAAGCCGAATCCGACACAACAGTATAAGGATATTTTGACAGTATAACAAGGTCACGATAGCCACTGCTGCGGTAGGGATATTTTTGTATAATCTCATCACGCATACTTATCACATTGGGTACGGTAAGGTAGTTGCGTTCCTGCGAGCCCTCCTGCATCAGCACTAAATCGGCATCCTGATCCAAAATGTGCCGCATAGGTTTTGAAGGCTTGTCCTGGTTAGTATAATCAAAGTTAGCAACGTTATAGCTCATCACCCTGAATGTTGAGTCAGCATCATAGTTCTTGGCAAAGAGGTTGATTGGGCACACAGTACTCACAGGACCCCATGACACAACAATGGCAGCAATGGGGATGAGTGCTATTTTCCACTTAAGCATTAGCAACCATACAATTGCCACAAACACATTGATAACCAACACTATGGGCATCGCCAACGTAGCAACTGGCATTAAAGTGCTCTCGTTAGGATTAACCAACCCACCCCAAGCCGACACAAGCATAGCAACCGCCACCATCACCGTGAAGATAATGAGGGTCACCGCTACTGCACGTTTGCCTATTTTCAGCCCTTTCATAGAGAATTATCGCTTGCGAGATGCGTTAAACAGGAATTCTTTCTCTTCATCGCTCAGCGCTCCATATCCTGAACGTTTTAACTTATCGAGAATAGCGTCAAGTCGCTCCTCACTGACATCTTCACTTGTTGTTGAAGCTTGAGATGAAGAGGAAGATTTCTTTTCATTATTAGTAGACTTCTTAAACTTGAAATCTCGCTTCTTGGCAGTCTTTGGAGATTTATTGTTAACCTTCTTCTGGAACAATGCAACAAACGAATCAATACATCTGTTAATCCATGATGTTACGTCATGTCCACGCTTTATTGCGAGACCAAACCATAGACCCATGAGCATACCGCCCACATGAGCTATATAGCCGCCCACATTCACTCCATCAAAACTTACGAGGTAAATCACAACAGTGGCAATAGCCACCCATTTTAGCGATATTGAACCGAAGAACAACAACCCTATCTTATAGTCGGGACGATAAACCGAAATGCCTATCACTATTGCCAAAACTGCCGCCGATGCGCCTACCAGGGGACCACTGGCAAAAAGCGTAGGATGAAGGCTACAACCTGCCACAAACAGAGCAGCACCCACAATTCCGCCAAGCAAGTACAACCCCACAAGCTGCTTTGGGTTGAATACCTCGAGGAAGATACGTCCAAGCCAGTACAGCCACAGCATGTTAAACAAAATGTCAAACAAGCCATAATGCGAGAACATGTAGGTTATTATGGTCCACGGGCGTCTGATGAACAAATTAAGATAGGCTGGCACACCCACCCAATTCATTACCGATAGTGAAGCCTCTTTACCAGCAACAAAGAATGTAAGAATACCTGCCACCTTAAGCACCAGGAACACCGCAATGTTGATGTAGATGATGCGAAGCAACAGCGACGAAGACAGATACTTATTTTTTAATTCCGAGAAATTCATGGTCTTTTATATATCAAGCCTTTGCTTTTCCAGTACATCAACAAGATGAAACCGAAGAGCATTCCTCCCAGGTGGGCAAAATGAGCAACATGGTCCATAGCTCCCGTAACACCAAAGAACAACTCGAAGAGTCCATAACCAAGAACGGCCCATTTGGCCTTAATTGGGATAGGAATAAACATGATGTAGAGAGGAATGTTTGGAAACAACATTGCAAATGCTAGCAGGATACCGAAAACAGCTCCCGAGGCTCCAACAGTGATTAGATTATTATAGAATTTACTCAAGAACTCACCATCAATTTCCCCCGAGGAGATTGCTTTAGTTATTGTTTCGGTCGAAACGTTGTTAATACTAGCAAGTACACTCTCCCACGAGAATTGCCAAACGAGCTCTTGCACAAGTCCTGCTCCAAGACCACAAGTGATGTAGAAAAACAGAAAACGCTTTGTTCCCATCACTCGCTCAAGCAGCACTCCAAATATCCACAGGGAGAACATATTGAAAAATATGTGAGTAAATCCTGTTGAAAAACCACTTGAATCATGCATGAACATATAGGTGAACATCTGATGCAGATGAAAATCACTACCTTTCCAGAAATGCAATGCCAGATAATCGTTCAAATCAACAATACCCCTACTACCCAAAAGGATAGTGGCGACCCATAATATAGCATTTATAATAATGAGATGTTTCGTCACCACAGGTATTGACGATGTGTTCCAGCGAATATTTGCGCTCATAATACCTTATTATAGTTTAATTTTCACTTAGTTTATCCCTAATAACTGATTTTAGAGAAAGCATTGTTTGAGATGACAAAATTAAGGCAAAATAGCGAGAAATCACTATTTAACAGTAGAAAAATGACCATTTTTAATAAAAAAAACAAAAAATAGTTCATTTTTTTTTGCTGAATCTTTTTGTTTTTCTATATTTGCGATGTTAAAAGCATTCAAAACTATTTTGTTAACAATTTAATCATCAATTATTATGAACAAAACAGAATTAGTAAACGCTATTGCTAATGAAGCAAAATTAACTAAAGTTCAGGCTAAAGCTGCTCTTGAGGCAACTATTTGCGCAGTAGAAAAAGCTCTTGCTAAGGGTGACAAGGTTGCTCTTATCGGCTTCGGTACTTTCGACGTAGTAAAGAAAGCAAAACGTCAGGGTGTTAACCCAGCTACTGGTGCTAAGATCACTATCCCCGCTAAGAAAGTGGTTAAGTTCAAAGCAGGTGCTGAACTCGCAGGCAAGGTTAAATAAGCTTCAAGCAAGAATTTAACGAAATAAGGGTTTCTTGTCATTGACTTGAAACCTTTATTTTTTGTTCCAGTTATTATTCTAGATTGTCACTTCTCAACCACAATGGTTGCAGCAGCAGTGTGAGCAACTGCTTGTGGAGAGTATTGGCTCTGGGCTTGTGCTACACCAGCCGCAAAGGTGCCC
>JAFSPZ010000067.1 GCA_017451225.1 Muribaculaceae bacterium | reverse complement strand
TCAATATCCCAAATATCTGATTTGATATATACCCTGAAGAATTGCAAACAACAATCATCTTGTTTTGGCAAATATACACCAAGAGTATCATTTGTTAGATTCTTGTACTCATAAGTGATTATATAACTTTTTCTCGTTTCACTCACTTTTGTAATTTGCCAAGTGACTAATGAATCTACAATCTCAAGATTAGAATCTTTGAAATATTCATTATATTTATATTCACATCTACTATCCTCAACTTGCGAAGGAGACCTCTGCGCCTGCGCCCCCAGCGAACACGCCACGGCGCAGATTATAATCAAAATGCGAAGAAAGGATGTTTTCATATCATTTTTGTTTTAGGTCGTTACTATAAATTTTCAACGCCACTAAGTTAATCATTTTTCTTTAGGACTAGGCGTTGGTTGTAGATTTTTTCTACGTTTTTCTCAAATTCTTGAATCTTTGTGTAAATGCTGGCGGGCCATTGGCCAGAGTGCATATCAAGGCGGGTAATGACCTTTATGGTCTTGTCGCTGGGCACAACAGCCCAAGTGAAAGTGCCAAAAGGCTCCTTAACGACCAATGCCTCGGGCTTGTTCTCCAACTCGTAGCCATCGGGGATGATGAATTCTATCTCCTCTTCATCGACGTAGCCATAACGGATAATGACATCCTGACTACGTTTATCGTCTTTCTTCACAGCGCGGTAATTCTTGTGCACAGGGTTGGCAAGGAGAAAAATCCTGTTCCCAGTGACAGTGCCATAATGTATGTTCTCTAACTCAGCATTAATGGTCATGCATGGAGCGCTCAAGGGATTTTTTTCTTCGACAATTGACGAAGTTTTGAACGCGCCACTTGGGGCATAAATCATGCTTAGAAGTTTCTCTCTGAACTTTTTCTCCTCAAAATATCGAAGGGGAATCTTGTCTTCATATTGCCTATAAAACGACTTCTGCTCAAGGCTCATTGATGCGGTGCCATCGGCAGCAAGGCCTACGGCGACTCGGCTTCGCTGAAGGTTCAAACTGTCGGCATATTGTGGCAGAGTGACAAACTTTCCACCTGCGGGAGTGGCCAATAAAGCATCATGACCGGCAATGTCCTCGTGCACATATCCAAGAGGCAGCGAGGGGTTGGTGCACTCCACCCAAACAGTATCATTGCCTTGTGGCACACACAAGATTGCGTGATTACATTGATTAGCAGTGGCGAAGTCGGATGTCAACCGTCTGTTTTCGGTGCTGATTATCGTGAAATAAGATGGTATGCCCACCACATCCAGCATGGCGCGCATGTAGTTTGACAACCCCTTGCAGTCGCCAAAACCTGTCTTATGGGTATAATCTACTGGCAGAGGCTTCAATCCACCAATTCCCAGCTGGATGCTCACGTAGCGTGTAGTCTTCTCCAGAAAGCGGTAAAGCACATCAATTTTAGAGAGGTTGCTGGTGCAAGTGTCGGTCATCGCATGGATTTGCCGCTCAAAATCGGGAGAGAACTTAAAATCTTTTGACGCCAGGTTGTAAATCCATCCGCCAAACTCTTTCCAGTTGGTACGCTTTCCTGCCACTCCACGATATTCAAAGGCTGATGAGGCAAAAAACACTCGCGGCATCTGCTCTCTCAATGTGGCAGAGTAATCTTCAGTTTTTTTAAACTCTAGGTCGCTCGCCTCAACAGCATATAACTTACCGCCGTCCTCGGCAGTTGACTCATGGATTTCACCGTCGAAGTTCACTTTCTTATAAAAGCAGTCGGTGTTTTTTGGCAGTGACAAGATATATGACGCATGCTCTACTTTCACATCGTGGCTGTTGTAAGGATATGGGATAAACGATGGGTAAGTTATCCATCCTCCGCTCATGTCAAGTTGCCACTCCCAAGTGATGGTGATGGGATAGCATGGCGGAGTGTAGTCAAGAACCATTCTGAACACATCGGTGGTGAAATTCTCGGTTAGCTCGTTCTTGATCAACTCGTTCTTTTTGAACTTGTGCAGCACCTTGCCCTGTGAGTCGACTGCCGTACCCTCAAATTTTGCAAGCTTCTCGTAAGGACTGCACATGATAGCGGTGCTTGCCATATCCTTCCCTCGCTCGTTCATGATAGTGAAGCTCAGCTTCTCGTTTACTGTTGCATTAGTCATGTCTTTGACATTAACAACAGTAGCAGCGTCGTTCACGACAATCATTTGAGCCTTGACAGTTGTCACGACCAACACAGAAGCCAGAAATATAAAGACATAGTGCTTTCTCATAATTGTTATTGTTTTTTCCTGAGAACAATCATGTCCTTGCTGTGTTTCTGCATGTCGTCAAAGAACATTTTCACGCCAACATATTCTTCTGGAGCATAAAGCAAGCGATTGTTATTCAAGCGGCATGAGACAGTGATGTTTTTTTCATTTGCTTGAGAGAGAACCTTCAAAGCCAAACCATTGTTCTCGGTAACCTCGGCTATGGGTTGTGGTATTTCTTCCACTTCCCATCCATCAGGAATAGTGAAAACGATGCTGATATTGTGGTTTTCCTGATATGGTAGTTCGATGGGAAGAATGCGTGTCTCACTCTTGAATGGTGATTCACTGATAAGTGGGAAAATAAGCTGATTGACATAAATGTGGTCACCAGTACATGTTTGCTGCTGAGTGAAACTTATCGTCTCATTTACAGGTTTGGTAAAGTCGTCAACATTCTCAATGGAATAATCCTGGATTTCGATATTATCATTCTTAAATCGTTCCTGTAGAAACTCAGCCTCATCTTTTGCGTCACGGTAATCGTCGCGTAGGTCGTCGGCTTCGGCATCTAGATATACGCTTTTGCGTGTCGCAGTCACCAAGCCGTTCTCGTCAATGCTGGCAGTAATCACAGAACGCGATGAGGCGATGCTCTTGGTTGTCAAGTCAATCCACCAGTCGTGAATCTTGGGGTGAACGATGCGAGCATTGTTGACCACCATTAGGGGATTGAGCACATTTATGCCGCTGTGCTCTATTGAGCAGTCAACGCAGTCAAAGTTCTGCCCGTTGGGAATGACAACGACTGTTGTCGATAGTGTCTCCATACTAGGACGTGTTGGCGTGAAAGGTCCCTCGTCACGTGTACACAGCACTGCGGGATGGGCTTCAATGCCAGCATCATTGAGCATTGCCGTGAGCATCAAGTTGAGAGTAGTATTGCTTGCCGAGCCTTCTTTTAATGCTTTAGATGGCGAACTTCCTGAAAGAGAAAATTTCTCATTCCATTTCACGCGTGACCTCAACAGTTTGATGATGGCGTTTATTTTCTCAGCGCGGTCGGTCATGTCATATATGCCAGCCTCCTGCATCTCTTTCTTGAGAGGATTCTTCTTCATCACATCACCGAAGTCATCGTCATTGAGCAGTTGCTTGTCTATATCATCCCAATTGATAGCAAAACTCTTATAGGCAACACCAGGGATAGCGACACCCACTATCTCAACAGCCACCTTTTGGCCATAGACCAGGGGATTGAAAACGAATGGTTCCTTCTTTAATGCAGGCAAATTCTTGCCTTGAAACTCATATCGCTCGCCATTGCATGTTATGGACCTGGTTCCCTCATGGAAAGTCATGTTCACTGTTTTCTTGTTAACGTCAAGATTATAGCGCCCTGTCATGTTCAAGCTTTGCCGGAACCACTCAGGAACAGTGATTTCATAACTTGTGTAGGCAACAGGAATGGAACTCTGCACAACCCAGTCACGCACATTAAAATAAAAGTCGCTGTTGATAGTGTACTCATATTCTATCACAGTCCCCGCTTCCACCTTAGGAAACGTCACTTTCATCACTCGACGCGTCTTGCTGATGTCTTCATGAGTTATCATGTCCTTCGACACCTTATCTTTCACGACTTTGCCGTTAACTAGGTTGAATGACGTGCCCTTGAAGCTCTCAATCTCCTCGCGGCTGCCAAGTTTGTTGCCATTATAATAGTAAGGAATGGCAATGTTGGCTTGATCTTTCCCTTCATTCTTCAAAATCTTGATACGACACTTCACTTGGTAATACAGTTTAAAGTCTCCGGCCACAATGTCGTAGCGTTGTGAGGTGGTTTTGCACAACACAACCGCCTCGGCCTCAGGGTCGGGAGAGTAGCTAGTCATGCTCATCTCCTCCTGAGTGGGATTGCCCCACTTGAGATTTGGCTTATCAAGTGACTGAGCACTGGCGGTTAATGCCAGCGCCATTAAAGCAAATATCAAAAGAATCTTTTTCATATTATTTTTGTTTTAGGTCGTTACTATATACTATCAACGCTAATAACTCTGTGATTATTATCTGATTATTAAACTTGTATCTGTTGTGACCTCAATTATGGTTGTTGATTTTATCCATTAATGACTTAAATTCGTCATACTCCATTATTGTCATATTGAGATTTGCAGCATTAAAAATCTGTATAACGTCTTTCTTGAAAGCTGTGGACAGTACATAATAGGTGTTTAGGCCATAGAGGTCACGACCATAGAGCATCATGTTGCAAATATCGGTGGGAGTGATATATGGATTGTCGGGAGTATGAGAATGCACATGTGCCTGCACGACATTGCCATCGGCAACAGAAGGTATTTCCAAGAAGGAATGATGATAACGCCTGAAAGCAAG
>JAFSPZ010000066.1 GCA_017451225.1 Muribaculaceae bacterium | reverse complement strand
TAGCTGATTGTCAAGTAATATTTTTTTAAATAAAGAACAATGCGGAAAACAGGAACAACAATTATTTTTTAAAAACTGTCCCACACGGGAACTATAAAAAACAGGAGAGGCTGAAAAACCTCTCCTGCAAAATAGTATTTGTTGTTCGGTTATTTCACGAGAAGGGTACCAGTGTTGCCCTTGAGTGCCTCGCGGGCTTTGTCGAGCGAGGTGATGAGGGCAGTGCCGCCGGTGGTGTTCTCCACAAAGCTGATGCAAGACTCCACCTTGGGGAGCATGCTGCCAGGAGCGAAGTGACCTTCGGCGATGTACTGGCGTGCCTCGGCGATTGTCATGCGGTCGAGATCCTTCTGGTCGGGCTTGTTGAAATTGATTGAAACCTTCTCAACAGCGGTGAGGATAACGAGCATGTCGGCGTTGAGGTCGAGCGCGAGCTTGGCGCTTGCGCGGTCCTTGTCGATAACTGCTGCTACGCCCTCATAGTCGCCAGGACCTTTTTCCATCACGGGGATGCCGCCACCGCCCACGGTGATAACCACGCTGTGCAGGCCCACGAGTTGCTCAACAACTGGGAGCTCCACAATCTTCACGGGTATGGGCGAGGGCACTACGCGGCGGTAGCCACGTCCTGCATCCTCAACAAAGGTGTAGCCAGTTTCGGCCACGATGCGGTCGGCGTCTTCCTTGCTGTAGAACATTCCCACGGGCTTGGTGGGGTTCTGGAAAGCGCTGTCGTTTTTGTCAACAACCACTTGGGTAACAACTGCTGCACAGGGCTTGTTGATGCCGCGGCGTGCGAGCTCGCGCTCTACAGCCTGCTGCAGATGATAGCCGATGTAGCCTTGTGTCATAGCACCACACTCTGGGAAAGGCATCGCGGGAGTGCCGCCGCCATTGTTGGCGCTGTACTCAAACGCGAGGTTCACCATACCCACCTGTGGACCATTACCGTGGCCAATCACTACGTCATATCCTTCCTCAACGAGGTCGACGATGGTCGAGGCAGTGCCTTTAACCAGTTCAAGTTGTTCTTGAGGAGTTTTGCCCAGGGCGTTGCCGCCCAGAGCTATAACCAATCTTTTACTCATAATTTTTTGGTGATGTCAGAAATCAGATGTGAGAAATCAGACATCAGAAGTCAGAAGTCTCGTGTCTGATGTCTGAAAACTAATGTCTGTTCTTATTATTTCAGAGTTGCGTACATCACAGCTTTGATGGTGTGCATACGGTTCTCGGCCTCGTCAAATACCTTAGATTGTGGGCTGCGGAATACCTTGTCGGTAACTTCCATCTCCTTCAAGCCGAATTTCTCGTAAATCTCACGGCCAACCGAAGTCTCGAGGTCGTGGAACGAAGGCAGGCAGTGCAGGAAGATAGCCTCGGGGTTAGCGTTGGCCATAACCTCGTCGTTCACCTGATAGGGGCTCAACAGCTTGATGCGTTTCTCCCACAACTCGGCGGGCTCACCCATCGATACCCAAATGTCGGTGTAGATAACGTCGGCACCCTTGGTACCCTTCTTAACGTCGTCGGTGAGAGTGATAGTGCATCCGTTCTCCTTGGCAATCTCGCGGCAAGTGGCAACGAGCTTCTCGTCGGGCATGTTGTCCTTAGGACCGCAAGCAACGAAGTTGATACCAAGCTTAGCCGAAACAACCATCAGCGAGTTGGCAACATTGTTGCGGGCATCACCCATGAAGACCATCTTCAGGCCTTTGTAGCGACCAAAGTTCTCCTCGATGGTGAGAACGTCGGCGAGCATCTGGGTGGGGTGGAACTCGGTGGTAAGACCATTCCACACGGGAATACCAGCATAGCGGCCAAGGTCTTCAACGATGTCCTGGTCAAAACCGCGATACTCAATACCGTCGAACATGCGGCCAAGCACCTTGGCGGTGTCCTCGAGCGACTCCTTGTTACCCATCTGCGATGAAGCTGGGTCAAGATAAGTAACGCCCATACCCAGGTCGTTACCTGCTACCTCAAACGAGCAGCGAGTGCGGGTAGAAGTCTTCTCAAACAAGAGAACGATGTTCTTACCGGTTAAGTACTTGTGAGGGGTGTTTGTTCTTTTCAGACGCTTGAAATCCTTAGCGAGTTCAAGTAAATACTGGATTTCCTCAGTGGTGAAGTCTAACAACTTCAAGAAATTTCTTCCTGATAAACTTCTTGGCATAGTTTTAAATTGTTTTATTGTTAATAAAATGTGTATTTTGAAATTTGCCGCAAAGGTAAGCATTTTACCTCAACAAAAGAACGTTTTTAACCACTAATTTTCACTAATAATATCTAAAGCCAAGATTTGTGGTAATAAAAATATCTAAAAACACACAGTCAGACTTTGTTTGACTCAGTCCGACGTGGTCCGACTAAATCTGGCCTCTCTAAATTACGCAAATCTCGTGGTGAGATTTGTGGTGGTTTGTTTTGGCGTTTTGAGTAATAATTTGTAACTTTGCACGCACAACCATTACAGGAACTTATCTATCTATAAAATATTAACAAAACTAATCATGAACAATTCAATTATTAATTTTCCACTTCCAGCCAATGAGCCAGTAAAGGCTTATATGCCTGGATCACCCGAGCGTGTAGCATTAGAGAAAGAACTTGAGCGCCAGAGCAAGCTGGTGGTTGAAATCCCCATTATCATTGGCGGTAAAGAAATCCGCACTGGCGATATGGGCGAGGTTACCTGCCCCCACGACCACAAGCACGTGATTGCCCGTTACCACAAGGTAGGCAAGAAAGAGGTTGAGATGGCCATTGATGCTGCCATGAAGGCTTGGAAAGAGTGGAGCTGCACTCCCTGGACCACCCGCGCTGCTATCGTGATGAAGATGGCTGAGCTGCTTGCCACCAAGTATCGCCCCATCATGAACGCCGCCACCATGCTTGGCCAGAGCAAGAACTTCTTCCAGGCCGAGATTGACTCGGCTTGCGAGACTATCGACTTCTTCCGTTACAATGTGCACTATGCATCTAAGATATATGCCATGCAGCCCAAGGACGGCGTGGCACAACTCAACCACACCGAGTATCGCCCACTCGAGGGCTTTATCCTGGCTGTGACTCCATTTAACTTCACTTCTATCGCTAGCAACCTGTGCATGACTCCTGTTCTCATGGGTAACGTGGCGCTGTGGAAGCCATCAACCACCGCTTTGCTGAGCAACTACTACCTGATGCAGCTTTACAAAGAGGCTGGTTTGCCCGACGGCGTAATCAACTTCCTGCCTGGTAGCGGTGCCCTCATTGGCGAGGTGGCAACCGAGTCGAAGTACTTCTCAGGAATCCACTTCACTGGTAGCACTGCAACCTTCAAGTCGCTGTGGAAACAGGCGAGCATGAATGTTGACAAGTACATCTCTTATCCACGCCTCGTTGGCGAGACTGGCGGTAAGGACTTCATCTTCGTTCACCCAAGTGCCGATCCTAAGGCTGTTGCCACTGCTGCCTTCTGCGGAGCTTATGAGTTCCAGGGCCAGAAGTGCTCGGCAGCATCTCGCATGTACATTCCTAAGAGCCTGTGGGCTGGCGTTCTTGCCGACATGAAGGCTATGGCAGCCGAGGTTAAGATGGGCGACGTGATGGATCCAAGCAACTTCATCAACGCTGTTATAGACAAGGCTTCGTTTGACAAAGCTAAATCTTACATCGACTTCGCTAAGGAGGCTAAGGATGCCAAGATTGTGATGGGTGGTAATTGCGACTGCAGCAAGGGCTGGTTTGTAGAGCCAACTATCATCGAGACCAGCAATCCTCACTTCAAGTCGATGGAGGAGGAAATCTTCGCTCCAGTGCTCACTGTTTACCCCTATGACGATGAGAAGTGGGAAGAAGTGGTTAAAGAGTGTGACGAGACATCTCCTTATGGCTTGACCGGTGCAGTATTTGGACGTTGCCGCATGGCTGTTGAGAAGATTACCGACGCTCTGCGCTACACAGCCGGTAACTTCTACATCAACGACAAGCCAACAGGCGCTGTGGTAGGTATGCAGCCCTTCGGTGGTGCACGCGCCAGCGGTACCAACGACAAGGCAGGTGGCGAGTTCAACCTCATCCGCTGGATTATCCCACGCGTGATTAAGGAGACTTTGGTATCGCCCACCGACTACCGCTACACCTATATGAAATAATCACATTTCTATAAAACGACTAATTCAATCCCTGTTCCGCAACCGCTACGATTAATAGCGGTTGCGGAAGGTAGGGTGAGATATTATTTATGGACAAGAAACAACTAAAACCTTGTGAGGTAAATGTTAGCTCCGAGACCGGCAGGCTCAGGGCTGTGCTGCTGCATCGCCCCGGTGTGGAGATTGAACGCATGACACCACTTAATGCCAATGCCGCTCTCTATAGTGACATCCTCAACAAGCCCATCGTTGACGAGGAATACCGCAACTTCAGCGGTGTGCTCGAGCGTTGGACACAGGTATATTATGTTCAAGATATCCTAGAAGAACTACTTAAGGATGAGGCGGTCAGGACAAAACTTCTTGCCGACAGCCTTAAGGGATGCAATCAAAAAACTGCTAGAGTAATTGACGAGATAGCAGGCAACGACCCCAAGAAGCTTGCCCAGGTGCTCATAGAGGGTTGCGAAGACCCTAAGTGGGATGGTGTGAGCGAGCATCGTTACCTGCTCAAGCCTCTTTATAACTTGTTCTTCACTCGCGACGCTTCGTCGACAGTGTATAACCGCGTGCTAATCAATTCGATGAGCTTTGAGGTGCGTGAGCGCGAGTCGCTCATCTATGAGGCTATCTTCAAACATTTCTTCGGTGTCGACACTCTCAATGCCATGGCTTGGAACCCCTATGCCCGCACCGAGGGCGGCGACGTGCAGATTGCAAGCCCCGACATGCTTTGCATTGGCCAGGGCATACGCACCAACCGCAAGGGTATTGAGTATCTTGCTCAGACCTTCGCACGCGAGCGTGACCACTTTACTATCGTAGCACAGGAACTGCCCAAGGAGCCCGAGTCGTTCATACATCTCGACATGGTGTTCACCTTCCTGGGCAAGCATCAGTGCATGGCGTTTGAGCCAATGCTGACTAAGAAAGGACTCTTTGCCGGTAAAGATACAACTGTTATTACTATCGATCACGGCAAGATAAGCTATAAGAGCGCGCCCAATATTGTTGATGCGCTCAATAGTCTTGGATGGGAGATAGAACCAGTGATTGGCGGTGGCAGCGACCCATGGACACAACTTCGCGAGCAGTGGCACAGCGGTGCCAACTTCTTCTCGCTGGGTGACGGCAAGATATTGGGTTATCGCCGCAACACCCACACTATCGAAGCGCTCGACAAGGCAGGCTTTGCCGTGCTCAATGCCGAGGACATCGTCAGCGGCAAGGTCAACATGAACGACTATGAGAAGTTTGTGGCAGCTTTCCCAGGCAGCGAACTTCCCCGCGCCGGCGGTGGCGCCCGCTGCATGACAATGCCCATCCTGCGCGACTAACTTCAATAGAAGACTATTAGGGATAAAAACACACCCGAGCCGTTTTGCGACTCGGGTGTGTTGTGTTTTAACAACTAATGTTTTTATCTGCCTCTTGTGGCGATTTGGAATGAGCTCACAGTGTAGAGCTGGTCGCCGTTGGAGAAGCTGATGTTGAAGTCGGCAACGCCGTTCTTGAGCTTGTTGGTTGCCACAACCTCGGCTTGATAACGCACGGCCTTGCCCGGTCCCAGTTCACTGATGATAGCAGTGGGGGAGAGGTAGATTTGCTTAGTGCCCGAGACTGTAATAACAGGTGCGATGTCGTATACATAGTCATTGCCTGTGTTGCGCACGTCGAAGATGAGCTTAGCGTGCTCCTCGGCATCGATGCAGTTGTTCTGTGTGCTTTCTACAAGACGGATGTTCTCGACATATATGCTTGCATATGGGCTGTAGGAATTGTTCTGCTGATAGTCGTTATAGTCATATCCGTTGTAGTAGTCGCTAGTGCGGCTCTCCTTGTTGGCCTTGGGTGCTGTGGCTGCTGCACCAATAGCTCCGCCAATAGCCATACCAGCAAGCCTTCCCACGTTGCTGCCTCTCCATCCACCTGAGATGCTGCCTATAGCCGAGCCAAACATACCTCCAACCGAAGCACCTGTTGCTACGCCGTAGAATTGGCTTGCCGACTGGCAGCTGCTCATCAAAATGAGTGCAGCACTCATGGCTGCGATAATAGTCTTTTTCATAACAAACTTTATTTAATTATTTAATGTTCAAATAATACGTTAATGATTTCGGGCGCTAAATTAGTAAATATCAAAAAATGTGCCAAAAATAATAGACAAACAAATGAAAAATATCGTCTAAAAGACACAATTTTAGATATTTCGAGCATTATTATGACCCCGAAACTGCTTAATGGTTTAAACCAAAGCAACCGATTAGTGTTAAAAATCAGGAATTAAAGAACGGAATGACGATAAAATGTTGAGAGCAAAGTATTGTGTTTCTTGTTTACTAAAAAAAATGTATCTATCTTTGTGGTTGAAAAGCAACTTTAATTTTTTAGGTAAAATGAAAAAGAAACTGATAACTATTGCAATTGATGGTCACTCGTCGTGCGGCAAGAGCACGATGGCAAAATCGCTTGCCAAGCGAATAGGTTATGCCTACATTGACACAGGCGCCATGTATCGCGCTGTTACGCTCTACTGCCTTGAGCACGAGATGATAAAAGGCGATGAGGTGAATAAGCCACGCCTGCGCCGTCACATGCACAAGATAGAAATCACCTTCAAGGTGGGTGCCGAGGGCAAGAGCGAGACATGGCTCAACGGCAAGAACGTGGAGCAGGAGATTCGCGGCATGGAGGTGAGCAACAAGGTGAGCCTTGTGTCGGCGATAGGCTTTGTGCGTCGAGCAATGGTTGCTCAGCAGCAGGCTATGGGAGAGCACAAGGGCATAGTGATGGATGGACGTGACATAGGCACTGTGGTATTCCCCAATGCCGAGCTCAAAGTGTTTATCACAGCATCGGCCCAAGTGCGTGCCGAGCGACGTTTCAAGGAGTTGCAGAGCAAGGGCGACACCACCACAACCTTTGAAGAAGTGCTTGCCAACGTTCAAGAGCGTGACCGCATCGACACCACCCGCAAGGAGAGTCCACTGCGTCAAGCCGAGGATGCATTACTACTTGACAATTCTAATCTCACCATTGAGGAGCAAGATGAGTGGCTCTACAAGCAGTATCTGCAGCGCATAAACGGTTGAGTTTAGAGTTTAGGGGTTAGTGTTTAGAGGAGGTTTGCATATGTCTTTGTTCAAACGATAAGTATTAACTCTTGGTTAAGATATGAGAGAAACATATCAATTTGAGAATCTTGATGCTTGGAAGAAAGCAAAGGAATTGACGATTTTAGTTTATCAACTCTTAGCGAAATTCCCAAGCCATGAAAGATTTGATCTTTGTAGTCAAATGCGAAGAGGAGTAATCTCAGTGCCTTCTAATATCGCAGAAGGTTCTGGTCGTATATCCTATAAGGAAAAAATCCATTTTCTTGAAATCGCATACGGTTCATTAATGGAAGTATATTGCCAATTACTGATTGCAGTAGAGCTGAATTATATAGCTGATGACGATTTAGAACAGATCAAACCTTTTGTCTTTGAGACATCTCGTTTAATAAGTGGTTTACGTAGAAGCTATGAAGCAAAAATTCATACCCTCTAATTCACTAAACTCTAAACACTAAACTCTAAACACTAAACAGTAAAAAAATGATAATAGAGATTGAGGCAGGTTCAGGATTTTGCTTTGGTGTGACCACAGCAATACGCAAGGCTGAGGAGGAGCTCAACAAGAGCGGACACCTCTACTGCCTGGGCGACATTGTGCACAACAGCAACGAGGTCGAGCGATTGGAGCATAAAGGTCTGACTACAATTACTCATGACCAGCTACGCGAGCTTCACGACGTGAAGGTGCTGCTCAGAGCTCATGGTGAGCCTCCCGAGACCTATGCCATAGCTAAGGCCAACAATATCGAGATTATCGATGCCACCTGCCCGGTTGTGTTGCAGCTCCAGCGCCGCATCAATGCCTGTTATAACGAGACAGGTGACAGCGCCCACATGCCTCAAATTGTCATCTATGGCAAGCGAGGACATGCCGAGGTTAACGGCCTTGTGGGGCAAACCCAGGGCAGTGCGCTTGTGATTGAGAGTCTTGCCGAGATAGAGAAGATAGACTTCAACCGCGACATTTATCTCTATTCTCAGACCACCAAGTCGTTGCAGGGTTTCAAGACAATAGTCGAGGAGATAAAACGCAGAATTGGTCCCGACGTGGAGTTCAAGAGCTATGACACGATTTGCCGTTCAGTAGCGAACCGCATACCTCAAATCAGGGAGTTTGCAAGTCATCACGAGTTGGTGCTGTTTGTGTGCGGCAGCAAGTCAAGTAACGGCAAGATTCTTTTTGCTCAGTGCCATGATGCCAACCCTAATAGCTACATGATAAGCAACGAGAGCGAGATAGAGGAGTCGTGGCTTAATGGCAAGCAGAGCATAGGAATATGCGGCGCCACGTCAACCCCTCGCTGGCTTATGAACCAAGTGAAGAACTATATCGAAGCAAAAACCTCAAATCAATAATACTTTCAGTTAATGTCAAAACGCACGTTATTCATAATTATCGGTCTATTGATTTTTCTGGACCTTGCCGCCTTTTTCATCTACTTTGTGGGCAGCTCTAACCGCGATGGTAAGAGTCCGCTTGATTTTTCTATTGGCAATGAGGAAAGGGTTGTTCAGATTGCCGATACTATACCTTCGGTAATCAATGAAGACCGGTTTGACACCATTGTGAAAATGTCTTCATTTGTTTCTCAAGACAAGATTATGGCTGTCGATCAGGAAAAGGGCATGCTATCGTCTATAAAGCTGAAATTTGTGTGGCCCAAGTTGATAAACAAGAGCGAAAGTCTTAGCGACTTGGATCATGCGTTGATGAAGAAACTCACAGGCACAAGTTATAGCAGTGTTCAGGAATGTATTGACAAGCTATTGCTCCATCCTCGCTTTGTGAGAAATTCAAGTCGATATACACCTCTGGAATATATTGATGAAATTGAAGGTCCTCATCACAGCAAGGACACTTATCGTGTGTTCCCAAAGGTGGGTACTGCCTATTTACTTGAAATGGAGGTTTTGATAGAACATTATGACGGCTTGTCGAGTCATCGTGAGATGAAGGTGGTTCACTATGACCGCATGCACAACAAGGTGTTGAATATGGAAGACATTTTTGACCTGAGCCATAGCGAAGATATTCTGGCTCTCGTCAATCAAGGCATTGAACACCTTAAGACTATAAAGAAGAACAAGACCATTCATGAAATCAAGTTCCTGCCTCAGGAATTCCTGCTCGGAAGCAAGAGTGTGATATTTTATATGGGCGATGGAACGATAGCAAACGATGGCACAGGTTTGTATGAGGTATATGTGTCGAACGAGAGTCTCAAGCCTTATTTTACCGATTACTACAACGAGTTGCTAAACAACGACACAAGTTTCAAGGACTACGATTATATAGCTTGGTAATGGTTATGGAAAAAGGTTTAGACTTTGACAGCCTCAAGGAGTTTTTGGACCGCGAGGCGGCTAGAATCAACAGTGTGGACTTCATTGCCCACGATCCGGTGCAATTTCCAAGGCGTTTTTCAGCTTTGCGCGACATCGAGATTGTGTCGTTGCTCTCGGCAACCATAGCCTGGGGCAACCGCAAGATGATTTGCAACAACTGCCAAAAGATGCTCGACCTGATGGAGAATGATCCTGCAGCATGGGTCGATGAAGAGGCCTATGAAGACTTGCCCGATGAGCTGAACCTGCATCGCACTTTCTTCGCACGCAATTTCAAGTATATGCTGCGAGGACTGAAACGCATTTATGACAAGCACGACTCGCTTAACGATTTTGCGGTAGCTCACCATGTGGGTGACAGTGATGAGCCGTCATGGCGGCTCGTGGAACTCATGCAAGGCGAGATGGCCGAAGCCAATGGAGGGAACTTTGACTCACGGTGTTTGCCCACCAATCTCAACAACACTGCCTTGAAGCGCATCAATATGGCCTTGCGTTGGCTTGTGCGTGATGACGGTATCGTAGACATGGGCGTGTGGAACGCCATTAAGCCGTCGCAACTGTTCATCCCGCTTGATGTGCATGTGGGCAACACTGCTAGGGCGTTAGGCATGATAACACGCCGTGCCAACGACAAGAAGACTGTGCTCGAGCTAACGTCACTTCTGCGCCAGTTCCGCCCCAGCGACCCAGTTATCTATGACTACGCTTTGTTTGGAGTGGGAGTGGCTGGTGTTTAGTGTTCCACAGTTTGTCCTCTGAAAAGTAAAAAAACTCCTGGCCTTGCTTGGTCAGGAGCTTTTCTTATATGTGGACAGTGGGTTAGTTGAGTGGAGTTGTGCTAACTTTGGTAATCTTGTAGTTACCGTCGGTACCTTTCACCTCGAAGTAGCACTTGCTCTTACCTTCTTCCACAACATAGATGCCGTTGCCCAAGTTCTGTATTTGGTAAGCGGGAGTGAATCCTGCTCCACCGTCAGTTTTGCCAAAGATTGGGTCCCAATTGATTTCCCCGTCAGCGCCTTTAAGCATGTCGAGAGCCTCCTGTGTGAAGAAAGTCTTCACATAGGGGAAGTAACTCTTGTTGGCTACAGTGCCGGGAAATACATATTGTCCGTAAAACAGCTGTATGCGAGCCATTTCGAGGTCGGACACGTCACCATTCTCAAGCCTCTGAGCACCTGGCTGTGTGTAAAGCCTTTGGTCGGAACCAGGAACTTCGACTGCCACATTCTGTTGAGCCTTGGTAGTAGTCTGTTGAGTCTTGGTAGGCACGTTCTGTTGTTTTTTTCTTACTTTTCTTTTAGCGTCGATATTAACCGAAGTGCCCATGATTAATGCCACGATGGTGGCGATGAATAATAACTTCTTCATAGTAAAAATCATTTAATATTAAAACGAGTATTCTTTAGTTATAATGCTTTGACTCAATAAATAAAGTAAAGTTTAATCTTTTGCGGCCATTAGTGTTCAGGTCAATAACCGTTTTGAATACTTTAGTCATTAAGCACAAACCAAGTGCTGGTGTCGTATCGCGGCAAGGCATAGACCTGGATGTCCTTTTCCCGCTCTATGGGGGTGAAGCTGCCGTCGCCCACGCTTTTTCCTGCCTGAGCTATAGCGTCAGACATCTCCTTCACGGCTATCTCGGGCTTATTGTTGTCGTTGCTCAAGTGGCACAGGAACACCCACTTGAGGTTGTCGTGCAGGTGAGACGCCACAAACTGCGCAGCGACCTTGTTGTCGAGGTGTCCTTTCTCACTTTTTACCCTTGCTTTCAGATACTCGGGGTATCGTCCTGATGTGAGCATGTCGAGGTCGTAGTTTGACTCTATCATGAGATAGTTGGCTAAACTCATGTAGTGCTGCGCTCTCTCGGTGATGACGCCCATATCGGTGCCAATGACAAAATATTTGCCACCAGCCTCAAAGCAAAATCCCATGTTGTCGATAGCGTCGTGCGACGTGTCGAATGCAGTGATTTTCATCCCTGCGAGGAAGAACGGAATCTCCTTGAAGATGCTCACTTGGTAGTCCTTGATGCGCCTCGACACGTTGTGGTGCCTTAGCAGTCCACCCATAAGCCTTGGAGTGCAATAGATGCGCATGTGCTTGTTCTCACGCACAATCTTGTAGGCATAACGAATGTGGTCGGCATGATCATGTGTTAGCAAGATGCCTTTCACATTGGCGATGTTGATGCCGTTATTCTTCAAGTCATGATACACATGCTCGGGGTCGATACCGGCATCGATTAGCACCCCTCCGTTCTGATTGCCCAGAAACGCGCAGTTTCCACTGCTGCCGCTTCCGAAACTCACAAAGTTGAACTCTGTCCATTCCTGCTGGCTTGGATATCGCTTACCTTCGTGGGTTTTGTCATAATTGAAATCTAATTCCCCGATGGCATATTTGTTAATCCACCGGTTATCGCCCAGCCTCTGCTGGCGATACTTATCATTGTTTTTACTCATTTTCAAAATAAAGTGGAGCGGGGACAATTTTCCCTCTCTCCTCTCTTCCCCAGACGCTTTACTTATACAGCAAGAAAATAGTTGGGACCTTGTTCAAGTCGGGGAGATGGTTTAGCCACTGCTTCACGCCTCGAGTGACGATGCGCTCGTTTGGACCAGTAATGTCGGTGGCTATACATAGCTTGATGTGCTGTGGCATGGACTTGCAAATTTCGGCAGCGAGTGCATTGTTGCGGTAGGGCGTCTCGATGAAGATTTGAGTCTGGTTTTCTCGCATTATGCGTTGCTCCATTTCCTTGAATTTGCGAGAACGTTGCGCTGCATCGATGGGCAGATATCCCACAAAGGCGAAGCTCTGCCCGTTGAAACCAGAGCCCATGAGTCCCATTATTATGCTCGATGGCCCTACCAGTGGTATCACTTTCAACCCTTTTTGTTGTGCAATTGCCACAATGTCGGCGCCAGGATCGGCGACAGCCGGACATCCAGCTTCACTTATCACTCCCATAGGTTGCCCGGCAATGAGCGGTTTGAGCATAGGAGGCAAGTCTTGAGGCTTGGTGTGGCGGTTGAGCTCGTAAAAAGTTAGCGAGTCAATATCAATAGTCCTATCGCACTTCTTGAGGAATCGTCGCGCCGAACGCACGTTCTCGACAATGAAATGCTTGATGTGTGAGACTAAAAGAATATTGGCTTGCGGCAACACCGCATGTAGCTCAACATCGCTGAGCTGCACAGGAATAAGGTATAATGCCGCTTGGGGCAATACACTCTGGTCCATGCTTTATGCAATTATTGTATGATATAACTGTGCCCTATAAAATAATGAAAATGAACTTTCGTCAATTATAGGGCACAGTTTATAGCACTTAATTACCCAGAATGATGTTGTAGATTGCTGTAATGTCGGCAGCAGTGATGTTTCCGTCACCATCTTGGTCGCCGTTGACGATAGCGCTGCTGTCATTGTTAAGCAAGTAGTTGTAGAGAACTGTAATATCGGCCGATGTCACGGTTCCGTCGCCATTCACGTCGCCAGGAACAACAACGACAGGAGTAAGCCCACCATTGTGGTAGATAGTGAAGTCATCGAGATAACCCGCCAAGCTGGTAGAACCCGAGGTGCATGCCACACGGTAGCGTGCAGGAACCTGAACAGTGATGGGGAAGCAAAGGGTGCTCTTCATCTTTGGTCCGGCAACCACTGTAGTATTGCCAATAGCGTTTGGCTGGGCTACCCATGTCTGACCCTTGTCGGTCGACATCATGAGCTGCAGGTTGGCGTTTATATTGGTTGTGTTATAGAAGTCAAACGCAATCATATAGGTGTCGTAGGCCACGTCGCTAGTCATTGTCACAGTACTAGGCTTCTTCATTGCCACCGAAATATTGCCATGCCCCGAAGATGCGTCGGCAGGAGTTGCTGGCCATGCTTTAGCAAGAGTCCATGTGGCCAGAGTGCCTTCATCGCTTATTGATCCGTTATTTGAGGTTTTTGGAGTCATTGGCTCAAAGTCCTCAACTGCTGTGATGAAGGTACCGTCAAGTTTAACATTGAATTTAACCACATCACCTTCCTCGTGGATGTTATAAAGAACGTATTGATTAGGCTTGTTGCCCCATGCCATCAGGTTAGGTTGAGTTTCGTTGGTAATCATTGCCACACCACGAGTGCCAGGGAATGGGTCGGTTGGTGACTGGAAATCGGTAGATCCTCCTGCACGCAGCAACTCATAATAGAGTCGATTGGCGTTACCATTGGGAGCATTGTTGTTCCACACGCTGCTGCTGGTTGAGTCCATACGGGCGATGGTCATTCCATGACCTGGAGCATAGGCATCCCACTTGGTAGTTTTCTGACGGTTGTCGATGAGGAAGATTTCCTTGTTGGTAGGAGTTTTGAGAATAAAGCCCTCGCCAGTAGTACTTGTGGGGTTGAGAGTATATTCACCCTCTGATTTGATTATCTGATAGTTGGCAAAGCCAGTAGCGTAGCGGTCATAGAGACTGTAGGCCACTGGAGTGCGTGCGTTGTTTTGGTAGTTGCCGCCAGCCATGAGGTCCCACTCACCAGGATGTTGTGCTTTACCGTTGGTAGCGTCGTCATTCTCGTTGGTGTCATAGAGGTCTGGCAAACCTAGCACATGGCTAAACTCGTGGCAGATGGTACCGATGCCGTCAAAAATGCCGCTGCTCTTACCATAGATGTACTCGGCCGAGCATGCATAATCGCGAATGTACTTGCCGTCATATTTCACATAAGAATACATGCTTGAACGGTGAGGCCAGATGTGATTGGGGTGGTCTGGGTCGCTACTTGAAGGGGTGTCGGCATAGATGAAATAAACCAAGTCTACAGCACCATTGTTGTCGAGGTCATACTGACTGAAGTCGACTGTTGGGTTAGCTTTCTGAATAGCGCTTTGGAAAATGTTGTAGGCATATTGATCTCCCTGCTCAACTGAATAGGGAACTTCGAAAGGACCTGCAATGTCGAATTGTGGCGTGAAGATGCCGTTGCTGTTGTCGTTGAAATAGTCACGCACACTACCTGTGCAGTTGCCATAAGGGTTGGCTGAACCGTCCTCGTTAGTGTAACCAGTATAGTTCTCCTGGTTAATCATGTTGTCATAGAAGGTCTGCACATCGCCGCGGGTGAAATGTGAGTCGTTGAACTCAACAAGAATCACGAGACCATGGAAGTTGTTGTAGTTGATAGTGTTGAGATGAGGCAAAGCATCGCGTTGGGCGCGTGCCTTGATACCAGCAGCAATCCTGCTTGCCGATTTCAGGTTTTTGCCAGTGGCTTGGAGCCAAGCTGCGTCCGAGGTCGAACGTTTATCGGCATCGCGAGCAATAATCTTACTGGGCACTACTTCGTCATTTACAAGAGTGCCATAAGCATAATAGCCTTGGTCGTTCTTGACGATGGTATAGCCATCGGCTGTAGTCATGTAATGAAAGAACTCGTCACCCTTAATCATTACAGTGAGTTCCTCGCCATTGGGCTGGGTCACCTTTTGTGGGGTGGGAATCGCTGGCACAGCACTAGCCATGAGGCAAGCCATTGCCATAAAAATGCTAAAGATTAATTTTTTCATTGTCAATGATATTTTTGTTTATAAAAATTTTCTTGGTAAAGCAATTTGCAAATTTCGTAATTTTTTTTCAAAGTAGCAACATGTGGGGTTAATTTTAGGTCGCAAGCACACTTTTTCCACCTTAATTATTGCTGAAAGGAAAAATATATATAACTTTGCATGTTTAAACTAAAAAAACGACAACAACTATAAAATCCCCCTCCAATATGCAAGAGATAATTCAAGAATCGCCCCGAAGCAGCAATAGTGTCGAAAGGAAAAAGAACTTTAGTTCGTCAATTCCTTTAAAAGCGTTTTTTAATGCATGCCTTCACAACTGGTACTGGTTTGTGATTTCAGCTATTATTTGCTCATGCATAGCATTGCTCAAGACAAAGTCGGAGCCTAAGCTCTACAGTTCTTCGGCATTGATTATGCTCACCACCGAGACCAGCAAGCAGCAAGGTAGCCAGGCGCAAGTCTTTGGCGATTTGGGCATGAAAGTGCTGACAACCGATCTTTCGAACGAGACCCACAAAATCAGGTCTACAAAGCTCATGGAGAGTGTTGTAGAACACTTAGGCCTCAATATCATGTATTATGGCCGTGTGTACTTGCGTGACGTGAATACCTACAAGCATTCTCCTGTCCAAATCACACCGCTTAAAGACATCAAAGCCAATTACTCGATATCGATTCTAATCAAGGGGGAGAACAGTTTTGAATATAGCGTAAATGGAAACAAAAACTGGAAGAAAGCGAACTTTGGCAGCAAGGTGAGCACACCCTATGGTCCCGTGGCTGTGACCAAGACACGCCTTTTCAATAACCAATATCAGGGCTACACTGTGATTGCCAAGGTGGGAACCACCAATAGTGTTGCTAAAAATCTGATTGCGAACTTGAAGGTAGAGCAAGCCGACAAGATAAGTGATGTGCTTCGCTTGTCGCTCGTTTCGGACAACTATGAAATGGGTATAGACATTTTGAACTCTTTGATTATAGCCTATAACCAGGATGGAATTGAAGACAAGAACCGTGTGGCCCGCAACACCGAGAACTTTATTGCTGAGCGCATCAACAGCATCTCTCAAGATCTTAGCGGTGTGGACAGCCGCATCGCCCAATTGAAGTCGGCAAGCGCCAACGACGCGATTTATGCCGACGCATCGTCGGGAATGCAACTCAAGGAGAATGCGCAAGATGCGAGTCTTCAGCTGAGTCTTGCCTCGAGTGTGCGCGACGCTGTCAACCAGGCCGGAGATCGCGATTTGATCCCCAGCAATACTGGTATTGCCAATGCCGGCATTGAGAGCCAAATAAAAGAGTATAACGATGCAATGCTCAAATATCAGAAGATTGCTGCCACATCGAGCGACGAGAACCCTGTTATGAAAGAGCTTAGCGCAACACTTGCCACTCAAAAGGCAGGTATCGTTCGTGCTATAAACAATTATATGTCACAACTTAGTGCCAAAGCATCACAGGCCCAAGCCTCACAAGTGCAGGCACAAAGTGGCCGCCAGCAGATGCCATCGCATGAGAAAGCTATCACTCAGGTAGGTCGTCAGCAAAACGTGAAAGAGCAATTGTATCTTTACCTGCTCAACAAGCGTGAGGAGAATGCTCTTCAAATTGCTATCACCGAGCCAAATGCAAAGGTTGTGGAAGAGGCCAGCGGCAGTTCGTTCCCCATATCTCCTAACACTCCTCGTGCTTTGGCAATTGGTTTACTGATAGGTTTGCTTATTCCAGCCGCAGTCTTCTACTTGATTTACTGGATACTCTCGCTTGATACCAAGATTCACAATCGCCATGATGTGGAAGATAACTGCAATTTGCCAATTGTGGGTGAAATTCCAGCTAAACGCAACAACCAGCGTGACAAGGAGATTGTCATCACCGAGGATTCAGTTGACCGCGTTTCGGAGGCATTGCGCATTGTACGTGCCAACCTTGACTTTGTTGTTGAAAAGAAGGATGGTCAGGGTGTTGTTATTCAGCTTACTTCAACTCGTTCTGGTGAGGGAAAGAGCTTTATAGCAATCAACTTGGCATTGACCTATGCTCATGTCAACAAAAAGGTGGCAGTTGTCGACTTAGACTTGCGCAAGGGACGTTTCTCGGAGTATGTAGATGCTGAGACCAATGTTGGTGTGAGCGCCTATTTGTCGGGCAAGGTAAGCAACGTAGAGTCGATAACAGTGAGTGGATCTATTCATTCTAACCTCGATATCATTCCTCTTGGTGCTATTCCTCCCAATCCAACTGGTCTGCTCATGGGCGAGCATCTGAAAGAGCTCATTGAAGAGCTTCGCAAGAAGTATGACTATGTGATTCTTGATACTGTGCCATTTGGTATTATTGCCGATGCCTCGCTCATAAACCGTTATGCAGATCTCACTGTCTATGTGATTCGTGACGGTTTGATTGACAAGAAGTACTTGTATGACCTTGAGCGCGGTAACAATGAGAAGAAGTATAAGAATCTCACAATCTTAATCAACGACATTAAGGTTGATAAGAAAAACTATGGTTACGGCTATGGTTACGGCTACGGTTACGGCTACGGTTATGGCTACGGTTATGGTTATGGCGACAATGAAGAACGCCATGGCATGTTTGCCGACACGAGATATAAGATGAAAAAGAAATTCAGTCGCAAGAAAAAAACGTCGAAAAGCGATACTAAAAAGAGTTGACGACTGTTGAGAAAAAGACCGCATGGAACTCTGCCCGTTGCGAAGTGCCATGCGGTTTTTCTTATTGTCGCCTATTTAAGTAAATTGAAGAATTGTTTTTCCGTGCATTAATTTTCTAAAAGTTTGAGTGATGCATTTATTGAAAGGAAATGACATACTCACCAAGCATCAGTGTGATGTTCTGCGAGGACTTGCCATTTTGGGCATTTTCTTGCACAACTTCTGTCACTGGTTGCGTGGTGGATTTCATGAGAATGAGTACACTTTTCACTCTGAACATGGTGAGAGAGTGTGGAGCTACTTTACAAGTGGTGTTGATGCCTTTGCTCCCATTCAGTTCTTCTCATTTCTTGGTCATTATGGTGTGCCTCTGTTCTTGTTTTTGAGCGGCTTTGGGCTTGTGATGAAATATGAACGTGAGGGGTCTAAAAAGATAGGAGTGATTCCCTTCTTGGGATATCAGTGGCTTAAGCTTTTCAGGCTCATGGTGTTAGGATTTGTGGTGTGTGCGCTGGTTTACTTGTTCTGTGATTCTAGTCTACATCCTTGGAACGAAACCGTGGCGCAGCTGTTGATGATAAGCAATTTCCTTTTTGAGAGTCCAGGTTCGGCTATTGTCCCTGGACCTTACTGGTTCTTTGGCTTGATGGTCGAGGTTTATGTCATATACCGCCTTCTGATATATACCACAAAGGACAAGAAGCAATGGCGATGGCTCATGCCGTTTTTGCTGGTTCTTGCGACATGGCTTGTAATGGCATTGAACGACCACCACACTAAGCGCATAGAGTACATGCGTTACAATGCCGTGGTAGCGATGTTGCCATTTGCCATTGGAGTGCTGGTTGCACGTTATGGCATGCCTCGTTTGCCTCGTTGGTCGCTTGCCGTGATTGCAGTTGTGTCATTGCCTTTGTTGGCCGTTGCAAACCTTAATTTCCAGGCTTGGCTTTGGGCACCTGTGCTGGTTGTTGCCGGCGCAGTGGCTTTTATCAAGCTTTTCCAGAAATATAGTTCGTCTGGAACCGGTGTTGTGATGAAACCTCTTGCATGGATAGGTGTTATGTCGTCGTTCATATTTGTCGTGCACTCGATTCCTCGCATGTTCATGTTTAAATATGTGCTTTGGCGTCAATCCGAACTCATGTATACCGATTATGCCTGGCTTGCCGCCTATATAATTCTCACCTTCCTGCTGGCGTGGCTCTACAAGCAGTATTTGAAACTCATTCCGAGTCCACGCTTAAAGGATGGTAAGATAATCACCTTCTCAAAGTGATGATGCGGTGGAAAGAAAAAATAGTCGGCAATAACCTGTGGTTTTGCCGACTTCTTTTATTGTTGTTTTTTGTTATTCTACAGTCTGAAAGCAATGGGTAGCACGCACCTCACGTTAACCTTGGTGTTGCTAACTTTTCCCACGCTCCATCGTGGCATTCTACTTATTACGCGCATTGCTTCACGGTCGAGCGATTCGTTGCCCGAGCTTCTTATTACCTGAATGTCGAAGAGCTTGCCGTCGGTTCCCACTATGAAACTGCACAGCACGCGTCCTTGAATGTGGTCGCGATAGGCATTGTAGGGATATTCACGCGTTTCGTTGATGAAATTAATCAAGCCTGTCTCACCACCAGGGAACTGTGGCCTGATGTCAACGCTCTCATACTCATATACAACTTTGTTGTATCCGCTGGTAACGTTACGCCGCTGTTGAGCATTAGCCACGATAGTGGCCAGCAACATCAAAGTAAGAGTAAAAGTTAAGCGATTAAACTTCATCATTTTTTTCAAGTAGAAATAAAAAGAATTATAAATCTCATGTCAACATTTAGGACAGTTTTCATGAGTTTCGTGCCAATTTCATTGCAAATATAATTGTGATTTTCTAAAAATCAACAACTTGGACAACCGTTTTTGGTAATGATTAATAAGGTTTTGTTTTTTTTTACAAAACCGCCCGTTTTTATAGCCGCTTGTAAAAAAAATTAAACAAATTGTGATTAAAGGAATACCTTTCAATACTAATGAGCGATTTTTATCGTTATAATTTAATAAACATGATTTTCACAATGCGTAGCATTACTATAAATATCCTGTCTCTTCTTGTCGTGACGGTTTGCGCTATGGAGGCCGCCGCTCAAGATGGAACCACTGCCTATCAGTTTCTTGATGTGCCTGTTTCGTCGCATGTCTACTCGATGGGTGGGCACAACATTTCTATAATTGACGATGACATCAACCTGGTAGAGCAAAACCCTGCTTTGCTGGGCAAGGAGTTTGACCATCAGGTAGGACTTAACTATATGCGCTACATTGGTAGTACCAATTTCATGGGTGCACGCTACGGACAAGGCGTGGGTGAGCATGGAGCATTTGGAATTGGTGTGCAATACTACGGCTACGGAAAAATGGACCAGACCGATGTGAGCGGAGCAATTCTGGGTTCGTTCAACGCTAGCGACTTGGCTGTTACACTCACCTATTCGCACGACATCAGCGACCGCTTGCGTGGTGGTATCAATCTCAAGTACATTCACTCGAGCTACGAGACCTACTCGGCAGGAGCTATCGCCGCCGACTTGGGTATAAACTATTATAACCCGGACAGTGAGCTGTCACTCTCGTTGGTGGCAAAGAACTTGGGAGGTCAGGTGAAGAAATTCAATGACAAGAGCGAAAAAGTGCCCTGGGACATACAGGTGGGTTTTACCAAGGGGCTGGGTTCCTCGCCTTTCCGCATCTCGGTTACGGCCTTTAATCTCACAAAGTGGAAACTTCCTTATTACGAACCTGCCGACAAGAACAACTCTTCGAGTGAACTTGTAAAGAAAGACAAATTTGCCAGCAACTTGTTCCGACACCTTGTATTTGGCTTGGAATATTCGCCAACGAGTTCGTTCTATATCGCTGCCGGTTACAACTATAAAACCCGTACCGACATGAGCACCTATAAGCGCAATTTCCTGTCGGGAATATCTATAGGTGGCGGCATGAAAGTGAAAGCCTTCGGTTTCGGAGTGGCGTTTGCACAGCCTCACACCGGTGCAACCACTTTCATGTTCAACCTCACCACGTCGATAGGGGAGTTGATGAGATAAAGGATATCAGAATAATATATTTAATTCTCAGTTGCCAGTTTCTTGTTCAGGATTCTGGCTTTTATTTTTCTATAGAAATAGATCCATAGCAGTGGCACTGCTGTGCCCACAATTGTGTAAAGTATCCAGAACAGGTCGGTCTTGCTGTTATGGTGAATTACCATGTGGCACCCAATCTGGCCCCAATCAAGGCCATAGTACATTATCTTGAGAGCCGAAACCAGCTTGAATGAAATAATGTGAAATACAAATACATAAATCGTGTTGTCGCCGCAATAAATGAGCATGCGTTTCAACCAGTTGTTGTGGTTGTCGATCCAGCCTGCAATTGAGTGAACCATGAGGAAACCAATGCAACCTGTGATGGGGATGGTGGCTATATCTTTCATGCTTTCGTTGAGAATCAAGCCGTGACAATGCCAAAAACAACCACCAAGCAACAGTCCGGCATAGACCAGGGTGAGTAGCCAATGTTCTCTTATGCGTTGCTCATGACGCCGGTACAATGCGCCCAGAGCAAAGAACATCACTCCCCAGGTGTCACGTATTCCACCTTGAATAATGGTTGTGACTTTCACATTGTTTCCAACCATGAAAGCTGCGAATCCCAAAGCGAGAAGGGCAATGGCAATGAGTGTTCCGTCGTCGTTAAGCCACTTGTGGCGGTTGTGAAGCAGTTTGTAAAGAATAATGAATACAATACTTGCCACCAGCAATGCTCTGAAGAACCAGAATGCACCAGCAAGAAACTCGTCATAGCCGCCCATCGAGAACACGATGTGAACCAGTCGCTGATAGAAATCGTGAAGGGAATAGGGATGAGTGACACCGTTCTCCCAATTACCAAACTTTTCGTTCAAAATGCCTATCTTGAACATCAAGTTGTGGATTACAAGAAAGAATAAGGCCCACTTGACAAATGGCACATACAACCCTTTGAAACGTTTCTTGCAGAATAGCCAAGGGTCCTCTTCATATTTCTTGCTGAAGAAGTAGCCTGCCGCAATAAAGAACAGCGGCATGTGGAACAAGTAGATGAAATTGATGATAAGTCCTGGGCACTCGGTGTGGCCTGCGCACATCAGAATGATGGCGATGCCCTTGCATATCGACAGATTAGTGTTTCTTGTCATTGACGGTTGCAGCTCTAGGAAGAAAATATAGAAGAAGTTCTAGATTTACTAGAACTCCTAAATTATTCTTTATTTTTAAATGGTGATTATTGGAGTTTGAACTTGACTGGAAGAGTGTAGCGCACTCTCAATGGTGCGTGGTCTTCATTATAGCCTGGCACGAAGCGTGTGATTTTCTTGACAACCCTCACAGCCTCGGCATCAAGCTCCTTGCTGACGCTCTTGAGTACCTTGACGTTGCTTATTGAGCCATTCTTTTCCACAACAAACTCCAGAACCACTGTGCCTTGAATATTGTTTTTCTGGGCTTTTTTGGGATACTGGATGTTGTCGGCTAGGAATTTGATGAGTCCATCGGTGCCGCCGGGGTATTCAGGTGGATATTTTACCGTTTCAAATATGGGGTCGTCTTCGCTAACTGTCACATATTCATAATTGGTGGGAGCGGGCTCCACAACTTTGGGCTTTGTAACCCGTTTGATTGTTTTGCGCCTCTTGGCGTCAACGCTCATTCCGCTTCCAGCCACAACCAGTGCTAAAACAACAATTAAAAACCTAAAAGCTTTCATAATTGATATCCTATTCTAATTAATGTATGTGTTTTGATTAATAAATCTCGTCGTCACCAGCTTGATTGATTTCATCCTCGGTGAGCTTGGTGCTGTCCATTTTGCGCCATACCCATGCAATATAGGCTACAACAAATGGTACTAGCAGTGAGACATAGCTCATGGTGCGAAGGGTGAACTCTGACGATGAGCTGTTGGCGAGAGTGAGTGAGCTCTGAACATCGAGTAGCGAGGGATAGTAGGCGGTGTGGTTGTAACCAAGAACCCAGAATAGGGTCATCACCACGAGAACTGTTCCAATTCCCGCTGCCCAAATGCCACAACGGAATGTCTTGTTGAGAAGAGACTTGATGATGCCATAAAGCACCAGTGCCACTCCAATGAGCAGTATCACAAGTGCCCACCACATGTGGAGATAGTTATTCAGATACTTATAGTCCTTCCACGCAGCGATACCTTTAGCGTTAACCTCTACTCCTGCCGAGGTGAGGATAACAGCTACTGTGGTAAGGAAGAGTGCCACGAAGATGCATGCATTGACGAGCAACTGCTTGTGCTGGTCTTTCTGCACTTCTTCATCGTTGATGTTGTTGATGAAATAGAGCGAAGCAAGTGTTCGGGCAAGGAAGAACACCATAAAGCCAAACAGGAGGTTCTTCCACGAGGCGATAGCCTCTAGCCCGTGTTGTGACCCCCATTGTGAGATGATTGACGCATCCAGGATTTTGCCCTTGGCTACAGTGAATTCGGCTCCAAAGAACATTCCAGCAACAGCCACACCCAGCAGCACTGGTCCCACGATACCATTTATTAATAACAGAGTGTCATAGAATCGAGTTCCGTAGACGTTGCCGTGTTTAGTGCGGTATTCATAGGCGATGGCTTGTATTACAAAGCTGAAGAGAATGAAAATCCACAACCAATAGGCACCGCCAAAGCTAGTGCTGTAGAAAAGCGGAAATGAGGCAAAAAATGCACCGCCAAATGTCACCAATGTGGTGTATGTAAGCTCCCACTTGCGTCCAAGCGAGTTGATGAGTAGCGGTCGTTTGTTTGATTTAGTCGTGATGAGCATTGACTGCCCGCCTTGCACAAAGAGCAGGAACACCAGCAGTGCACCTAGCACCGACATTATTAGCCACCAGTAGTTTTGCAAAAATTCATGTGTCATAGTAGTGTCCTCCTCTTATTTTTTTGTGTCAACAACATCAAGATTAGTCTTTGATTTCTTGGAAATCTGCTTGCAAATGATGCTCACATCGGCAATGAGCAAAGCTGTGAATACCACAGCAAAGATCCAGAATGTGGTTTGAACATATCCAGCGCTGAGGTCACTGATGGCGACAGTGTTGGGCATTAAGTCTTGAATTGTCCATGGCTGTCGTCCCACCTCGGCAACTATCCATCCGCTCATTGAGCATAGGTAGGCGAGAGGAATTGTGAGGATTGCAATCCAATAGCCCAGCTTCTGGAACTTGTTGCGTCCAGGCACCCATTTAGGTTTGTAGAGCAGCAGCAATACAACGATGAAGAACAACACAAGATATCCTCCAATGGTTACCATGAAGTGGAAAGAATAGAATGTGAGCGGCACGTTTGGCACCGAGTCCTTAGGTTCTTCAAGATAGGTGTATCCCAAATATTGGAAGTTGTCTTTAATTTCCTTGAGGTATTGTTGTGCGCCAATGCTGTCTCTTGATTTCAACGCATCGCCATAGTTGGCAAGAGCATGCTGAGCAGCTTTTCCGTGCTCACGACGTTGTTCAAACGACATGGTCTTGGCCATTAATTTGGTGGTGTCACGTGTTTTTCCCTCAACAATGTCCTCGATTCCGGGAACAAAACCGTTGTAGTCGTGAGTTGCGAGTAGTGCGAGCCCATGGGGAATGGAAATGTCGAAGAGGAATGGTTTCTCGCCATTGCCCAGCTCCTTGGCGGGATTCAAGATGCCAAAGGCTACTATCGATTGTCCTGGCTCTCCTTCGTAAAGACCTTCCATAGCGGCAAGTTTCATGGGTTGATGCTTGGCAACTGTCACAGCCGAAGTGTCGCCGCTGATGCTGGTGAGAACGATGCCTATTAGTCCTACCCATCCGCCTACTTTAAGGCTTCTGATGCAGTGGTCGCGATTGCGTCCCTTGAGCATCATCCATCCACACACGCCAACGACAAATGCTCCACTCAGAGCCCACGCGCTAGTGATTGTGTGGAACACCTTGTTTACTGCCATGGGCGATAGAGCCACAGCCCAGAAGTCGGTCATCTCGTTGCGCATGGTCTCTGGATTGAAAGTGCAGCCAGTGGGATATTGCATCCAAGCGTTTGCAACAAGAATCCACAGTGCCGAGATGCTTGCTCCCAGAGCAGTTAGCCAAGTTGAAGCTAGGTGGAACTTGGGCGAGACTTTCTTCCAACCGAAGAACATCACTGCAATGAACGTTGACTCCATGAAGAAGGCAAGGATGCCCTCTATGGCAAGAGGGGCACCGAAGATGTCGCCCACAAACCAGCTATAGTTTGACCAGTTGGTTCCGAACTCAAACTCGAGGATGATACCAGTTGCCACTCCAATGGCGAAGTTCACACCAAAGAGTGTCATCCAAAACTTGGTGGTAGCGAGCCATTTCTCGTCGCGAGTGCGGTAATAAATGGTCTCCATTACACCGATTATTATTCCCAGTCCTAATGTCAACGGTACAAATAGCCAGTGATAGCAAGCTGTGAGTGCAAACTGCGCCCTCGACCAGTCGACTACGTTCATTAATAAATCACTCATAATTTATCAGTTGTTAGTTATTAGTTTTCAGTTGTCAGTTGTTCTGCTCTCTGCTGTTATCTTCGGTTGAGTATTTGTTCGCGCACATATTGCGCCTTTCCGTCGTCGGTGTCGCTCTTTGAAGCGAGGAAGTTGGGGAAGAACAGAATTTTGATAATGACAAAGAACACAAATAGCTTGATGGCGATGATGAGCCACAGGGTTTTTCCCACAGTCATTGAGCGGAACCCATCGACATACAGGTCTACCACACGTGCCCAAAAACTGTTTTTCTGTGCCATAAGCTTAATTTTTTAAATCATTTTGGCAAATATACAAAAAGTTACACTAAAGTAATATACCTTTAGGTAACTTTTTTTAAAAAAATCAATCATAAGTCAGAATAAGACTGTCAACGTGATTGAAACTAGACTTTTTCGGACATCATCTAATCTTATTTTGATAGATGTGATATTGTTTCGAGTAGTTCGCGGTCGATGGTCTTTTCATACTTTATTGCCTTGCTGAAAGGAACATAAACCATTTTTTCGTCATCATCACCAATCATCACGTTGCGTTGTCCCTCAAGAAGGGCATTGACCGCAGCAGCTCCCATGCGTGACGCTAAGATGCGGTCTTGTGCTGTGGGTGAGCCACCACGCTGCAGGTGACCAAGGATGGTGACGCGCACGTCATACTGAGGAAACTCTTTACGCACTCGCTCGGCAAGCTGCATGGCTCCTCCGGTGACAGGATTCTCGGCGACAAGAACTATCGACGACTTCTTGGTAGTGCGGAAACCGTGTTCAATGAGCTGCGCGAGTTGATCCTGCTCTATGGCAAGTTCGGGGATAATTGCAGCCTCGGCTCCACCAGCGATGGCTCCATAAAGGGCGAGAAAGCTTGCTTCTCGTCCCATAACTTCGATGAAGAACAGGCGCTCGTGGCTGTTGGCGGTGTCGCGAATGCGGTCCACGCACCACATGATGGTGTTGAGAGCTGTATCGTAGCCAATCGTGTGGTCGGTGCCGTAGAGGTCGTTGTCGATAGTGCCGGGGATGCCCACGATGGGAACGTCAAACTCGCTGGCAAACACTTTTGCTCCTGTGAGAGTGCCGTCGCCGCCAATTACTATCAATGCGTCGATACCATGCTTGCGCATGTTGTCATAGGCCTTTTGCCGGCCTTCGGGTGTCGTGAATTCCTTGCATCGAGCTGTGCGCAGAATGGTTCCTCCACGGTGGATGATATTTGATACATCTTCGGCGTGGAAATCAACAATCTCATTCTCAACTAGTCCGCGATATCCGCGGTAAATGCCTTTCACGTTAAATTTGTTGTAAATTGCGGCGCGTGTCACCGCTCTAATCGCGGCGTTCATGCCAGGAGAATCACCACCTGAGGTCAATACGCCAATTGTGTTAATCTTTGCCATATCGTTATCGTTTTTCGTTATTGTCTAGTCAATCTGGAATGTCTATGACATCTAGTGTGTTTAGGGGTTAAGCATTACCTGAATAAATTGAGCAAGTTCCAAAGGTCATGCGTTTTACCTTGCAATTTTTGAATCCTGCTTCGCGCATTATTGCCAGCATTTCTTCTCCTTGTGGCACTGCTGCGATGCTCTGTGGCAGGTAACGGTAAGCGCTGCGGTCGCCCGACTTGAGGCTTCCCATCCATGGTATGATGTGGAGAGTATAAAGGTCATAAAACCACTTAATGACACGGTTGCGTGGTGTGGAAAGTTCTATCACGCACAGCATTCCACCAGGTTTGAGCACACGGTACATCTGCTGGTAGCCTTGCAGCAGGTGCTCGAAGTTGCGCACTCCGAAAGCTACGGTCACTGCGTTGAAACTGCCATCGTCGAAGGGTAGCGCCAGGCAGTCGCCTTGCTGCACAGTGATGGCGTCGTTCAGGTTGTGCTTTTCAATCTTCTTGCGAGCCACGTCGAGCATACCTTGCGAGAGGTCGATGCCCACAACTTGCTCGGGTTTAATCTTGCGGTAGAGGTCGATAGCAAAGTCACCAGTGCCTGTGGCCACGTCGAGGATGAGCTGTGGCTGCGTTTTGCGCACCATGCGCACCGCCACTCGTCGCCACCAACGGTCGATACCCATTGTCATGGCGCGGTTCATGAAGTCGTAGGCAGGAGCAATACTGTCAAACATCTGCTCGACCTGCTTGGCTTTCTCGCCCTCGCTGTTATATGGTTTTATATTTTCGACTTTCATGAGTATAATGTTTCTAGAAATGCTAGTTCTATCTAGCTGAACTAGCTATTGTCCTCATCTTCAAGGCCAGCCTTGAGGAGTGCGTCGTGGTGTTCATAGGCCTCGACGATGCGTTGCACGAGCTGGTGGCGGACGATGTCTTTCTTGCCAAACTCGATTTTGCCTATTCCTTTCACGTCTTTGAGAACTTTGAGTGCTTGGATGAGTCCCGAAGTGACGCTGCGTGGGAGGTCGATTTGCGTGGTGTCGCCGGTTATCACCATCTTCGAGCCCATACCCAGGCGGGTAAGGAACATCTTGATTTGGTGAGTGGTGGTGTTCTGCGCTTCGTCGAGTACCACAATGGCGTCGTTGAGGGTGCGTCCGCGCATGAATGCTAATGGAGCAATCTGGATGACGTTGGTGTCCATATATTCCTTGAGCTTGGCTCCGGGAATCATGTCTTCGAGTGCATCGTATAGGGGCTGTAGATAGGGGTCAATCTTGTCGCGCATGTCGCCTGGAAGGAAGCCAAGTTTCTCGCCAGCCTCCACCGCTGGACGTGATAGTATGATTTTGCGCACCTCGCGGTTTTTGAGGGCTCGCACGGCGAGAGCCACAGCAAGATAGGTCTTTCCTGTGCCGGCAGGTCCCAAGGCAAATGTGAGGTCGTTCTCGTTGAAAGTCTTTACCATGAGCTGCTGGTTGGGGGTGCGTCCCTTGATGGGCTTTCCGTTTACGCCATAGATTATCACGTCGTCCATCTTCAGCTGCTTGGGGGGCAATCCCTTGATGGTGTCAAGGATGACCTCCTCGGGGAGCGTGTTGTAGGTAGCGCAATATTCCTCAAGCTGCTTGATGTCGTGTTCAAACTTCTCGGTCTCGGCCTCGTCGCCAATTACGGTGATTACCGAGCCTCTTGCTGCCATGCGTAGCTTGGGGAACAGGTTGCGTATGAGCTGGATATTACTGTTGTTGACTCCATAAAAAACTACTGGGTCAACATTGTCGATAATGATGTGTCGTTCTATCATTAAAAGAAAGCTGTTGAATTGCTATTTGAGTTTATACACAAAGCGACACCCGCGGGCATTAGCCTGCTGTGGTGTCGCTTTTGTTAGATTGTTTAAACAACTTAGAATGTGCTTCTTAGAAGTTTACGCCAAAGTTCAGGTAAAGTGTGCGGTTGCTGCTAGAGTTGTAGTCGTCGTGGCTGATATTGGCAAGACCAATGTCGTAGGTCATGTCAAGGTAGAACATGCTGAAGCCCACGCCACAACCAATGCGCAAACCACCATCGAAGCGTTTGAATCCTGGCACTCCAAGTTTTGTTTCTTTGGCAAAGGCGCCAGCTTTAGTTTTAGTTATATAATCTTTGATGTTTCCATCAACACCCACTGCAAGATAACCGCCAAAAAGAGGATGAATCGACAAGCCCATGTCGGTGTAATGAATATACTTGAAAGTGAGTGGCAACTCTATATAGCTCAAGCTAGTAGTCCAATTGTTGCTCTTTCCACCCTTGTTCACGTAACTCAAACCTGACTCGAAGAAGACAGGGGCGCGATTGGTGATTTGAAAACCAACAACACCGCCCAAGTGCAGACCAGTTTTGCTGCTTCCAGCATAGTCTATGCCGTCACCGCTCACGTGTGAGAAAGCGGGGCCGATGCGAACGCCAAAGTACATGTCCTTGCCGTAGTAGTTCCTTATCCAGCGGCTGTGGCTGCGTTCGTAGTCATAACGGTTGCTGGGCGTTGAGCCATAGTCGTGGCGTTGTGCCATCATGGGAAGAGCTGCCATGAGAGCCACCATTGCTAAAGTGAATAATTTCTTCATAATGCTTTCTTTATTTTTTATTATTGTATATTTCTAAAATGCAAAAGTAAGTATTATTTTTTAATTCTCCAAAAAAACAAAGACAAGTGTAACCGAGGGAATAGTTCTCAGTTATTAGTTTTTAGTTTTTAGTTTTGGGAATATAGTGGGACAATTTCGAAAAAAATAAATCAGGTTTTGCTGATTGTTATGGTAGTGGGAAGGAGTAGGGTGCCGGTGGGGATTGTGCCGGTTGCTTCGAGTCGCAGGGTGCGCGTGGGCTGCGACAAGATGGGTCTTGCCAGTGGCGCTGAGACTATACCCGTTGCACTGACCTGGCTGATGATGTAGCCGTGACAGCTGCTTCCACGTTCACCTCGCAGAGTGAGCTGCATGGATGTGGAAGATGCCGATGGGACAGTTTTAGAAAAATAATTCCAAACAATCATTTTTGGACCGTTGCGCATGTATGGGTCAAGCACAAAGGGGTGAGACAAATAGGAGACTTGCTGCAAAGCATTTTGCTCGATGGTTATGTTGAGTAGAGTGCCTTGTTGAGTTACCGCCATGGCGTGCTGGGAGTCGCTGTAGAGGCATGCGACTTCCAAATCGCGTGCATAGCATCGCCCCGATGGCATGAGCACTTGCACCTTGCCGTCGGGGCCAGCAATCCAGAGTTCTCGTTCGTTGTCGTTCCATGCCAAATGCATTTGGGTGCTCACGAGATTGAGCCATCGCTTGAGAGTGCTTCCTGTTATCGAGCACAAGCAACCATATTGATTTATAAACCACAGCGCATCGCCTCCTGGAACAGGTAGAACATTGCTTGAGATCACCTCACGGTTGATGAGGCGCGGTTCGCCATAGATGCCACTTGTGCTCTGTGGCAGCGCCATGATGCCCTGAGAAGTGAAGATATAGATTGGATATCGCCCGAATCCACCCGAGTAGATGGGTCGGCACGCTGCTCCCAGCGCAAGAATGTCGCATCCACTCACAGCCTCACGCCACTGGGGCACCAGCGGATTTCCCACCGCGCTCACCACCAGAGTGCCATTTGCAGGGATGTGGGCATCGTCGCCTGTGGCAGCTGGAAGGGTCCCCAGCGATAGAGGGTTGCTGTGTAACGAAGGATTGATGTAGGCGCTCATTCCCGTGCTTTCGACAGGCGACAAGTCGCATTCCCACACTTTATTGCCTACTGCGATAGCGATGTGGGTGGCGCGCACATCGGGAAATGAGATTATGGGATTGAGCTGGTTGGCATTGCAAGGACAAGCAACGTTGCTCGAGATTGTGATTTCGCCCTCGACTGTGCTGAGTGTGACTTGTATTGTTGCATTGACCAAGCCGGCGGTCAGTGTTCCATCGAGCCAAGGAAGAACTGCCCAGGGATTTTGTACTGCGTAGTACTGTGGCGCTTGATAAAGACGACCGTTATGCTCCATCGACACATGAGCGACTGGCTTGAGCGTTGTGCCAGTCATGACCTGAGTGCATTGATTCCATGAGAGATGCTGGGGCGACAGCAGCTGGGCCGTTACCACATCGCACCTTGTGCCAGGAATAACTTGCTGAGACGAGATGGCTGTGTTCACTGCAGTGAAAGCCGAACCGTCGAGACAAGCAGTTGATGCCACCACCTTCCAGTCGCCATTGAGCAGCGACTGCATTATAGCGCTATTCGAGCGTGGCTTGGGACCTACCTCGAGCAGATATCGCCTGGTTCCGCTTGAAGTTGTGATTACACACCTGTAGTCAAGACCTGCCGATAATTCTACCAAAGTCGCCACAGGAGAGATGAGCACATCGATGGCCTTCACCATGTGGCGCCACTGAGCATCAATACCAGTAGACATTGAGATTCCCAAGCGGAAGCTGTTGACATAGAGGTTGAAGGATTGGGTGCCCACAAATTGGTTGCCGCTCGTTGTCACCGTTGCCGTGGAGCGATAGGATGCACTAATCATGCTGTGCCCCAACATGACTGGCTGGCTCATCCACAGATAGGAATCATCCCAGAGGCGCACAGCATAACGCGCCATAATCACCCCAGTAAAGCGCCCTTGCGAAGTGGCGTTTCGCTGCATGGTAGACAGTGCATTTGTCACAATTTTGGAGAGAGCTGTGACATCATCATTAGCCAGCGGTGCTTGCCAAGCCGCATAAGGCACGGCAAAGGTGAATGACGGCACCACAGTTGACAGGGTTTCCTGCTCCACTGCCGCCAGATGCAGTTGCGGCAGAGCATCTTCCATGTTGAGAATGTCATAGCCACTTGCCGTGCGTTGCAAGACGATGTTTCCCTCGCTCGTGACCACCACTAGAAACTCTCCCACCATGTGAGCTGTAATCACCGTTGCTGCTGTGTCAAGGACCACCACATCATTCCACATCACCTTGTTGCCACGCAACACCAGTGTGCGTTCGTCATCTGCGAGCAGCACTTTGTCGCCTGGTTGCAGTTGTTCCACCGTCTCGGGGTTGCCCACCACCTCGAGAGCATCCTCCCGTTCGCGCATATTAACCAAAGTGCCAGCCACCCCAGGTTCGGCACTTTCTCCATTGTGAAGCTGCGCCACTCCACGATGAACGATTCTCAATTCTTTTGCCGTTGTTTTCATGATATTTTTTATCACAAAGTTAACGAGCAAATAATTGTGGATGCAATATCAAAAAAAATAGGAGCCCCAGCTCGTGAGGCTCCTTCAGTTTTTTAAAAGATTAGAAAAAATGTGATGTTATTTAGACGTCGCTTGCCGGCTTAATTGCCGAAGGCAAGTACGGTGTAGCAAACGTTGTTGCTGGTGTATTCGAGACCGAGGTTCACAAATCCTACGCCACTTCCTCCATACCATGAGAACATCGAGTTGGTGTAGCTCACGGGGCGGCCATAGATGCTGCAGAGTTCATTGTATAGCCAGAAGAATCGGTCGGTGTCATAAGTAGGAGTCCAGTAAGAGAACTCTACGTAGTCAAGATTGTTGTGACGGTCGAATCTGACCATTACATCATCCCAATCAAGGTCAAACAGTTGCACGTCGGTCAGATATACGATGTTGTCCATGAATCCGTCAATGTAGTAGCCATTGTAGTAGAGGTAGTTCAACGAGTTTGTGAACGAAGTTCCCCATCTGAGTCCAAGCACTCCAGCGATGGTGGGGTAGCTTGAATAGTGGCTAACGTTAATTGTTACGGTAGGACGATAGAACCACAATGTGCTGGGACGATACTGACGAACCGAAGGACGGATGGGATTGCTCCAGCTCCAACTGTTGTAACGATAGTGGTTGAAGAAGGGATCGCCATCGAAACGAGGACGCCAGCTGCTGTTGTAACGATAGGTGTTGTAGTCGATGTGAGTGCTACCACCGTTCATTACTGTGCCACCAACTTTGGGGCGAGGAGTTCCAGTGGTGGGACGGCCTGCAGGAGGTGCAGTGTGCCCTCTGCCATTGTTGCCTCCGTTGTTGGAACTTACGTTGCTGCTGTTGCCATTGCTGCCAACGCTGGGACGAATACCGCTTCCATTATTGCCGCCCTTGGTGCGAACAGTGCTGGTGCTTGTATTCACAGTGGTGTTGACGCTGCTGCTTGCCGAGCGATTGCCGGCGTTGCTCTGACGAACGGTTGTGCCACTGTTTCCAGTGTTGCCATGTCCTACAGTTGTCGAGTTGCTGCCACTTGTGCTGCCAGTGACTGTGCGAACGTTTGTGCTGCTACTGCTGTTGCTTGAGCGGCTACCTGCGTTGCTTGCAGTCGAACGGCTGGTAGTGGTGGTGCTTACGCTACTGCTTGGTTTGGTTGTTGTAGTTGTGCGGTTATTTACTGTGCTGTTGCTCACTGTGGTGCTGGGCTTTGTAGTAGTGGTTGTAGTCCTTTGCACTGAAGTAGAGCGTGAAGCGTTATTACTCACTGCGGCATTTTGCTTGGGGGCAGTGGCAACACTGCGGTTGCCTTCTGCTGCCGCGTTGTTTGATGTTGATGCTGGGCGACGACCTTGTGCAAATGCTCCAGTCGAAATCATGGTGAGCCCGCATGCGAGCATCAAACCAATCACTGTGTTGTAAACTGTCCTTTTCATAATGCTCAAATTTAGAAAGTGAATAAAATGTGTTTGTTTACTTCTATGACCGCAATAAATGGGCCAGGTTTAAGCCTCAAAATGTGCCTAAAGCCCCATTTGACGCTTATTGAGCACTTTCTATAGACCAATTGACACAAACCGTCTACCAAAAGGACAAAAAAAATTGGCACCGCTTCAAGCGATTTTGAAGCGATGCCATGTAATATATATAAGGTGTAACTTACTAAGCTCCGAAGGTAAGAACGGTGAAGTAGCGTCCATTCTCGTAGATGAAGTTCAGATTGACATATCCGGTGCCGTTGCCGCCATACCAAGAGTAGTAACCGTTGCCGCTGTTGATGGGTGTGCCGAAGGTGTTGCACAAACTGCTGTACAGGTTAGAGAAGCGGTAGTTGTCCTGATAGGTTGATGAGTAGGCAAACTCGGCGTAGCACATTCCGCCACGAGTGTCGTATTGAAGCATTGCGTCGGGCCAGCTGTATCCCATCATGTTAACGTCGCGCAGGTAAACCACATTGTCCTGATATCCGTCGATGTCATAACCGTTGTAGTAGAGGTAGTTGAGAGTAGCGTCGAGATAGGTGCCAAACTCAATGCCTAGAACGCCAGTGATAACAGGTGCCGAAACATAGTAGCGGTATCCAGTTGGAATAATGGGACGATAGTACCAAATAACGCGTGGGCGCCAGGGACGGTGTGGAGGAGCAATGGGTGCTCTCCAGCTCCAGCGGTTGTAGCGATAGTAGTCGTACCAGCGATCGCGTGGTCCGCGTGGACGGAAGTTGTCGTGATAGCGATAGCGGTTGTAGTCGGGACGAGGGCCGCCGTGGTTGATGCCTCCGTGATGTGGGCCAGGACCTCCACCGGGACGTGCGTGGCTTCCACCAGGGCCTCCACCGGGACGTCCATTGCCTGGGCCTGCGTGACCACCGCCATGATTGCCGCCACCAGGATTTACACCACCATGGCCACCATTTCCGCCGTGGCCACCGTTTCCGCCGTGGCCACCGTTTCCGCCGTGGCCACCGTTTCCGCCGTGGCCACCACCAGGATTGCCACCGGGTTGTCCGCCGTGGTTGCCGCCAGGTTGTCCGCCGGGATTACCGCCGGGTTGTCCACCAGGCTTGTCGCCACCAGGTCTGTTGTTGCCGGGAGCAGAAGGTCTTTCCTTGTTAGGAGTGGTGCGTCCGGGATTTACGTTTCTGTTCTCCATAGTGGGACGTCCAGCGCTTGGATTCTGGTGAGTAGCACCGCCAACAGTGCCGTTATTGCCGGGACGGTTACCGCCAGGACGATTGCCGCCATTGTTACCATTGCCGTGATTGCCACCAGGGCTTGGACGGTTGTTGTCGGGGCGAGTTACAGTTCCCGAAGGTCGCTCTGGGCGTGGAGAGGTGGTTTGTTGACGATTTTGAGGTGCGCTAGGTCGAGATTGAGGTGAGCTAGGTCGAGCTTGAGGTGTGCTTTGGCGTGATTGCGGCGCGCTTTGGCGTGATTGAGTAGTACTGCGTCCAGACGGGCTGCTGACACTGCTACTGGGACGACTGGCGGGAGACGAAGTGGATGGTCTTCCACCACCCGACGAACCTGGGCCACCACCTGGGCGACGGCCTTGAGCTGCCATAGGCACAGCGAGAGCCAGCACTGCTGCTGTGAGTGCTGCGCCTGCGATAGAGTGTAGTAAGTTCTTCTTCATAATGATATGTTTTTATGTTAATAATTTATCGTCTTGATTGTTTTTGGGTTGTTTCGTTTGGTTCTATGACCCCAAAATGGTAGGAGAGTTTAATTCAATTATTCCAATAATAGGTGTTTAGGCTTTTTATATCGACAAACCTGGTTATTGTATAGAAGTTTGGGTGTGGTTTTTTGCCACACATTCGGGGCATAGCCCTTTGAGAACATAGTTGATGTCTTGAACCTTGAAGTTGGCTGGCAACGAAACTACAGGCACTTGAATGCGACTCAGGCACAAAGTGCGGTGGCAACGCTCGCAATAAAAATGAGCGTGGAGATCTTCGAGGTGCTCGCCTTCCTCGCCGCAATGGCATGTGGAAGCGCACACCGCATATTTTATAGAGCCACTACCGTCGTCGATGGCGTGGATGAGATGATGAGTGAGAAACAGAGTTATGCATCGATAGATTGTGGACTTGTCAACGCTCTCCAATCTGTCTTCCAAACTCTGCAACGAGAACGCATCACTGCAGTTGAGCATGGCACGAAGCACAAGAATGCGCATCGCCGTGGGTTTTATGTCACGGTGCTCAAGTAGCTCCTCTATGATGTGTTGCTCGGTCATGTGAGTCAATAAATTGCTTGTGGCGTTTACCAGCCTTGCCAGCCGTTAGGGTTGTTGCGCCTGCGTTGCTGAGCGCTGCTGTCATAAGCTCGAGATGCCTGATTGTAACCTTGATTGTAGCCCTGGTTATAACCCTTGTTGTAGTTTGCCTTCTTCTCGTTGTTGAGTATTACCAATGCACCTATCACGCCTGGCACCCATCCGCAGCAAGTGAGGATGAACACAATGAGAAACGATCCGCAGCCCTTGTCAACAACGGCAAAGGGCGGGAATACTATAGCCAGAAAAACTCTCATGCAAGACATAATGTAAAAGTTTTAAGTGTTAAGTTTCAAGTGTTAAGTCTCGTTATAGAGTATCTGCAAAAAATGTGCCAGAACCGTCTCCCTCATGGGATTAATTGGTGCGGCTCTTTCGGGGCAGCGGTTTCAATTGTGTGGCATCGAAGTAGTAGAAGAGTCGGAAGACGCCTTCCTCATAGCCCATGGCAACGCCTGTGCCATTATCGCTCACGAAAGTGCCGTCGGGGTTGAGCTTGAAGCCCTTACTTCCCATTGCGCGAGTCATGAGCTCACACATGCGTTCCTCGGTGCCTGGAGCGCACTCAAGAACCGGGAAGTTGAATTGAACCTGGTTGAGTTTTGCGCTGTAGTTGAAATGGGCCGAGCTGGCAGTCGATGCCATTGCCATTGCGGTGCTGTCGCCAGGTTTGGTTGGAAGATTAGGAGCAAGAGTAGGTGCCTTGATGCTGTCGGGCTTAGTTGTTGCACCGCCTGGCGAGGCTATCTCGCTGTCGAAGATGTAGCTGTAGATGAGTGGTGGAATGGGGCGTGTAATCTGTTTGAGTCCAATGTATTGCTCGGGATTGACGCCTACGAGTTGGTTCAAGTCCATTAGCGTTGAGCCTGTCTTGGCTCCAGCCGCCATGTCTTCTTCGATAAAGCTCAGAAGGGTGGCTGCTGTGATTTCCACATCGATGTATCCTCGCACTGCTTGACTCTCGGGGCTGAACGCCTGCACGTTTGCAAACTTGTGCTTGCCCACCTGCTTTCCTTTCTCGTCGATGAGCATCAGCACGCTGTCTTTTCCAGCGATGAATCGGGTGGGTGAGAGGTTGAGCAGCATTTGGTAGTTGAATGGAATGAGCACATTATTCTCCTTGTCGACGACGCCCATTCTATCTCCCTTGATTGCGATGAAACGGCCTTCGCCAACGGTGCGAATGTCGCGATAGTTGGCGTTTTTCACCTTTTTGGGAGCCTCGAGCGGATTGGCGGTTTCCTTACCATGCCTGTCAAGGAACACCATCGAGTCTTTCTTGTTGATAACAGGAAGTACACCCATCTTGTAGTTTGGGATGAGTGGTTGATATTTCTCGGTGTCAAGGTCATAGAGTTTCTTCCCGTTCTTGTCGATTATGGTAATTACTCTTGAAGAATCGTTGATTTCGCTGAAAGAAACCAATGTAACATTGTCCTCGACAAATGCGTTAGCCCAGGTGAGATTGGGTTTTATGACGGTATCGCCTTTTACATCGATAAAACCGAATCGCTCCAGATCGGTGTTGATGAGAGCTCGTCCGTTGTTGAACATCGTGGCCGAGCGGAAGCTTGGAGAAAGTTTTGCCACAGTGTTGCATTGCTTGTCAATCACTTGCAATGGTTCGCCTGGCTTGCTCACTATGGCATGGCCGTCGCCAAAGCATGTGGCGCTGCCATAGGCCTCCTTGTTGACAGGCTTCTTGCAGTCGGCAATGTTATAGATGTCTACTCGGTTCTTGTCATTGTAAACCCAGAACATGTCGTCTACCACAGGCGAGGGAGAGTTGACAAAAGCGTCTTTCACCACCAGCTCGCCAGTTTCAACATTAATAATACTCCACTTAGTACTGCCTTGAAGCACAACAGGCAGATATTTGTTCTCTTGAGGATAAAGTCCTTTCTCTTTGTTGCATGATGCCACAAGTGCCAGCATCACAACAGCTATCATTATCAGTGATTTCTTCATATATTATATAAATGTAATTATCTTTGTTCTTAAAAGCTCCTTACATTAGGGTTTAATTCAACCTACAAAGTTACAAGAAATTTCAATACTGACAAAAAAATGAGGCAATTCTTGCGTGTGCAAGAATTTTTGCGTAACTTTGTGAACACATGAACATTAAAACCGAATCGACTATGAAACTTAGATTTACACTACTTGTGATAGCCGTGATGGCAGTGGGCATGGCTAATGCTCAGAATATCGACAAGCGCATGGCGCAGATACGCCAGGCCTATGCCGACCGGCTCGAGATTATGCAGAACAAGCCTTATGACGGGCCGTTCAATGAGATTGGCGTTGATGTGGCTCAGAACTTGCCAGCAACTGGACTCTATGAGCGTCACGATAAGTTCTATTTTACTCAAGAGCAGTACAGTGCCGACGGCTCAATGTGCAGTCTACTCTACTTCGTCACCAGCAAGGCGACCTATGTTCACGGTATGCATGGCTACTACTGGGAGTTCCTATGGGATGCAATGGAGGGAGACCCTATGTTTGCCCTGCTCGTGCGTGATGAAGGCGGCACCAAGAAGGAATATCGCTTCTATTTCGAGAACAACAAGGTTATCAAAACAGTTCCCGAATTCAAGCAGTGGCCCAAAGAGAAAAGCATGGAAACACTGCATCCTGACGTTATTGACAAACCTGCCGATGTGCTGAAACTCATGAAAGAGAAGCAGGCCGAGTTCATGACACTGATAAAGAAGTAAGATATTGATCAACGAATCTTTTCACCATTTACCCGCAATATTATTTGGCGGGTCATTGAATTTTGCCTACCTTTGCCCGCAGAAACTTTCTACGATAAACAAAACTAAAGAACTATAAACTATAAAACAACTATGCCTAACATTTCGCAACGTGGCATCAACATGCCTGCTTCACCAATTCGCAAGCTTGCTCCATTTGCAGTGGCAGCAAAGCAAAAAGGTATCAAAGTTTATCACCTGAACATCGGCCAGCCCGATATCGCTACTCCACAAGAGGGTCTTGACGCTCTCAAGAACATCGACCGTAAGGTGCTGGAGTATTCTCCATCACAGGGCTACCAGAGCTATCTCGACAAGCTCGTGGAATACTATGGCCGCTATGACATCAAGCTCAATGCCAGCGACATCATCGTTACTTGCGGCGGCAGCGAGGCTCTGCAGTTTGCCTTCCTTGCCTGCTTCAACCCAGGCGACGAGCTCATCGTTCCCGAACCAGTATATGCCAACTATATGGGCTTTGCCAACGAGATGGGAGTGAAGGTTCGCACCATCACCACCAAGATTGAGAATGGCTATGCACTGCCCTCGATTGAGGAGTTTGAGAAGCTTATCAACGATCGCACTCGCGCCATCATGATTTGCAATCCCAACAATCCCACTGGCACCCTTTATTCTAACGAGGAACTCATGCAGTTGCGTGACCTTGTTAAGAAACATGACCTTTACCTCATCAGCGACGAGGTTTATCGCGAGTTCCGCTACAGCGACAAGCCTTACCTGAGTGCTCTTCACCTGGAGGGCATCGAGGACAACGTCATCGTTGTTGACTCGGTATCGAAGCGTTACAGCGAGTGCGGTATCCGCATTGGCGCCTTCATCACCCGCAACAAAGAACTTCTCTCTACAGTGATGAGATTTGCCCAGGCTCGTTTGAGCCCCCCATTGATTGGTCAAATTGTTGCCGAGGCATCGCTCTCAGCTCCCCAGGCCTATCATCAGGGCGTTTATGACGAGTATATAGCTCGCCGCAACTGCCTCGTTGAGGGTTTGAACAAGATTCCCGGCGTGTTTGCACCCATGCCAACAGGTGCTTTCTATGCCATGGCTAAGCTTCCAGTTGAAGACTGTGACGACTTCTGCCGCTGGTGTCTCGAGGAGTTCAGCTACGAGGGTGAGACTGTGATGATGGCCCCCGCCACTGGTTTCTATGCAACACCTGGTGCTGGCAAAAACGAGGTGCGCATGGCCTATGTGCTCAAGATTGAAGACCTCAAGCGCGCGCTCATCGTGCTAGAGAAAGCCATCGAAGCTTACAACGCAAGATAATCAAATATTATACCCATAAATGATCGCCAGAGCTTTAAAAGCCCTGGCGATTGTTTTGTTTGTCTTTGTAGAAGAAAATTAGTTTGAAGTACTCATTAGTAATCACGAGTTCCTTGGCATTCGGGATAATTGGAACAGCCCCAAAATTGCTGTCCTGCTTTAGCGCCACGTTTAATTGTGCGCTTTATCATCGGCTTGCTACAGATGGGACACTTTGGCGACCCTTGCTCTACTGATTGCGACGTTAGTGCAGTCAACCGCTCTTTGCTGAGACCTTCAGTGAAGCCACCGTTTTGCTTGAACTCGTCTAACTGCCGCGAAATCATTTTTTGCAGCATGTTAATATTGCGATTTATTAGTTGTTTAATGGAATTGACGCGTACTGCTAAATTGTCGCTTTCAACCCACGGAGCAAATCGCTTTCGTTGCGTTTGCACATGTGTCCACGCATCATGCTCAATGTCGGCTCCATAATTGGGTCGTTCAAGCTGAAGGTTCCTGAACGTGCGGTAGTTATCACTGTCTTTGGACCATGGTTCAATATTGTAGGTGAGTGAAAATGCCATGAAATCACTCAGTAATTCACTCAGAGTTGCACGTGCCACATCGGTAAGCCTCATCTCTGTTTCTCTGCTGGTTTGCTTGCGAGAGCTGCCTTCGGCAATATTGGCTGGAGCGCTTCGCGCTGCCATCACCATTTGGTCATATAGTCTACCACTAGGGTCGTTATCTTTATTGAGATAGCGTTGGCAAAAACTTATTGTCGCTTGATGAATTATATGAGACATTACCCATGCATCAAGATAGTAATAGCCTTTGATTGATTTAATTTCTATTGCCATTTTTAGATAAATATTTCGATTATTCGATTATTCGATCATTCGAGTAGTCGATTGTTCGAACTGTCGATTGCCTGATGTAACAAGTTTTGTTTTTATGGCATAATCATTGCCAAGAGGCGGTTGAGGATTGAGGGGTTGATGTAGAACAGATATATCATAAGTGCCAGACCGGCAATCTTGAAGACGTTCATGAAGGCTTCGGAGGGTTTGTGGCCAGTGACAATCTCATAGATGGTGATGAGTATCGACGAGCCGTCGAGAGGGTAGAATGGCAGTAGATTGATGATGGAGAGGACCAAAGCAATGCTCATTAGCTCATCGATGAATGGGATAGCTAAAGAAGAAAATAGTGCGTACAGCAAGAGGAAGGTTAAAAAATTGACAAGTATGCCGGCTCCATGAATTATGAGTCTTGCAAAGGCAGGCTTGTGGTTGACAAAGGGGCTGCTCTTCCAGTCGCCTGAATGTGGCGCGCTGGATGTCATGAAGGTTGTGTAACCGCCAAACGGGAGCGCACCCAGCGTCCACTTGGTGTCGCGCCAAGAGTGGTTGTCGATGCTGTAGATGAGTTTTGACTCATGGCTCTCGTAGGTGACTGCCGAAATGAAAAACAGCGACACCTCGTTTATCTTGCACTTGAAAAAACGCCCTGCAGTGTAATGCCCCAGCTCATGCAGCAACACATTTATCGACAAGCACAGCAGGAATGACAGATAGATGGGGTTTAAGACGCAATAAACTATTATCGCAAGAAAGATAACTACTCCTAGTGCGTTGAACGTGATAGTGCTGTTGTTGTCCTGTGGCATGAGGGTTAAGTTTTTAAATTAAGCATAGGATTGTTATAAGAACCGCGCCAAGTAGATAGCTGGCTGCATTAGCTAGTAGTGTGGCTCTAAGAATATTGCGGGCGGTGAACTTTTTTTTGAGGATAAGATGATTGAGCCCCCATTCAATAAACACCGAGAGTACCAACGCTACAAAATAATAGATTACCAAGCCCAATATTGCTTTTGGATTATGCACGTTTACCTCATTAGATGAAACCCAAGGGAACCATATCACAAGCCACCAACCACCAGTAAGAATCATCGAAATAACAAATCCCACAATACCGCTCGCAAGGTTTGACGCTAAGGCCGAAGTGAAAATACCATTATTGAGCCACTGTTTCAGCAGTACTTGGCTCATAACGCATGATTCAAGCAAGATGATGAGCAACATGAACAACCATCCTTGTGGCATAAAAGCGAATATTCCAAAAGAAACATTGAGGAGTTGCATAGGGCCTAAATTACTTGGTGAGAATGTTGCGGCGCAGCTCGCTGATGGTGATTGCGGCAGCTATGCCCACGTTGAGGCTCTCGCTGCGGGCGCCCTTGCGTGGCATGGCGGGGATGTGCAGGCGTTGCGTGACGTGATCGGCAATTTTGGGGCTGATGCCCTGTCCTTCGTTGCCGAAGATGACGAAAGCTCCATCCTTAGGCAGGTTTGCACTGTAAATGTTGTCGCCATCGAGGAAAGTGCCCAGAATGGGCATGTCGTTGAAATCGTCAAGGAAAAAGTCGAGGTCGGTGTAGTGAACCTTCACGCGGCTTATGGCTCCCATGGTTGCTTGCACCACTTTGTGATTGTAGACGTCTACAGTCGATTTGCTGGCGAATATATTACTGATGCCATACCAGTCGGCAAGGCGCATTATAGTGCCCAGGTTGCCCGGGTCCTGGATGTTGTCGAGCACGATGTTGAGCCCGTTGCGCACCTCGTCGTCGCTATAATCAACTTGTGGGATTTCATACACCGCCATCACGTCGCTGGGCGTGGTGAACTGCGACATGCGCGCCATCTGGCTCTTGTGTGCCATCACTAGTTTGGGATAGTGCTCGGCAGTGCCTTGTTGCTCATACCACGCCTTGGTGGCGATAAGATAGCGGCAGTTGAAGGCGTTCCAAGTGTCGCGCACGCATTTCCATCCCTCGGCGACAAAGAGTCGTTCCTTGTCGCGATATTTTTTTACAGCCAGCGAGGAAACCAGCTTGATAATTCCGTTGTTGATGTCTTGCATAGTTGTTTGCTAAGATACATTTATAATTCAGTCACTACCATGCTATTGTTGTGTGAAGTGCAAGCAAGTGGCAAGGCAGTGACTGGACATTATTTTACAAAAAAGATGTTACCTTCCGAATCGTCGACCATATTGATTGTAATAGCCTTGTCCATGACCACGGCTTGGATAGTCGTAGTAGCCGCCTTGCTGCTCACTAGGAGTATAGCCTCGGTGGTATTGACCCTGCACTTGCACGGGCCTATATATGTTGCGGTTGTAGTTCCTGCTGTCGTCGTCAAGTGGAGTTACAGTTGTCCCTTGCGATTCTTCGTTATACCAACTCTCGCGCTGTGAATCGTTGCTGCGTGGAGTGGTTTGCGCATAGTTGTTATCGGGCGCAGGTGCAGGAGTTTTGGTGCTTGGCGCAGTGCTTGAAGGCTGCTTTTGAGTGGCAGGAGCCACAGCGTTGTGGTCTTTGGAGCGCGAAGCGTGATTGTTGTCGCTGTCGGCTTCTTTGCTGGCCGATGTTTCATCGGTGGTAACTTCTTGCTCAGCAGGTGTCTGCTCATCTTGAGCAAAAAAATCGTTGCTGACCTCGGCCGGCTGTTCGGTCGCTTGCTTGGCAATCTTCTTCTTGCTCGGAGAGTCGACTGCCATGTAGCAAACCATCTCTACCAGCAGTGCCGCGAGCAGCAATGCCAGCAATATCATCGTCCAATTTTTCTTACTTCCTTTCTTGGCCTTTTTTATTTCATTTTTGTTTTTTTCCATAAGAAATGTGTTTTTAGAAATATAGTGGAGTTAAATCTAACTATACTTTATGGAGTGTGGAATGTTCCAGAGTTGCGAGTGGGGGCTGGTACATTCCCATTGTTAGCGCGACCAATGGCTGGTTGTTGTTTCTTCCCATGCATTTCCTCTATAGCAACTCCTGCAAGACCTCTCCTTCTTGTTGTTGGCTGTTGCTGCTGTGCAGGTCGTGCCACTTCGGGGCGTTGCTCAGCCGACTGGTAGTTGTCATCGTCCTCTCCTTGCCTGAAGTTGCTGTTGTAATTATTGTCGTCGTCATTATCTTCGGCTTCATAGTAGCTGTTATAACTGCCACTGCTCCATGAGTCGGAGCTTGGCACGTTGACAGGACTCGATGGATAGTTTGCTGCAGGAGGACCTGGTGCAGGTGGCACAGCCACAGCGCTGCCAGTTTCGAAGGCGGTGTCGGTGGGCACCTCGGGCAGGATAGTGTCGATTGTGACATCGGGATCGGAGAGGGTGTCATTAACAACAGCTTTCTTGGCAGGTGCCGGGGTTGGTTTTTTCGATATGAATAAAAAGATGATTCCTATCGCCAGCAGCAAAGCTGCCAGTGCGAGCCACAAGAGCTTCTTGCGTTTATCTTTGTTGTCCCACAACTTAGGTGTTGCGTTGCTGTTGTTACTTTCTTCAACGGATGCTTCGTCGATGATGGGGGGGACATCGTCATCGAGGACTTCCACTTCGATGGATTCATCAACGTTAGTGGCCTCCTCTTGGGGTATGGGTGGCAGTTCAATGCCGCCCTCGGCTAGGGGTTGAGGCTCGGCAGGTGTTGCTGCGCTTGCTGCTGCAGCTGCCGCCATGGGAAGTGCTGCCTCAAACACCATCTTGTCGCACATGAACTTCTCATTGTCGTTGAGCAGTTTCTCGTCGAGCTCATGATGCACGCTCTCTACTTGCAGCAGCAGGGCAGTGCGGTTGTCGGCGCCACCTTGAGCGAGCATCTGGATTTGTGCCATCTTATCGTCGTTACTCTTGGAGTCGTCGCACAGGACATTCAAGAGTTTTTCATCATCGATTTCGCCGCTCACACCGTCGGAGCACAAGAAGAAATAGTCGCCAGGCTCAACATTGGTGATGAAAGCCACGTCGGCACTCTGCTCCTGGAATGGTGCGGGAAGCATTGCACGAGTGAGCATGCTCTTCTTGGGCGATGCTTCGGCTTCGCTGCGGGTGAGCTTGCCAGCCTGGAAAAGATCGTTGACGAGCGAGTGGTCACGAGAGCGATAAAGCACTTTGTCCTCGGCCTTGCTGATGTGGTAGATGCGGCTGTCGCCAATGTGTGCAGCAACCACTCCGTTGTCGCCAAAGACAATCATCGCCATAGTGGTTCCCATGGGCTTGGAAGTGGTGCCAAACCTTTGAGCGGTCTTATTGAGCCTGGCGTGGGCAAATTTCACAGCCTCGGTAATATCTCGTCCTCTAATGATGCCATCGCCGAGCGCCTCGTTCATTTTCTCGTAAAGGGCATTTGCCACAGTTGCGCTTGCCACGTCGCCATGGTCGTGACCACCGAGTCCGTCACAAACGACAAATACTCTGCCGCTTGCATTCAACTCACCTAATGTGGGGCACAATGTGTCTTCTTGACGCCCTCTGCGTCCAATCTCGCTTATAGCGATGGGTGTATATAGACTAATCTTCATGTTTCAGACATTAAAAATAATTATATATTATAATTAACGTGCAAGTGCCTGTTTAATTGCATTGCGAGGAATAATTATCCCTTGTCATGTAGCTGCAACCCTTGATGAGGATTGATAATCTGTGTGGGATTATATCACTGCAAATTTATAGAAAAAAACATGAATAGCAAAAAAAGAACCCCCAAAAACGTGCACTTTATTGCATAGCAGAGGTATAGCTGTTTCACCAACTGTTTTTTCTACTTTTTTTTAGACTATTCTCACGCTATTTTTGTTTAACCCAAAATTATTTTTTAACTTTGCACTCACATTATTGCATTGAGAATAGTAAATTCTTTTTTAGTTTTTAACATTACATTCATTATGGTAAGTTACAAGGAATTAGGCCTGGTCAACACCCGCGAGATGTTTGCTAAGGCAATCGACGGAGGCTACGCAATCCCCGCCTTCAATTTCAACAACATGGAGCAGCTTCAGGCTATCATCAAGGCAAGTGCCGAGACTAAATCGCCCGTTATCCTGCAAGTTTCGAAAGGTGCTCGCAACTATGCGAACCAGACCCTTCTTCGCTACATGGCTCAGGGAGCAGTAGAGTATGCCAAGGAGCTTGGCTGGGAGCATCCCCAGATTTGCTTGCACCTCGACCATGGCGACACTTTTGAGGTTTGCAAGAGTTGTGTAGACTTTGGCTTCTCGAGCGTGATGATTGACGGCAGCTCGCTGCCCTATGAGGAGAACATTGAGTTGACAAAGAAGGTGGTTGAGTATGCTCACCAGTTTGATGTAACCGTTGAGGCTGAGCTTGGCGTGCTTGCCGGCGTTGAAGACGACGTACAGGCCGAGGAATCGCACTACACCAAGCCCGAGGAGGTTATCGACTTCGCTACCCGCACAGGTTGCGACTCGCTGGCCATCTCAATTGGTACCAGCCACGGCGCTTACAAGTTCAAGCCCGAGCAGTGCACACGCGACCCCAAGACTGGCAAGCTCGTTCCTCCCCCATTGGCATTTGACGTGCTTGACGCAGTAATGGAGAAACTTCCTGGCTTCCCCATCGTGCTTCACGGCTCATCGTCGGTTCCCCAAGAGTATGTTGACATCATCAACACTTACGGTGGCAATCTGCCCGATGCAGTGGGTATCCCCGAGGAGCAGCTTCGCAAGGCCGCTAAGAGTGCTGTTTGCAAGATCAACATCGATAGCGACAGCCGCCTAGCCTTCACCGCTGCAGTGCGCAAGGTATTCGCTGAGAAACCTGGTGAGTTTGACCCACGCAAGTATTGCGGTCCTGCACGCGACGAGATGACCAAGCTCTACAAGCACAAAATCATCGAGGTTCTTGGCAGCGACGGCAAGGCCGAGTAATGGACATTCCTTAATAGATAACTTAAAAGACTCATCGCATAGCGCGGTGAGTCTTTTTTATTGCCTCGTTGAGATTTAAAGGCTATGCAAAAAGAGTGATAATAAATTATCCACCGCAACAACAATAGTGGCGACTGGATGCTACCCTGGGAAACGAAGCTCATGCTGTGTTCACAATTGGTGATGTTTTTTGGTTTTATGTGTTGCTTTTTGTAACTTTGTGGCATAAAAATAAAACGCTATGGCAAAGAAGACTGCTAAGGCTACATATTTCTGCAAGAATTGCGGAGCCGAGTCGCCCAAGTGGATTGGGAAGTGCCCGGCTTGCGGCGAGTGGAACACATATATCGAGGAGCCGGTGGTCCCCAAGTCGAGTAGGGGAGCGCTGTTTGGCGGGGATGACAATGGTCACCGCAAGAGCGCTGTTCCGGTGAAAATCAACGACATCAAGGCCGAGCAGCTGCCACGCATCAAGCTGCCCAGTGGCGAGCTTAACCGTGTGCTCGGTGGAGGCTTGGTTCCAGGGAGCATCGTGCTCATTGGTGGTGAGCCAGGCATTGGCAAGAGTACGCTGGTGCTGCAGAATGTGCTGCGCATCCGCAGTCGCAAAGTGCTGTATGTGAGCGGTGAGGAGAGTCCTCAGCAACTGCGCATGCGCGCCGACCGCATCGCCGGCAGTGACCAGGATTGCGAGTGCTACATCGTGTGCGAGACGTCGCTTTCTAGCATCTTTGCCAGCATAAAGGAGAGCGCTCCCGACCTTATCATCATTGACTCCATCCAGACCATAGCTAGCGACGAGCTTGACAGTGCTGCTGGTAGCGTGAGTCAGGTGCGCGAGTGTGCCGCAGCATTCCTGCGCTATGCCAAGACCAGCGGTGTGCCGGTAATCCTCATTGGTCACATCAACAAAGAAGGCACCATCGCCGGTCCCAAAGTGCTGGAGCACATAGTCGATGCCGTGCTGCAGTTTGAGGGCGACAGCCACTACATGTACCGCATTTTGCGCTCTATCAAGAACCGCTTTGGCTCAACTAGCGAGATGGGCATCTACGAAATGCGCGAGACGGGTCTGCGTGAGGTTACCAACCCCAGCGAGATGCTTCTATCGGCAATGGATCAGGACCTTTCGGGCACTGCCATTGGCGTGACTATCGATGGCGCACGCCCCTTCCTTATCGAGGTGCAGGCGCTTGTGAGCACCGCAGCCTACGGCACCGCCCAGCGCTCGGTCACTGGTTTTGACCCGCGGCGCATGAACATGCTGCTTGCCGTTCTCGAGAAGCGTGTGGGCTTCAAGCTAGCTCAGAAGGATGTGTTCCTCAATATAGCCGGCGGACTCAAAGTCAACGACCCGGCACTCGATTTGGCAGTGATTTGTGCAATCCTGTCGTCAAATGTGGATATAGCAATCCAGCAAGGCGTGTGCTTCAGCGCCGAGGTGGGACTTAGCGGCGAGCTGCGCCAAATCACCCGCATAGAGCAGCGCATCGCCGAGGCCGAGAAACTCGGTTTCAACACCATGATAATCCCACGCAACAACCTCAAGGGCATCTCAACCAAAGACTTCAAAATAAAGCTTGTTGAGGCATCCAAGGTAGAAGAGGCGTTCCAGTATCTGTTTGGGTAATATATTTTCGAGATTTCTAAAAAAACTTACTTTCTCGGCGTTAGCAACAAATCGTTGAAATACAGCATAAAAACAATATTTAGCAAAAGTTGTGCCAAACTGCAGTGTTAACGAAGGTTAAAGTTGAAATTTCAATTAAACCGATTGCATAAAATGGAGTCAAAATAGCGACAATAAAATAAAGCTTCAAACGTTTTTTAGTTTGGTATTAACTTTTTCGTAATAAAACAATATAAGTTCAGATGCAGTGAATGCACCCCAGAACGATAAATTAGAATCTCCGAAGAGCTATCAAGCTCCTCGGAGATTTCTTCTTGTTGCTACTGCTTTGAGTAGCAGGCTTTTTAGTGTGGTTCCGCCTAATTGTTAGAATATGCAATCCATTGCATTTTTTATTTAGATAATGATAGTGTAATAAATTAATTATTAATTATTTTTATGCTATTTTTGTCGCTGCAAAAAAAACACCCCTGCTTTTTGGGGGCAAAGAGACATACCATAAGATTTTTATTAACCAAACTAATTAATTCTTTTATGAACAAAAAGTTACTTAAATCGTTGTTTGCGGTGGTTCTTGCCATGGTAGGAATTTTCGCAGTTTCTCAGTCTGCTAATGCAACTGTTAATGGTGATGCTGACGGCGATGGTGTCGTTACCTCTAGCGACGTTAC
>JAFSPZ010000065.1 GCA_017451225.1 Muribaculaceae bacterium | reverse complement strand
TGTCTTGCGACACGTCATAGTCGAGGCCCATCGCCGCAGCCTTGTTCAAGGCGGCAGACCTCAGCCGTGGAGCTATCAGTTCAAATGCGTCAATAGTCATTTACAAATCACGTAATTTGTCGACAAAATTACTAACTTTACATTTATATAACACATCACCCCCCACTTTTCAAACAAAAGAAGAAATTTTTTTGAATAAGTGGAAATAAACTGATGCTTTATTTTTCAGAAAAACTAATTTATTTTGTCTATTGTTTGTACCTTTGTGGCATCAAAATCATAAAGATTATGGAAGAAACCAAGTGTTAACGAATTTGTGCAATCGGAAACTGCACAATTTATTAAAATAATGCTTCCGCAAAAAACAGGAAGGCTCGATTGAGTCTTCCTGTTTTTATTTTGTATGGTTAATGTTGTGATTACCAAATGGTAACGGGGTCCTCGGGGGCGCGCCACATCTTTTCGCCTGGGTGAATGTTGCAGCATTTTTGAGAAAAAGTCAACTTTCACACTTTAGGGTGTTACAATGATTTCATGATGGCGCTGTTAATGACGGGGTTGAACTGCACATCGCTGTGGTCGGTCTTCTTGCCGAATTTGAAAGTGTAGGTTACCTTAAGGTTTACGCTGCGGCCTGCTGTTTCGTTCATGCGCCAGCGGTCCATGTCGTAACAACCATAGTCCATCCACTCGTGGCTCTTGTAGTAACGGTTGAAGGGGTTGTTAAGTCGTAGCTCAACGCTCCAACCGCTGTGGTTCCATCCCGCAAGGAAGTCCAGCATCATAGGGTCATGCACCAGAAACGGCTCGCGTATGTCGAGTTGCGTAGATGGGGTTTTGAAATTTGCGCTAAATTTAAAGTCTCCCTGTAGCCAAGTCACGTTGGCACGTCCTCGCACGATGGTCCGCGACAGGTCATACACATCACCGCGCACGGCGTTGTATTCGCCTATACCAGTTAGGCTCACACGCAGACGGTCGCTCAATGCGCTAAATGACCAGCTAGCACTGAGCATGTTACCATAGAAATTGCCGTCATTCAGTTTCTTGTCATAGATGACAGACGGGTCGGCATAGTATTGATGCACGATGTTGTTGAAGTAGATGTAGCTCATATAGGATACTGCCAGTGAGTGATTGCCCCACTGCTTGCTAAGCGATAACGTGTTGCTCAACACCCTTAGGGGCTCAATGTCGGGGTTTCCTTGCGTGGCCTCGAAGAACGAGACGGGCAGCGTCATACTGTTCTTGTTGCTAGGGTCGAAAAGCGTGTGGGTCAGCACGCCGTTTAACGATAGCGACAGGTCCTGCCGTGGAGCGTAGGTGCCGCCATAGTAGGCGATGGGACTGCAATAGTTGTAGTGCTTGCCTCCCAGCGACACTGCCGAGTTTGACACACCAGCTGTGGCATACCATGACAAACTGCCAGCCGAACGACTGAGCTGCAGCATAGCAGTTGTGACATTGGTGACCAGGTGCTGATAGCCAGTTGAGGTGCCGCTATAGTGGTCCTTGTAGTTGGTAAGCGCGTGTCCTGCCATAAGCATAAACATCAGTTGATTGGTAAACGTCTTGAAGTAACGTCCCTGCCCAGCCAGTGCGAAGTTGTCTTCCTTAACGTGCGATGTCACTGTGTTCTGACCGGTTTCTTCATACAAGCTGTGATAGGTGTTGTGACCGTAGCTACCGCTAGCGACAAAATGTATAATCTGGTTGGACGGCAACCACTTGGTATATTCAAGAAAAATATTGGGCGACAGAGCCTTGCTGTTCGCGTGACGATGCATAGATGTTGTGTCGTTGAGATAAATAACAGCTGTTGTCATGTCATGGGTCGGCATGGTTGATGCATCCAAGCCGAGGGTAAGGTTAAAGCGGTGAGCATCGCCTTTGTTGTTCAACTCAAAGCGAACATCCTCACCGTGGTGGCGAGCGAGTGTATGGTCAGGGCTGTAGTAGCGAGTCAGCTGATAGCCGTTAGTAAAGGTATAGAGCCCCGACTCCTCAACATAACTGTGGTTGCGGTCCCACTTGCTCATGGCAGCCAACCGTAGTTTGGTCTTGCCGCGGGTGTAATCGACCGCTGCCACATATTCGCCTCGCTGATAAATGAACCCTTCGTCGGCCGAGAGATAGACGTTGCCACCCGAGTTGCGGACTATGTAGTTGAGCACTGCCGCTTTGCCGGCCCATTTGCCCGATGGGGCTCGCAAATACTCCATTTTGACCACATCTTGTGCCTGTAGCATGGCCACATCCTCGGCGCGAACTACCACGCCATTGATGCACAATACCACCTCAGCGCCAGTGTGTGTGGTAACTGATTTCTCCTGTGGCGACACTACCAGTCCTGCAATGCCCATCAGTCCCGTTAGATCTAGCGCGTTTGCTGCGTGCTTGCGCAGAATAGGTGCAGGCATGAGAATGACCTTGTCGGCCGTCTCAATCTGCTCCTTGGCCTTTACAATTATCTCGGGCAACGTATCAGTCATCACGCTATCGCGTTGAGTCGAAGTCACTTGAGTAACAATCTTGTCTTCACTCTGAGCAAAGGCCGCGAATGTAGAAAAACAAAGGATAGTGAGTAAAAATAAATGGCTCATTTGCATCAATATTTTTTAGAGATTTTTTGATGCAAAGGTATTATGGGATAAGAAAAATGCCAAATTTATTATCTGACATTTGTCTGACATTTATCTGAAGTAACCTAACTATTTGATTTTCAGTGTATAGCTCTTGCCCCTATCTGACTCTATTTTCAGGTTGCTATTGGCCTCCAAGATGGGTTTTACCCGCTTGATAAGTGTGTAAAGTGTGTCGCTGGCATCAGGTTTCTTGGGCCAAAGGCGGTCACAAATTTCTTGCTTGGATAGTGAATGTGATTCTGTAGTTATAAACATTTCCATAAGGGAATACTGCATGGGAGTGAAATGAATGGGTTCACCCTTAACAGTAAGAAATTTGTCGGCGGCAAACACAACGCCACCATAACTTATGCCTGCGACAAACAATTCAGGCTTAAACCTGCGCATATACCTCAAGCTACACATTATCCACAGAATGCCGACAAATAATAATGCCCCAGATGCTCGCTGGTCAGAAAGCATCAGTATGGTCATAAAGCCGCAATTAGCCTGTGCCACCATCTGCGTCTCCTGCCGGCCAGCTCCGCTTACCCATGTCATCGCAATGCATGCCGTGTCCTTCAGTTCGGATATGGTGAGATGACTGCGATAGCAGCTGATGGTATCGGCATTGACCACGTTGGTAGGCATCTCTGCAAGAGTAAGCTTCAGGGCATTGTTTACATCTCGCGTTATCCTGTTTTCGGTACTTTTATAATTACATACGCCTGAGCAGACCGCACCAAGCATTATGAAAACGAATATGACTAATGGTAATTTCTTCATCGTTCTGTATATTTATTGGCATTCAACATTTCAATCTTTTCTTTAAATCGGGCAATCTTAGACCATGGAAAAAACGCTCTCGTTTTTTGTATCACGTTCATCTAAATATGATTAATATGAGATAGTGTGATAACGACGATCAGATGCTACAAAATTAGTCATTTTTTCTCTCTTTCTCTTATCTTTCGGCAAGAATTATATTTTTCCCATCATTTTCCGCCTTGTCCTGAACCGCCAACAAGGTCATTGTTCTCAATGGTCTTGTTGGTTTGCTTCACACTTGCCTTGAGGGAGCCAAAGCGGAAGGTTACTGTAAGCCTGAACTCACGCATAAACTGCCAATAGCGGTCAAATCCTGTGTAATCGCCCTGGGTAGTATACATGGTAATTTTGTTGAACTTACTGGAATTGAAGAGGTTTGCAGTGCTCAAGCTCACTGTTAGGCGGTCTTCCTTAAGGAATGAGCGCTGTAAACTAAAGTTATAGTACATTGTGCCAGTGTAGTAGCCATAAAGGCCATCGATGCCACCACTGCGGCCGCTCAAGGTTGCAGTAAATCGCAACTTCCATGGCAACTGCTGATTGAGTTGTGCATAGTAGAATGCCACCCATCGTTTGTTTTTCAAATTGAGGTCACTGCTCTCATAGTTGTAATGCCCCACGCTGCCATTGAGTGTGAAACTTGTGGTTGGGCCAATCGCCCACTGCATGAAACCACTCAGGTTAAAGTATCGAATCTTGAGAGTGTTGGCGTAGGTTGAAACCAGCACATCGCCGTCGGTGTACTGAATGCCAGTTATGCGGTTGTTGCTGAGCGAGATGCTTGGAGTAAGGCTGAATGTGAGCTTGCTGCCAATCTTCATGTAGGTCATACTAATTGAATGGTTGAGCGAGCTGCCGAGGTGAGGATTACCAAACTTGCGGCTTGTGGGATCTTCCTCAACTGCAGGATTCAGATAGCTGATACCAGGGCGACGGATGCTTGTAGAGTAGTTAATCTTGAGGCTATGTGCATCGTTGAACTTATATCGCATACTCAAGTCGGGTACCCAGTCATTCAAGTTGCGGTGATAGTTGTCCTGCACGCCGTCGGGGAACTCAGCATTGAGGCGGCTATACTCATAGCGCAGTCCTGCCCGGGCCGCCCAATTGTTCTTACTGAAACGGTAACTCAAGTAGGCGGCTGCCACATGGGTGCGATGGTTGAAGAGCGTGGTATTATCCATCTCGGGCGCACCATGAAATTCAAAAGTGCCTTCGCTCGTATTGAAGCGGTTGATGTACTTCAATCCTGTCTCAATAGTGTGATACTTAGCAAATGGGCGAGTCCAGTCGAGTTGGAAAGTGTGCTCGGCAAAGGTCTCTTTGGTGTCGGTGGTTTGTCCAGTGTAGGGGAACGGACAATTGAGCATATCGCTGAATGAGCTGATGCTCTTTAGGTTATTATGACTGGTAGAGAGCATGTAGCTGAGGGTCAGCATCTCTCCAGGATTGCGCATTGTGTGCTGGTAGTCGACACGTCCATGCAGGTCATAGGAGCCACTCTTGGGGACACGCCCCGTAGTTGTGTACTTATACAAGATGTTTCCATCGCGGTCGATCATGCGAGCGTTGTTGACACCATCGGAACGATGATCATAATAGTAGCCGCCAAACGAGAGCGAAACAAGATTCAATGTGTCGGGCTCCCAGCTGGCACTGAGGTTGCCATAGTGGAAATTGAAAGTGCCGCGAGTTTCGTTGTGGCTATACAGTGAGTTGCCCGTGCTGGCATAACTGTGCTCGCTCTCCATGATATTGTGGTCGTAGTGGCGGTTCTTATTAGTGTAGCCATAGTTTACCGAGGCTACCACTTTCCCAATCTGTGTGACAAAGTTGGTATTACCGTTAGGACTTCCAGTGTTGTCGACCGACAAGCTCACTGTGCCCATCACCCCCTGCATCAACGAGCCATTGGCACCCACCGTCACGATGTTGAGGATGGCTTCGGTGCCCTCGGCGTCATATTTTGCTCCTGGGTCGGTAATAACTTCTATCTTCTTGATGGAGCTGGCTGGAGTTGCCTTGAGAACATCTTTCATGTTTTGGCCGCTCAGTGCAGGGTCGGGATGGCCGTTGCGATATACCTTGAACGACGTTGATCCTTTTACTAAAATATCGTCCTTGCCATCGACCGAGACCATTGGCACCTTCTTTAGCATGTCGAGCACGTTGCTGGTGCGACTGTCGGCATCGGCTTGCACGTCGTAGGTGAGGCGATCAATCTCGGAGGTCACAAGTTGGCGTTGGGCTATAACAGTCACTTCTTTGAGCATCGTTGATTCAGTATTGAGAACTATTGTGCCAAGTTTTGCAACAGGCGACGATGCACTAATCTCAAAGGTTCGGCTTTGTGGTGTCATACCCACAAAATGCACGCGTATCAAGTAACTGCCAGGACTTGCGAGTTTGTGGTCCACCTTGCCGAAGGCATCGCTCACTCCGCTATTCACTACCGTAGTTGTGTCACTATTATTATATATGTAAATCGTGGCAAAAGGAATACCTTCGCCATTGCTGTCGTTCACTTGACATTGAACACTATATTGCTGTGCCATCGCACCAATGGCGCATACCATAAGCATTAAGAAGGTAACAATTCTCTTTTCCATAGTCTTTGGGTTTATATTATTCTATGTGCAAATATAGAAAGGTCTTTTTGAGTTAGACGCACACTAAAGGGTGAATGTAGCAGCAATTTTGAGAAAAAGTCAACTTTCACACTTTAGGGTGTTAAAATGGCCGAATGATTGGAAATGTTTTGTAAATTTGCAATCACAAAACTATCCATTATGGTGAGAATCGAGGACTTTTTTTCTGACGAGAATAGTGTGAGTGGGCTTAATGATGAGCGATACTCTCACGTTGAGATGCTAAAACGTGCCATTGACGCGATGGCAAACGCCACCTATCAAAGCATATATGTGATTGACTATTTTAAGCGCGAGTTCCTGCATGTGGCAAGTAATCCGCTGTTTCTGGGTGGTCACACTGTAGAACAAATGAAAAAGATGGGCTATCAGTTCTACATTGAGCATGTGCCTGAAAATGAGCAAGCAATGTTGCTTGAAATCAATTCTGCCGGATTCAAGAAGTTCAACAAAATCCCCTTTGAAGAACGTGATGGTTTTTTCATAAGTTATGACTTCCACATTGAGGACGGCGAAAACTGTTTTCTTATAAATCATAAAATGACACCATTTGCATATGCCGATGACGGCAGGCTGTGGCTTGCAATGTGTGTGGTGTCGCTCTCGTCGCATAGTGAACCTGGTCACATTGAGTTACGCAAAAAAGGAGCTTCGACCTATTGGGAATATTCACTTGAGGAACATTGCTGGCTAACCCGAGAAACACTCACTTTGAGACCTCAAGAGAAACAAGTGCTCATCCTCTCGGCACAAGGCCTGACTGTAGCTCAGATTGCTGACAAGATGAATCGCTCAATTGATACCATTAAAACTTACAAGCGAGTGATGTTTGAACGCCTAGGCACTCGCTCCATCACCGAGGCCCTTACCCTCGCAACGAACTCGGGGTTGATATAGTTTTATTGCCATAAGTTTTGTTGATAAAGTAAACACCATTTACTGTTATAAATGTGTGGCGTTTTACAAAAATAATCCCCTAACTTTGGGTATATAGAGATATTATTATTCTAAAACTTGTTATGAAAACTTGACTAAATTGATACTTCACTCTTATAGCAACGCATTTAAGTTGGTTGAGTTTTCTCAACCAGCCCTTTGTTTGTGCTGTGAGCAATGCAAAAAAATGTGTTATAGTGGCTATATTAGGAAAATTCTCGCTAAATTTGCAGTAAAATAATTTAAAGCAAATTTTTCGGCCTGTGGGAAAGAAAAAGAATTTGCCTCTATTGGAGGATTTTGAGATTACTGGAGTGGCTGCCGAGGGTAAGAGCCTTGGGCGCTGGAACGATATGGTGGTGTTTGTACCTTATGGTGCACCGGGCGATATAGCTCGTGTGAAAATCACTCGCAAGAAACACAGCTTTTGTGAGGGTGTGATTGATGAGCTTGTGAAGCCGAGCGAGCTGCGTGTGGAGCCTATGTGCCAACACTTTGGCGTGTGTGGTGGCTGCAAGTGGCAGCATTTGCCCTATGAGTACCAGCTCAAGTGCAAGCAGCAACAAGTGGTTGACGCCCTTGAGCGCATAGCTAAGGTACCCCTGCCTGAAATCACTCCTATCCTGGGCTCGGAGAAGACCATTTTCTATCGTAATAAGCTGGAGTTCACGTTCTCTAACAAATGCTGGCTCACTACCGAGCAGATGCAGAGTGGCGAAGAGTTCCCCAACCGCAACGCTGTTGGCTTCCACATTCCTGGTGGCTTTGACAAGGTTCTCAATATTGAAAAATGCTGGCTTCAAGACGATGTTTCCAACAAGATTAGGCTTTTCCTGCGCGATTACACCCAGGAGCGTGGCTATACGTTCTATGACATTCGCAATAATGTGGGCTTTATGCGCATGATGATGGTGCGCACCGCCAGCACAGGCGAGATAATGCTTGTGGTGGTCTTCAGCGAGGACAACCAAGAGGCGATTAATGACGTAATGGGGGCATTGAAAGAACATTTCCCACAGATTACCTCGCTCATGTATGTTATTAACCTTAAGGTCAATGACTCGCTCAATGACCAAGAATTCATACTTTACAGTGGCCGAGATTACATCGAGGAAGAGATGGAGGGGCTGAAGTTCAGAATTGGTCCTAAATCGTTCTATCAAACTAATAGCGAGCAGGCTTACAGGCTCTATCAAGTGGCCCGTGACTTTGCTGGACTGACTGGCAACGAGCTTGTCTATGACCTCTATACCGGCACTGGCACTATCGCCAATTTTGTTGCCCGCCGTTGTCGCGAGGTGATAGGAATAGAGTATGTTCCCGAAGCGATAGAAGACGCAAAACTCAATTCCCGCGTGAATGGAATAGAAAACACTAAATTCTATGCCGGCGACATGAAGGATGTGCTCACTGGCGAGTTTGTGGCAAAGCATGGCATCCCCGACGTGATGATAGTAGACCCGCCGCGCGCTGGTATGCACGAGGATGTGGTAAAGGTGATACTGAATGCCGAGCCACGCCGAATTGTCTATGTGAGCTGCAATCCCGCCACACAGGCTCGTGACATAGCCTTGCTTGACAAGAAATATCGTGTGGAAGCAATACAACCGGTAGATATGTTCCCTCACACTCATCATGTTGAGAATGTGGCATTGTTAGTTCATAAGTAATAGTTCTCAGTTATCAGGCAATTAAGGATAATTGTTGCTGGCAGCAGTCAGCTCTCAGTTTTCAGTTCACAGTTCATAGTTCAAAGTTTTAATAGTGGGGGTTAAGGGTTATATTGCTGCTCTTGTGATGGCATTTGTCGCGGTAATGGCCTACGGTCAGTACCCCGATGATGGCTACACGCGAATAAAAGGCGTGGTCACTGACTCGGTGACAGGAGAAGGCCTTCCTTATGCCCAGATTTTCCTTATAGGCTCCAGTACTGGTGCTTTGACCAATGAGCAAGGCGGCTTTACGATTATCACGGGTGTGAATTTCGAGAAACTCAGGGTTGATGTCATAGGCTATCAGAGCAAGGAAATTGAGGTTCCATTGGGGAAATATACCGAGCTAGACATCAAGCTGGTTCCCACTACTGTGATGCTCAATGAGATTATTGTAAGGAAGACGGCGAAGTATGTGAAAAAGGACAATCCTGCAGTTGCTTTTGTGGAAAAGCTTCGCTCTCGCCGCAACATGTACAATCCTCGTGACCATGAATACTATAACTACGACAAATATGAGAAAGTGTCGTTTGGTTTGAACAACTTCAACAGTTCTGGCAGCCGCGACCTGCTGGCTCAAAATTACAAGTTCCTGAAGGAGTATGTTGACACGAGCGACGTGACCGGCAAAATGATACTGCCATTGTCGATTCAGGAGAAAGTGAGCGAGGAGCATTACCGCAAGAATCCATCAATCCATCGTGAAGTGGTGAAAGCGACCAATCATGGCGGCATCGATGACCAGATTGACACCGAAAGCATGAAAAAGTTTATCGATGACGTGTTTCGTGAGATGGATATCTACAGCAACGACATCACATTCATGCGCAACCGCTTTGTGAGTCCGCTCTCGAGCATAGGAACCGATTTCTACAAATATTATCTTGACACGGTAATGGTAGATGGTGTGGAGTGTTATGAGCTCACATTCACACCATTCACTGTCGAGACTTTTGGCTTCTTGGGAAGGCTTTATGTGCCAGCCAACGACAGCACGATGTTCATTTCAAAAATCATGATGAATGTGCCTCACAACATTAATCTCAACTATGTGAATCAGGTATATCTTGAGCAAGACTACATAAAGGCATCAGACGGAAGCCGTCTTAAAGTGCGTGACGACTTGCTGGTGGAGTTCAAAATAGCTCCAAAAACGCCTGAGATATATGCCCGACGGCAGACCTATTATGACGGTCACAACTTCAAGGCGCCAAAGGACCAGGGCATCTTCACCCAAAGCGCCGAGGTGATAGCTAAGGGGAACTTGAGGCGGGATGAAAATTACTGGCAAGCACATCGTCCTGTGGTGGCGGTCAAGAATGAGAATACCGTTAGAGACATGCTCTCAAGGCTCAGACAGTCAAAGACTTTCTACTGGTGTGAGAAATTGGTGGTGACGCTGTTGAGCGGATACATCAGCACCAATGGGCAGGCGAGCAAGTTTGATATAGGCCCTTTGAACACCACTGTCAGCGGCAACAGCCTTGAGGGTGTGAGGCTGAGGTTGGGCGGCATGACTATTGCGAATCTTCATCCTCGGTGGTTTGGTAAGTTTTATGTTGCCTATGGCACTCGTGATGAGCGTTTCAAGTATATGGGGCAGCTGGAATACTCATTTGTCGATAAAAAGAAACATGCCAATGAGTTTCCTGTTAATTCGTTGCGCCTGATGCATAGCTATGATGTTGACAAGATAGGGCAGCACTACCTTTACACTAATCCTGACAATGTGTTTCTCGCTATAAGACGTAGGAAAGACAATAAAATGATTTACCTGCGTGAGACGTTGTTGGAGTACAAGATGGAGACACAAACGGGATTCTCAATAGCGGCATCGTTGTGTCACAGGCGCCACGAGGCATCGCAATTCCTGCCTTTTGTTGACGGCAACGGCAATGCCTTTGGACACTACAACACTGCTGGTTTTAATGTCACTTTGCGCTACGCTCCAGGCGAGAAGTTTTATCAAACCCGTTCGTACCGCATTCCCATCAACCAGGACGCACCGGTTTTCACACTGTCGCATACTTATATGCCGCGTGGATTTCTGGGGTGTGACTATACTGTGAACAAGACCGAGGCTGGCATCCAGAAACGCTTTTGGTTCTCGGCATTTGGATATACCGATATAATTGTCAAAGCAGGCAAAATTTGGAGCAAGGTTCCTTATCCCGAGCTATTGTTCCCAAATGCCAATTTGTCCTATACCATTCAGCCCGAATCGTTCTCGCTGATGAATGCCATGGAGTTTGCTAACGACCAATATCTGTCGTGGGATGTGACCTATTGGATAAATGGTGCGATTCTTAACCGCATCCCGCTTATAAAGAAGCTGAAGATGCGCGAGGTGGTATCGTTCCGTGGCTTGTGGGGCAAACTCACCGACAAAAATAATCCTGCTCTCAACCCTGAGTTGTTCCAGTTCCCCGAAATGGCCCTATGCCAATCCATGGGCAAGCGTCCATATATGGAAATAGGGGTGGGGTTGGATAATATCCTGACCTTCCTGCGTGTTGACTATGTGTGGCGGCTGAATTACCGCGACAATCCCGGTATTGACCGCAGCGGAGTGAGAGTGCAGATGCATTTCACGTTCTAAAACAAAGGTGCCTGAAGAAGATGAAATTCCGTTTATTGTTGTTGCGATTGGGCTTGTGGGGAGCTATGGCGTGCACCGTGGTGGCTGTAGTGTGTGACGCTATCGTTAGGCTTCGTGCCAGGAGGCGTTGCTATGACGATGCTGAGCGTGTTCCGCACAACAAGATGGGGCTTGTGCTTGGCACCTCGCCACTGGCGCCTGATGGAGGAGCCAATATGTATTTTGTCTATCGCATTGAGGCTGCAGCGCTTCTTTACAAAATGGGAAAAGTTGAATGCCTGCTTCTTAGCGGCGACAGGAGTGGTGAAGACTATGACGAGCCATCGGCGATGCGTAATTCTTTGATGGAGCACGGTGTTCCCACGGAGAGCATTATTCTTGACAAGTCGGGCTTTAGAACACTGGACTCGATAGTTCATGCGAGCAAAATTTATGGTCAGTCGAGCATGACGATTATTTCACAACGTTTTCACAACGAGCGTGCCATCTATCTTGCATGCAGCAGGGGGGTGGATGCTGTTGCTTATAATGCCCAAGACGTTGTGAGGTGGAACAAATATCTGAAAATTCACGGTCGAGAGTACCTTGCAAGGGTGAAGATGTTTGTAGACATTATTAGGAGTCATCACCATTGAGGAATGTAAAAAGAATAAAAAAGGGAATGTTGAAAAAAAAAGTAGAATTATTTTGCTTGTTATTTGAAAAAGCAGTAAATTTGTTACGATTACAAGAAAAAGGCTTTTACCTTCCTATGAATGAATAAATAGAAAACTTTTAACCATTACAATATACTATTTAATGAACTATTTAAAATTTGATAAAAACTTGATGATCAATCTTGAGCAATCTTTGACAAAAGAGATTCTCAGGACTAATCAATCGGGGGCTTATCATTGCACTACCATTGTGGGGTGTAACACCCGCAAGCAGCACGGCTTGCTGGTTATACCCATTCCCGAAATAGACGATAATTTCCATGTTATGCTGTCATCGATTGATGAGACGGTGATACAGCATGGTGCTCCGTTCAATCTGGGACTGCACAAGTACAAGGGCAATGTTTTCAGTCCCAATGGTCACAAATACATTCGCGAGTATGCTTGCGAGCGTGTTCCAACTCACACCTTCCGCGTGGGTGGCGTTATTATGAAACGCGAGAAGATTTTCATTACCAATGAAAACCGCATCCTCATCCGCTACACACTGGTGGAAGCACATTCTAAGACCACATTACAATTCAGGCCATTCCTGGCATTCCGCAATGCCAACGACCTGTGTGTCGAGAACTCGGTTGCCAGTCAAGAGTACCGTGAAGTTCACAACGGCATCGCCACTTGTATGTATGACGGTTATCCTTCACTCTACATGCAATTCAACCATAAACCAAAGTTTGTGTTTGACCCACATTGGTACAAGGGTATAGAGTACATTAAAGATATGGAGCGCGGCATTCCTTACACCGAGGATTTGTATGTGCCAGGCTACTTTGAGATTGAAATAAAGAAAGGTGAGCCACTTATCTTCTCGGCAGGCATAGATGAGGTGAATACCCGCAATTTGAGCCGAATGCATGAGGATGAGGTTAAATCGCGCACACCTCGTACCAGCTTCTATAACTGTCTTAAGAACAGTGCTAAGCAGTTCTACCTGTCAAATGCTGACGGCAATTATATGCTTGCTGGATATCCTTGGTTCAAGATTAGGGCAAGAGATGAATTCCTGGCATTGCCGGGTTGTACAATCTCGAACCATCACCGTCCCGACTTTGAGAAGATAATGGATACCGCCAAGTTGGCACTGATGCGTTTCATTGACGAGGGTGCCCTTGATAAGCATCTCAAAGGCATAGACCTTCCTGATGTGCCATTATGGGCTATATGGTCTTTGCAGGAATATGCTAAAGATGCAGGTATGGACGAGGCTCGCACTCGCTATGGCGACCTGGTTAAAGCCATGCTCACTCACATAATAGACGGAAAGCATCCAAATCTTACACTTAATCCAAATGGATTGGTAAGTACCGATGGTACTAAGAAGCCCATGTCGTGGATGGATTCGACACATCCCGATGGTTCTCCAATGGTGCCACGCACAGGCTATCTTGTGGAATTCAACGCATTGTGGTACAATTCACTGATGTTTGCCCAGGAGATGTTTGCCGAAGTCGAGGATGAGCAGAAATTTGTCAAATCACTCAAGACAATCAGTGATAAGACCAAACCCGCCTTTGTCGATATGTTCATGAATGATTACGGCTACTTGTTTGACTATGTTGACGGCCAGTATGCCGATCCGAGTGTGCGTCCCAATATGATAATTGCCGCTGGTATCGATTACTCACCACTTGACCGCCGTCAGCGCAAGAGTGTGATAGACGTGGTTACGCGTGAATTGCTAACCCCCAAGGGCTTACGTACATTGAGCCCTAAGAGCTGGGGCTACAAGCCGTGGTATCTGGGTAATCCCGAGGAGCGCGAAGTTGCTTACTATGCAGGTTCGGCACGTCCGTGGCTGATGGGCTTCTATACCGATGCCTATATAAAGGTGTTCGGTCTCAACAGGGCATCGTTCATAGAGCGCATGATGATAGGCTTTGAGGACGAGATGTCGCAAGGCGGCATCGGCACCCTGTCGGAGCTCTATGACGGCAATCCACCATTCATAGGCCGTGGTGCTGTGAGCTATGCCCCCAATGTGGGCGGAGTGCTTCGCGTTTTGAGGCTGTTCAAGAACATAGGATTTATAAATGCTTAAGGTGCGTTCTGAGACTACTCTTAGAACAACACTTGAAAACTAAGACAATATATGAAAGCTTTAATGTTTGGCTGGGAATTTCCTCCACACATTCTGGGAGGATTGGGAACAGCAAGTTTTGGTCTCACCAAGGGCATGGCACAATGTGGTGACATGGATATCACATTTGTCATCCCCAAGCCTTGGGGTGATGAACCGAAGGATTTTGCCCGTATCATAGGCGCGAATACCACTCCGGTGTCGTGGCGTGATGTTAATTGGGACTATGTTGAGGGCAGGATAGGCAAGGTTTTAGACCCTCAGACCTATTTTGACCTTCGCGACCACATCTATAGTGATTTCAACTATTTGAATACCAATGACCTGGGTTGTATTGAATTCTCGGGTCGATATCCCGACAATCTGCTTGAAGAGATTAATAATTATTCGATAGTTGCAGGCGTTATTGCTCGCACAGTGGATTGTGACGTTATTCACTCTCATGACTGGCTCACTTATCCTGCCGGCATTCATGCCAAGCAGGTGACAGGCAAGCCACTGGTAATTCATGTGCATGCCACCGATTTTGACCGTAGCCGAGGCAAAGTGAACCCCACGGTATTTGGCATAGAGAAGGACGGAATGAACAACGCCGACCACATCATTACCGTGAGCAATCTCACACGCAAGACCGTGATAGAGAAGTATGGCATCAGCCCCGACAAGGTTACCACAGTTCACAACGCTGTGGAACCTCTGAGTCAGGAACTGCTAGACCTTGAGGTTCCGCCCAAGCATGAGAAGGTTGTGACCTTCCTGGGGCGCATCACGATGCAGAAGGGTCCAGAGTACTTTGTTGACGCTGCTTGGCAAGTGCTTCAGAAAGTTAGGAACGTTCAGTTTGTAATGGCAGGTAGTGGTGACATGATGGAGAAGATGATTAGACTTGCCGCACGCCGTCATATTGCTGGACGCTTCCATTTCACAGGTTTCCTTAAGGGCAAGCAGGTGTATGAAATGCTCAAGGCAAGCGATGTGTATATCATGCCGTCGGTTAGTGAGCCTTTCGGTATATCACCATTGGAGGCTATGCAGATGGGAGTGCCGTCAATTATATCAAAGCAGAGTGGATGTGCCGAAATTTTGAACAATGTGATTAAGGTGGACTATTGGGACACCAATGCCATTGCCGATGCTATCTACTCGATTATCAAGTATCCTGGCATGTACAAGCAGTTGCGTGAGCAGGGACTTGAAGAGGTGAACCAGATTACCTGGGATAAAGCCGGAGCTAAAGTGATTGACATCTACAAGCGTTTAATAAATAGATAATTACAAACCACAATAATACATCAATAATCATGAAATCAATCTGTTTCTATTTCCAGATACATCAGCCGTTTCGCCTGAAGACCTATCGCTTCTTCGACATTGGTAACGACCATTACTACTATGATGACTTCGCCAATGACGATATCATAACACGCATTGCTCAGCGCTCCTATATGCCTGCCAATCAAATGCTCCTTGACATGATTAAGGAGAATGGCAAGAAATTCAAGGTGGCGTTCTCAATTAGCGGCACTGCACTGGAGCAGCTGGAGCAGTATGTTCCCGAGTTCATCGACTCGATGAAGGAACTTGCCGACACTGGATGTGTGGAGTTTTTGAGTGAGACCTATGCCCATTCACTGTCGTCACTTGTTGACCCCGAGGAGTTTGTGGCACAGGTTAAAGCTCATGACGAGAAGATATATCAGCTATTTGGTCAAAAGCCCAAGGTGTTCCGCAATACCGAGCTTATATATGACGATGATATAGCTTCGATGGTGGCATCGATGGGATTTAAAGGCGCTATAACCGAAGGCGCTAAGCACATTCTGGGATGGAAGTCGCCAAACTATCTGTACAAGGCAGCATCGGCTCCCAAGATGCGCTTGCTCTTGAAGAACTCGAAATTGAGTGATGACATTTCCTTCCGTTTCAGCAATCCTGAATGGGCGGCCTATCCATTGACTGCCGATAAATACATTGATTGGATTGCTGCTTTGCCTGAAGAGGAGATGCTGGTGAACTTGTTTATGAACTATGAGACCTTTGGTGAGCTTCAGCCTCGCGAGAGCGGAATCTTTGAGTTCATGAAAGCACTGCCTCGCTTTGCTGCCGAGCACAATATTGAGTTCATGACTCCAAGCGAAGTTGTATCGAAGATGAAACCAGTAGACGTGTTGTCGGTAATGCACCCCATTTCGTGGGCTGATGAGGCGCGTGACACAAGTGCCTGGATGGGCAATATCTTGCAGGATGAGGCTGTAAACAAGCTGTACTGCCTGAGTGAGCGCATAAGATTGATACAAGACAAACGCATACGTCAGGACTGGAACTACTTGCAAGCAAGTGACCACTTCTACTATATGAGTACTAAGCATAGCAGCGACGGCTCGGTTCATTCGCATTATAGCCCTTATGACTCGCCCTATGCTGCGTTCACCAACTACATGAACGTTCTTAGCGACTTCTTGATTCGCGTGCGCGAGCAGTTCCCCGAGGAAATCGAAAACGAGGAGCTCAATGCATTGTTGCTCACCATTCGCAATCAGGAGAAGGAGATTGAGGAGCTCAACCGTGAGGTGGAATTGATGCGTAACAACATTGTTAAGGACACTACTGGCGACTTTGCACCTAGGGTAGAGGAAAAGCCTGAAGAGGAGCCTGAACCTGTTAAGAAAGCGCCCGCAAAGAATGTTGCGGAAAAGAAGAAAACTCAGGTAAAGAAGGCTTCGGCAAAGAAGACCGCAGAGAAAAAGTCTCCAGCGAAGAAGTCTCCAGCGAAGAAGGCTCCAGCTAAGAAGACTCCAGCCAAAAAGGGTACAAAGAAATGATTGCAAAGAAAAAACTGCTCTATATCCACGGTTTTCGCAGTTCGGCTATGAGCAGCACAATATTGAACATCAAGGCCAACTATCATGACCTTGATGTTCATGCCTTTGATGTGACCCATCATCCTGTAGAGTCAATACAGAAGATTGAGGACTATGTGAATGAGCATGAGATTGATGTACTGGCAGGGTCTTCGCTTGGAGGGTATTACACTCTCTGTGCCAAGGTTGATATCCCTAAGATTGCCGTGAATCCTGCAATCAATCCAGAGAACAGTCTCAGTTTCCTGCCCGAGATAGGGAACGAGGTGGAGTACTATAACGAGCGTGCCGACGGTGTGCAGACATTCACTTGCAATCTTTCTGATCTGGACGAATTTCGTGGCATTGAGAAGCATATAACTGCTGTCACTCACATTATTGGCAGTGATAAAGATGAACTTCTGGGTGACTTGCGTGACCAATACCGTGAACTAGTTGGCGACAATTTTCATGAGTCGTCTCAGTTGGGGCACCGCATTACACCTGAGTTCTTGGAAATCCCCAATGGAGACTTCTATAAAATTCTATCAAAGATTTTGTGATAAGAAAACCAATCGGTAAATGACCGATTGGTTTTTTTAATTATTTCTTAGATTTTTGTTTGTTGCGCTTAGAGTCTTTATTGTCTTTGGAAGAGTCACTGTTCTTTGATTTATGTGAATAGGTGCCGTCGGGCTGAGTTATGAAATTCTTGATACCTTCACCTCCAGAATAAGCTCGGAAAATGCCTTGCTGAATGAGAATGTCGGTAATGTGGTTCTGTTCTATATATTTCTTCATGTTTTTAGAGAAATAGCGGAAGTCCACCACATGAATATCTTCAAAAGAGAAGAATAAATATCCTGGCAGAGCATTTCCATAACTGTCTTTGATGATGAGCAGTCTGCGCCCATTTTTGGTGGATGTGTTAACGTGGGTGAGCTTGGTGTCGCCACCCATGAAAGTGCAATAGGCACCGTTGCTGCCGTCGGGGTAAGTGTAGAAGAATTCTCCTTGTGTTTCGGGCTGTTCCCCCACAACACCAAAGTTCTTGCTTAGTTTATAGTTGATGTAGGTTGTTGTATATTGAACACCTCGTGGCACATAGTAGATAAAGTCCTCGGGTGCATTCTTTAAAGCGATGTCGTGACTGTATCCATACATCGATCCAACAAACCCATGCACAACCTTCTTGTCATAGTTGCTGAGATCACGGAACGGCACTTTTGCCACTCTAGCAAACTCTTGTGCTGTATAGTAAGCTCCTAGAGGCGACCAGTGGTGGTCGGTCCTTGAGTATATGGGCTCATTAACGTGTTTGGCCAGGGCAGAGTAGGCATTGATGGGAATAACGCCCTCATCAAGGCGTTCATTGATGGCTTTGATGGTTGGAAGTTGTGGTTTAGTGACCGATTTGGCGGCATCGGGGCAATAATACTCGATTGCAGTTGGCACAACAAGGCAGTAAACCTTGGCTTGATTGCCAAAAACTCTATTATACTCATTGCACGCTTCGGCAAACTTAACACCACCCTCTGGGCCACCACCATAAGCCGATAGCGCCCTCACATTATTTCCCTCACCAGTGATTATTATTCCTCGCCTAGCCTTTTTATAACTGTCATCGGCATTGACTGTGTTAGTGAACTGTTCTACATCATCCATATTGGCGGCACCCATTTCATCGGGTGTTGCGCCTTTGGTTGCGGCATGGAACTTGATGTTGCTCTGTGCATTATTGAAGAGGCGCAACTTCATGTTGTCACCAAAAATCATGCTCATTGCCATGAACGAGTCGCGGTAAGGTTCGCTGTCGCTGAACCATTCCGAGATTTTGCTAGTGAATTCTCCACTTTTAATATTGTCAAGTGTAGGCACGGGGAATGTAGCAAGTTCTCTCTTCTCAAGAGGAGAAAATGTGCTACGTGGAAAGGTTGTGAAAACAATCACAAACAATGCGTAGATTGCCAAGACAATAGAAAGATAGATATAGCTTCTTTTCATAGCGTTGAACAAACTTTAATGCGATTGAAAGTGGTGATTAAAATTATTGATTGAGGTATTTGATAATGTTGGAGCGTATATTCTTCATGCCCATGTGAGTGATGTTGTTGTCGAGCACAATATCGGTGATTTTGTTATCCTCTACATATTTCTTCATGTTCTTGTTGAAGCAACGGCTGTCGATGACATGAATTTCCTCGAAGGAGTAGAAAAGATAACCTGGAACTGCATTGCCAAAGCTGTCCTTGATAAAGAGGATGCGTCTGCCGTTTTTTGTTGAGGTTTCCACTTTCACGATCTTTGTGTCACCACCCATAAATGTGCAGTAGGCACTAGTGCCCTGGAAATTGAAGAAGAACCGGTCTTGCTTGGGGGCAGCCTGACTTAAGATTCTGTAATTGCTGGTCTTATAGTTGATGTAGGTTGTGGTATATTGCACATCGCGAGGTGTGTAGTAGATAAAATCTTCAGGTGCGTTTTTCAGAGATTTGTCGCCCGAGAACATGGGCATAGTTCCCACATAGTTGTGAACGGTGTCGGCATCATAGTTAGAGATGTCCTTAAAGGGAACTCCGGCAACCTCAGCGAGTTTTTTAGCTGCATAATATCCCCCGAGTGGAGCCCAATGATGGTCGGTGCGCGAGTAGATGTGTTCGTCTGCGTGCTGTGACAGCGGAGTGTAGATATCAACGGCAAAGACCGAGTCGGAAAGATGCTCAAATACTCCGTTGATGAATGTTTTCACGTCTCGGCTCCATCCCTTGGCAGCATCAGGGGTGTAGAATGCTGCGGCAGTGGGAATGGGCATGCAGTAAACATTTACTTTTTCGCCAAAGACGCGCTTGTATTCATTTGCTACATCGGCATAGGAATATCCGCTTGTTGCAGTGCCACTGAATGGCTCTAATGCTCTCATATCCTTGCCTGTTCCAACGATGATAATTCCCTTAGCAGTTTTTCTTGCTGGTTGGTCAGCATTAACTTTGTTTACGTAATTAATTGAGATTTTACGGTCTTCGGGTTTCTGGTTAATGGTCTGTGCCTGGAGTGCGACCACCGAAGAAGTAAAAAGGCAAATTAGTGCCAATGCTTTAACAATACTTTTATGTGTCATAATATATTAATGTATAAATTGAACTTAATGATTAGAAACGAGTGTAGAGGAAAGGATTGTTGGTTGCTCCCACAAGGAGTGCCACGCTAAGCACGAGGATAATGATAGAAGTGACTATTCTTGCGAAAAGGAAGATGTTTTGCTCCACAGCCACATTACCTCTTGAGAGACGAGAGGTGAGCTTGGAGGCGTAGTTGCGTAAGGGCATGCTGAACAATATTGCAGCAACCCAAATCCAGAAGTGGTCGAACAAAGCCGCTTGCGAGATAAAGTCGGTCTTGATAGCACATGCTCCCAAGAGCACTGCAAAGAATCGAGTGAGCTGTCCTAAGTCTACGAAGTAGAAAATACCCCATCCTAAAACAAACAGCAGAATGCAATATAAGTGCATCAGGAATCGTGGGCATCGCGGCTTAACGTAAGGTAGAATGACATATTTCTCGAAAATCAGAATAAAACCGAAATAGACACCCCATAAAACGAAATTCCAGCTGGCGCCATGCCAGAGGCCAGTGAGAGCCCATACAACAGCAATATTGAGAGTTTGATGCCTGCGGTTGCCTCCCATGGGTATGTAAACGTAGTCGCGGAAGAAGCTTCCAAGCGAAATGTGCCATCTTCTCCAGAATTCAGTGATAGTTGAGCTACAGTAAGGGTGTTCAAAGTTTTCTTTGAAGTGGAATCCCATACATCGTCCCATGCCAATTGCCATGTCGCTGTAGCCTGAGAAATCGAAATAGATTTGGAATGTGAAAGCTATTAGTCCAACCCAGGCACCCGCTGTAGAAAGAGTGTTGATGCCGTCTTGTAGAAACTGTGTCGACACGAGAGATAGCTGATTGGCGATAATAACTTTTTTTCCAAGTCCTATCAAGAATCGAAATGAACCGTCGGCAAAGTCTTGAGCTGTGACATGTCGGTTGTTGATTTCGGCAGCAATTGTCTCATATCGTACAATGGGGCCCGCTATGAGTTGTGGGAACATGGAGATGTAGAGCAATAAGTCGCGGTATCGTCTCTGTGCTGGCGAGACTCTGCGATAAACATCAATGAGATAGGACATTGACTGGAATGTATAGAAGCTGATGCCAATGGGCAATGCAATATTGGGTTTTGTCACAGGAATACCCATGTCAATGAGTAGTTGCGCAAGGAAACCAAGGTATTTGAATGTAGCAATAATACCTATGTTGCATATCAAACCGACGACGAGCGCTGCTTTACGATGTCTCTCTTGACTATCGATGATTCGTCCAAGGATGAAGTTAACAAGAACGCTCAAGAGCATGAGGAAGACGTATACAGGCTCTCCCCAGGCATAGAAAATAAGAGAGAAGACGACTAGCGTCCAGTTTTTGCAAGTGTTGACCTGTTTCAGTTTCTGAGATAGGTATTTCTTGTCAATAAATGCTGCCAGCAAATAGCAAAGTGCAAAAGCTGGCAAGAAAACAAATAGGAAAAATAAGTCTGCAAAAACCATGTCTATTGATTGATCATATACTTCGTTGCACAAAAACACTCACTTAAGTGCTTTCTAAAAATTGTGCAAATTTAGTAGTTTTATGCTGAGCAAGAAAAACAATGGTGTTAAAAAGATAAAACATCTATTTCGATTGGTAGGACTAACAATAATTATGTGACTACAATACAAAAAGAAATTCCCCTGTTGCACCGAGAGTGACAGGGGGGAATCGTTATTATACTTAATTGAATGCTATTTCATTGCGTTTATGATGCGGCGTGTTGCTTCTTCAACAACAGAGCGTGGTGTTGCGAGGTTGATGCGGATGAATCCGTCGCCAGCTTTGCCATACATGCCACCATCGTTGACTAGTACTTTACCGTCGTCAAGAATCTTTTGGGTGACTTGTGCGCTGGTCATACCGGTGGGAGTAACGTCAATCCATGCGAGGTAAGAACCTTCGATGGGAGTGAGGTGGAATGCGGGAAGTTCTTTGTTCATCATGTCGCGCATGAGTTGGAAGTTGCCGCTGATGTATTCATTGAAGCCAAGAATCCAACTCTCGCCATGATTGTAGGCCGCCATGAATGCTTCAAGTCCGAAAGGATTGATGGCGCACACCTGATTGTCGATGAGTGCTTTGTTAATTTTGGCTTTAATATCGGGGTTGTTGCTTACTATGAATGCGGCCTGCAATCCAGCTATGTTGAACGACTTGCTCGGTGAACCGCAAGTGATGCAGTTGTTTTGAGCTTCTTGTGAGATAGTTGCAAATGGCGTGTATTCGTGTCCTGGCATTACCATCTCGCAGTGTATCTCATCGCTGATTACAGTAACACCATGCTTGAGACACAGTTCGTTAACCTTGAGCATCTCGTCTTTTTTCCACATGCGTCCTGCAGGGTTGTGAGGGTTACAGAAGAGCAAGGTATGAGTTTTGTCGTCATTTAGCGCTTTGTCGAGAGCGTTGTAGTCGATAGAGTAGGAATAATCATCGTTGAAAGTTAAAGGCACCTCAACAGCGTTGCAGTTGTTGCTATCGATGCAAGTGAAGAAGCAGTTGTAGATGGGAGTGAGAACAACTACATTTTCGCCTGGAGAGGTAACCGCTCTGAGCACTGCGTCGATAGCTGGAACGACTCCTGTGGTATATTCTATCCAGTTGCGGTCGATTTTCCAGTTGTGTCGACGTTCAAACCAATTGATAATTGATGTGTAAAACTCTTCGGGTACGTTGGCATATCCAAACACGCCGTGGTCGAGACGTTGTTTGAGTGCATCGATAATACAAGGCGCAGCCTTGAAATCCATGTCGGCAATCCACATGGGGATGATGTCGTCGCTCTCACATTTGTCCCATTTCACCGAGTGTGTGTTGTGACGGTCGACAATTTCGTCAAAGTTAAAAATGTTGTTATTCATTGTTTCTTGCTTGGTTTATGTGTATTTTGATGCAAAGTTAATGAAATACGATTTATTATTAAATATTTTGAGTATTTTAATTATTAATAATAGAAGTTTTCTTTATCCAGCGTCCAGAGGTTAGTCGGATTAGGAATAATGTACCGCGCACACATAGCTCGATGCACATTGCTATCCAGACACCAATCAGTCCCATTGTAGAAGCCAGTAAAATTGCTAGTGTAATTCGCACGATCCACATGCTTCCCAAGTTGATGATGCATGGCATGAACGTATCGCCAGCACCAACCATCACTCCGTAGCTCACAATGGCAGTGGCATAAAGAGGCTCTGCCCATGCTTCTATGCGAAGGCACTCGGCTCCAAGGTCGACAATCTCTTGTACTGGCGACATGACGCTCATCATAAGCTCGGCTCCGAAATACATCATAACCCCCATGACAGTCATTGTAACGACTCCCATAAGTACTGTGATGGTGGCGAATCGTTTCATTAAGTCTTTACGTGCTGCTCCAGTGCTTTGTCCCACAAGAGTTGTTGCCGCTTCTCCAATTCCATATCCTGGCATATAGCAAAGACTTTCGGCCGTCACAGCAAATATGTTAGCCGCCAGTGCTATGTTTCCAAGTGGCGCGACGATTGCAGTTGTGGCAATATAAGCTCCACTCATCATTATGTGCTGTAATCCAATGGGTAAACTGATTCTATAGGCACGTCTCAAGCACTGTTTTGTGGGCTTGTACGAACCTTTAGTTCTAATTAGCTTCAGGTCTCTTGAACGCGCGAGAAGGAAGTATAGCATTAGCAGGCAAGTCACTAGTTCGGCAAGCACAGTTCCTGTAGCAGCTCCAGTCACTCCGAGCCCAAATCCTGGTATGTGAAGTTGGAGCCCAGCCACGTTAACGTCTCGAGTAGGGAATATAAAAAAGAAGTTGAACGCAACATCAAGAACACACATTAATATATTAAGCATACCTGGCACTTTCATATTGCCGCTGCTACGAAGCATTCCTCCAGCGAGGAACTCTATCTGAAGGAATGGAAGGCAAAGAGCCAGAATAAGGAAGTAAGTTGTAGCTTTGCCACATATGGCTTCATTACCTCCAAGCCAGAGGGGGAGAGGTGTGCTGATGGCAGATCCAAGGATAGCTAGTGAGAGACTGAAGATGAGGCAAGAAATCAAAGACTGTCGCAACACGCTGCGCGCTGAGTTGCTATCGTTAGCACCAATGTGGTGAGCCACTTGAACCGTAAAGCCCATTGCTGCTGCACTCAATAATCCTCCCAATAGCCATGTTGATGACGAGACAAGTCCGATTGCTGCACTGTCGTCGGCTCCCAGGCTGCCTACCATGGCAGCGTCTATGTACTGCATAATAATCATTGAGAGCTGGGCAAGAATAGCGGGAGTGCTCAAATTGACGGTAAGACGCAACTGCTCCTTGAGGGTCATGTGCTGCCCGTTTTTTATTTTGTCAATGAGAAGTTCTTTGCTTTTGTTTGCCATCAATGATAAAGGGTTGCAGTTTTGTAATTAATGTGCAAAATTAGTGATTTTTGTTGGTTCAACAAAATAAGGATTATCAGACTTAAGTGGAAAGATAGATAAATAAAAAAGTCTTGCACTCATGTGCAAGACTTTTTTAAGTCTAATGATTTAATTCGTCCGAATTATTTGCGATTGATAGTTACGCAACGGCCGAGAGGAGCAGTCTGCAAGCTAGTGCAGTAAGGATGGTTGTCGTCGTTAGTCTCAGTGTCTAGACGGCCACCGTCAACACCTCTGTCAACGAGAGCGTTCTTAACGCCGTTTACACGGTCGTGACGAAGCTTAATGTTGATGTCGTCGTTACCAGTGTAGTTGTCGGCCCAACCAATCAGACGATAATCATTGTTCTCGCCCTTCATTACCTCAGAAACAGCCTCAACGATCTCCATTTGTACTGGAGTGATGTAAGACTTACCTCTTGGATAGTAAATAGTAGCCAGAGGAGCATCGTTAGCGATGGTAGTCAGGTTGTTTTGTGGGGTTTGAGGTTGTGGAGTGTTCTTCTTCTTGAGGCAGTCGTTAAGTTGGTTCTCAAGGTCACGGATCTTAGCGTTAGCTTGAGCCAGCTTGTTACGGAGTGCGTCGAGATCAGCGCTGTTGTCCTTAACCTGTGGGCAGATGGGAACAACTGGAGCATTCCACTCAGTCTTACCAAACTTGTAAGCGAAACCGAGTTGTACGCTTGGGTACTCGTTCCAAGTCTTGTGGCCCCAACCGTCGATGTGCTCCTGAATCATGTCGAAACGGAGGTCGAGGAGGAGGTCAACGTGCTTGCCAAGAGCGAAGCTGTTGAGCAAACCAGCCTGGAGAGCGAAGTTACGGTCGTGATGTCCTTCCACGCCATTGTACTGGCCACCATACTTCCAGCTGCCAGAGCCATCGGCTTTGTCATTGTAGAAGTTCCAGCTAGTAGAAGCACCAGCATAAACGGTAGCGTTGTAGAAGCGACCGGGCTTGTAACCGCAAAGCCAGTTAGTAACGTTGAAGAGAACGTCACCAGTTACACCGATACGGTTGAATTTCTGGCCAGCATAGTTAGCACCATCTTTCATCTCATCGCCCATGTCGGTACGGTAACCGATAGCACTTGCTTGACCAGCAACACCCTTCATCTGCTCGAAGTGACCGCCGATGCGAACACCCAGCAGTGGAGAGAACCACTTACCGATGAACAAATTAGCCTTAGGAGCGAGGAAGCGCTTACCGAGCTTCATGTTAGCGTCTTTGTAAGACATCAAAACACCAACACCACCTGTAGCCTGGATGAACCAGTTGTCTTGCATACGGTTGAAGATGTAGCCCTGAGCGGGATCCTCAACGTACTGTACCTCCTGTGCGTTAACTACAGGGGCCAAGAAAAGAGCACATGCACATGCTAGTAATGTAATCTTTTTCATAGACTTACGTTTTTGTTAAATAAAAATTTTTATTTGTTAAACACTAAAATAAATTGTATACCTTATCAAAACATTGTGC
>JAFSPZ010000006.1 GCA_017451225.1 Muribaculaceae bacterium | reverse complement strand
TTGCGTTTTTTGAGAATCGCAAAATTACAAATTCAGATCCGTTCGCTCACAAAACCTCTATAATAAACTAAATATCAATTATTTCAAAGAACTCTTTCTTATTTTAATGGGACAGTAATGAAGCCTTTTTATATGAAAAAAATTCTTTGTCACATCTGTATAATGCTGGTCGCACTAATCTGTTTCAGCGCCAATTGTTATGCCCTGGAATTCAAAGCAGGAATCTATTATTTCGACAACTCCAAGCTGCAATTCAACAACGTGAAGATGGTGCTGGGCAATGAACACACCACCTATGTGTATGACATGATCTCTCTTGGCGATGATAGTAGACTTAAAGGTCGCCTGAGTCAAGATGTTAGCGACATCACAGGCTTCTGTTTCATCGACAGCGATACATTATCAGGAACATATAATAAAAGTTTGCAGTTTTTTCTAAAGGGTGCTGCTAACGGTAACCCTAATTTCAGGCAAACTAAAGTGCTGGAAAGCCTAAACACTTGGTCTGATGTCACAGGTTGGGTGTTTTGTCCTTTGAACAATGGCGATCAAAGCGATGGTTACTGGCGACCAATAAGCAGTTATAATGTGGAACCATCGCGCACCGTTCCCCTGGTCCACATCAACACTCAAGATTCAATGCCTATTATAAGCAAGGATTATTATATCAATGGAGAACTCTGGATTGACAACTGTGGTGTGGAAGGGTTTGAATCACTGGGGTCGGATGATGCGCCATTGGTCATTGAGATTAAAGGGCGTGGCAACTATACATGGACTTGCCTTAAAAAACCTTACAAAATTAAGTTTGCAAAAAAAGTGTCTCCTCTTGGTCTCGACAATAGCAAACATTTTGTACTGAAGCCCGATTGTGATGACTGGAGCGGTTATTTGCGCAATGAAACTGGCTTTGAAACCAGCCGTCAGATGGGGATGCCCTACACGACACGCCAATATCCTGTCGAGCTGATTCTCAACGGAGAATATGAAGGTATTTATTTCTTGTGTGAGAAAATTAGGGTGGAATCAGGAAGGGTTGATATTATGGAACAAAATGATAATGAGACCAACCCCTACAACATTTCTGGTGGATGGCTCATCGAGAAAAATGGAAACGGACCTTTGATAAATGCTCAATATCAAAATAATGATTATAATGAATCATTCTATTATTTCTCATCCGAATCGCCCGAGGTGCTGTCGCAGGAGCAACTTGATTATATAACCCCATTGCTTCAACGCATTGACTCACTTATCTTTGTTCCCGACAAGAATGACACTGCTTGGGAAAACTATCTTGACATCAACACTCTAGCAAAATACTATGTTATACAAGAGGTTATGGAGAGCGTTGAGTCGTTTTCTGGTAGCCTTTTCATGTATAAAGACTGGGGCGAGGACGAGAAATTCAAGTTTGGTCCTGTGTGGGACTTTGATTGCAGCACTTATGCCAATGGAACCACTGGCGACCACTTTATCTTCGAGTATGAAACAGAATTCACTTTCTTGTGGATAAAAGAGCTGCTTAAATTCCCTCATTTCCAGCAAAAGATTAGAATGGTGTGGAAAGAGTTTATGGCTAATGATGTGCTCAGCAAGATTTTGACTCATGCTCATCAATGGCGTAACATTGTAAAAGATGCTGAAACAAGAGATAGCCAGCGTTGGCCATTCTTGGCTAGTGTGCATCCTGAGGAACTCACAACGCAATACCTTGATATTATCTCTCGCAAGGTTGAATGGCTCAATGAGCAGTGGAGCGTGCCCGAAGGTGACGTGAACTGCGATGGTTTAGTCAACGCTGTAGACGTGACCATCATCTACAATTACCTTCTCGATGGCGATGAGACCTACAAGGACACATGTGATATCAACGGCGACGGCATCATCAGCGCTGTCGACATCACCGCCATCTACAACATACTATTGGGGGAGTAGAATAGTAGAGCAATAGAATAGTAGGGACGAGACCTGTCTCGTCCGATTATGATCACGATCACGTTTCCGATCCCCGATCACGATCCCCGACCTCCGTTCTACGATTGTAGAGCAAATAATCTCACCACAATCTTCCATAAACGATAAACCAGGTTACACATTGAAGCGGAAGACCACGATGTCTCCGTCCTGGAACACGTAGTCCTTGCCCTCGATGTGCATCTTGCCGGCCTCTTTCACGGCTGCCTCGCTACCGTAAGCGATATAATCCTCATATTTGATGATTTCGGCACGGATGAAGCCGCGCTCAAAGTCGGTGTGTATCACAGCGGCACACTGTGGAGCCTTGCTGCCTTTGCGGTAGGTCCAGGCACGCACCTCTTTGGGGCCAGCAGTGAGGAATGTTTCGAGGTCAAGCAGCTTGTAAGCAGCCTTTATCAAGCGGTTCACACCGCTCTCCTTCAGCCCAATCTCCTCAAGGAACATCTGACGCTCCTCGTAGGTCTCAAGCTCGGCGATGTCGCTTTCGGTCTGAGCGGCAACAATAAGAATCTCAGCATTTTCTTCCTTGACAGCTTCACGAACGGCGTCAACATATTTATTGCCCGTCACGGCGCTGGCATCGTCAACATTGCACACATATAGCACTGGCTTGTTTGTGAGGAGGAATAGGTCGTGGGCATACTTCTGCTCGTCTTTAGTCTCAAGAGTAACGCTGCGCGCGCTCTTACCCTGGCTGAGCACTTCCTGGTAACGCTTGAGCACCTCGTGTTGCATCTTGGCGTCGCGCTCACCAGCGGCGGCCATCTTTGCCACCTTGCTGATTCGGCTCTCTATTGTCTCGAGGTCACGCAGCTGCAGCTCGGTGTCGATCACCTCCTTGTCGCGCACAGGATCGACTGTGCCGTCCACGTGGGTGATGTTATCGTCGTCGAAGCAGCGCAGCACATGCAGAATGGCATCAGTCTCACGTATATTGGCAAGGAACTTATTGCCCAGACCCTCACCGCGGCTCGCCCCTTTCACAAGGCCCGCGATATCGACTATCTCGACAGTGGTGGGCACCACTTTGGCTGGATTCACCAGCTCGGCGAGCTTGTTCAAGCGCTCGTCGGGAACGGTAATAACGCCCACATTGGGCTCTATTGTACAGAAAGGGAAGTTTGCCGACTGAGCCTTAGCGTTCGACAAGCAATTAAACAATGTCGACTTGCCCACGTTGGGCAGTCCCACGATACCACATTGAAGTGCCATAATTATATAAGTGTTAAGTGTTAAATGTTAAATGTTAAGTTTTAAGTGTTAAGTTTGCGTCTACGGCGCATTCCGCAATTGTGCATTTATGAATTATGAATTGTGTATTATTAAAAATTTAGAACCCTTTCCACGACTGCTGCCAAATGGTGCTGGCTATCTCGTCCCAACGCACAATTGTCGCACCAAAGAAATCGGCTACATAGCCATTCAGCATCGATTGCGCCTTCTTGGGGTCGCTGGCGTTGAGCGATTGCCAAGTGTCGCCCACGTAGCTCAACTCCCTCATGCCCTTCTCGATGAAGTAGTCGCGCTGAGGCTCAATCAATGTCCTATAGTTGCCCCATCGCACTGTGGCCAGACGGTTGGCCTTGCGATAGTGCCACAGGGCGGCATCGTCGCGCTCGCTATGCTGGCCGCACACCTGCAGCATCTTGGGCAGCTCGGTAGTGCCGGCAAAGATTGGGAATCGCGGACTCTCGCCTGGATTGTCGAGAGCCACCCAAGCCACACCGCCCACCTCGTCTGGGAGCCATGAACGCAGCTGGATTACAGTGCTATAGGCACACCACGACACGCTCACGGTGCGAATGTTCTTCATCGCCGAGTCGCCCATAGCGTAATACATGTTTATCTCGTCGGGGCGCATCCAGGGATTGCTGAACGGCGACACTATGCTGTCGGGCTCGTTCTCCACAAGCTTGCCCTGCTTGTCTTTGCGTTTGGGATTAGGAATAAGATGACGGCCGCTCAGGTTCTTGTCGGTGCCCTCATAGTAGCTTCCCAGCAGCTGCATCACCTGCTCGGGACTCACCTTTGCGTCGGGCTTGATGCTCAACGGCAGCCACTCCACAGTATCACTCAGGTTGAGCGATGGCGCAAGGGCATTCATGATGTAGTGCTCGCGCACGCTATAGTTCTTCTTCTCATGAAAATAGTTCTCGCCGCTATAGGCCTTGAAAAAGTTGAACTCCTCCTTGCCATCCCACAGCTTGAGTTGCTTGGCTACCTCTTTCACATTGGCCGATGCCATGTAATGGTCCTTATCGCTCAAGTCGAGAGTGCCAATGCGCGAAATGTTGGCCGAAACGGCAATCTCGTCGTCGGGAATGCGCACTGCGGCCCACACTGCTCCCACTTTCTTGGGACCAGCACCGAAAATCTCAAAAATCCACACCTCGTTAGGGTCGCCCACGGTGAGGCACTCGCCACTGTCGCAGTAGCCGTATTTCTCGGCCAGGCTGCCCATCAAGGCAATCGCCTCGCGTGCTGTCGTGCAGCGTTCCAAGGCTATGCGCTGAAGCTCCTCGATATAGAACATGCCGTTCTTGTTGCACAATGTGTCGCGACCGCCAATGGTGGTCTCGCCCATCGCCACCTGCTTCTCGTTCATGCAGGGATAGGCTGTGTCGAGATATCGGAAAGTGTGGCTCACCTGTGGGATAGTTCCTTTCACATATAGTTTAGTGCTGTCGCTTGCGCCCTGAGTGTGCATGCGTCCTTTATAGATTGCTGCCACTGCGCCGCTCTCATAGTCGCGTGCCGGTGTCATTGTCATCCAAGTGCGGTACCACGAGTCGCAGGTGTGAGAAGTTATCACCGAGCCGTCGGTGCTGGCGTTCTTGCCCACCATAATGCTGGTGCACGACAGGCGCTTCATGCCCTGGGCAGTCGACTCGTCTACTTGAGCCACAGCAGGCATCACAGCAGCTGCCAATACTAAGCCAAAAAAGAAATGTCTTGTTTTCATTTGTTTTAAAGATTATAGTGCAAAATTACTAAAAAAGTTGATACGACATTCTTTATTTTGGAAAAGAATAGTATATTTGCAATCAAATGAAGCATAATAATCTCACCATCTCGCGTTTATCTTTATTCCTGAGCATCGCACTGTCGGCGGCAAGCAGTGTGCTTGCTCTTGATTTAGATGCTGGAGATTATTGTTTCGACAACAGCAAGCTCAAGTTCTCGCAAGTAAAGATGATTGTAGGCAATGTGGGCAAGCCATTCACACGGGTCTATGACATGACACTCGAGCAAGACATGCCCTGGTGGAAAGCCTGCATAGATGAAAAATTGACTGGACTGAGCTATTTCACCTTTGCCGAGACCGACACGCCGGCCGGAACGTTCAACACACGCCTTAACGTCTTTCTCGACAGCCTTAAAACAGCCAACGGTGGCACTCTCAGGCGCACCAACCTTAAATCCACCACCAACATCGTTCACGACCCCCTTGTCTTGAAGTGGATTTACTGCCCTTTCAACGACGGCGCCTTGAGCAACGGCTATTGGAGACCCGATTACAGCTACACCGCCACCGTCTCGGGCACTCTGCCTGTGGTCTACCTCAACACTCAAGACTCGGTGACCATTACCAGCAAGGACTACTATATCAACGGCAATCTATGGATTGAAGACGACAGCAACGCACTGGGTTCGGCCCATGCCCCCCTGCCCATCGAGGTTAAAGGGCGAGGCAACTGGACGTGGTTCAACTCCTACAAGAAGCCCTACAAGGTGAAATTCAACGACAAGCAGTCGCCACTGGGGCTTGACCGAAGCCGCCATTTCATTCTCATGGCTCACAACGAGGACTATAGTGGCTACTTGCGCAACACCACAGGATTTGAAATGAGCCGTCTGCTCGACATGCCCTACACTCCCACCGAACTGCCGGTGGAGCTCGTGCTCAACGGCGAGTACATGGGACTTTATTTCCTGTGCGAAAAAATAAGGGTCGAAGGTGGACGAGTAGAAATCATAGAGCAGGACGACAACGAGACCGACGCTCTAGCCGCCACCGGTGGCTGGCTCCTGGAACTAAGCGACGACGGCAACGTGGTCATTTCACAGCATCAGGGCAACGACCCTAACAATCCGCTTTTCAGCTTCATCACGCATTCGCCCGAGGAGCTGTCACAGGTTCAGCGCTCCTATATCCACGAGCTCATAACTCGTGCCGACAGCTGCGTCTACGTTTCCGACAAGAACGACCAGGCATGGGAGCAGCTTCTTGACATCAACTCACTGGCTCGGTTCTATGTCATCCACGAAGTTATGGAGAATGTTGAGGCTTTCTCGGGCAGCCTTTTCATGTACAAGGACCGTGGATGGGACCAGAAACTCACATTTGGCCCTGTGTGGGACTTTGACAACAGCTTCTTTCAGGAAAGCACCACCAGCGACCATTTCATCTTCGACTACGACACTCCCTATCCGTTCCTGTGGATAAAGGAGATTCTCAAGTTTCCTCGTTTCCAGCAGCAGCTCAGGGCGGTGTGGCGTGAGTTCTGCCGCAAGCGTGTGCTCCACAAGATTATCCAGCATGCTTGGCAGTGGCGAGCCATGATTGACGATGCCGAACAGCAAGACCGCCTCAGGTGGCATCTCTATGCCAGCACCCATGCTAGCTACAAGCCACAGGAGTATCTCGACGTGATTGCACGCAAAGCGGCGTGGCTCAACGCAAAGTGGGGAACAAGGGCCGATGTCGACATGGACGGAGCGGTCACCTCGGCCGACGTCGTTGCCATCTATGACTATCTCCTCAATGGCAACATGCTCTATCGCTACAGCGCCGACGCCGACGGCGACGGAACCGTCACGGTTTCCGATCTATTCCTCGTCTACCAGTGCCTTTTGGGAAATTAACAAACACATGGCGAAGCCAAGTTTTATTGGCAGCCTGTCGTGCACAAATCTATCACCAGCTTGTGGTCATGGGTCGATGATTGTTGTGGTGTGCCTGCCTGGTTCAGGTCTTCAAGGGCACTGTGCAGCACTGGCTCAACGCGGGGCATAAAGTTTTGCAGCAAGAAGTCGGCTAGTTCGTCGGCTCCTTCGGAAAACACATCGGCAACCATTCCGCGCACTCCCTGTTTCACTGCTTCGACAATGGCAGGAGCCTGTGCCGGGTCTTCATCTCCGCGACTTACAATCATCATGCTCTGCGCTAACGGCTGGCTCAGATGCTTTGTAATAAGAGCCGTAGCATCGCTCGCATTGCGAGGCAACCTTGAGGTGTCAACTCCTTCATCTACAAGCAGCGACTCATACTGCTTGAGTCGTGGCTCAATGCGTGGCCACAACCGCCGTGAGATGATGCCTGCTAGTGCTGGTGCGCAGTTCTCAACCTTGGCACGACCCTGACTGAGAACACAGTTATCAGGGCTGTCAAAGATGCGTGTCTCGATACTCAATGAGGAGTGCGACGGGGCAAGAGTCGCCGTGCGCACGGCAATGGGATAGGTCGACGCCGAACCAGTGGCAACATCCACTATCCCGCTTGAAGTGACAGCATCGGTGATGTGAAGATGGCCTGTGAAAACCACGCTCACTCCGCCATCACTCAGCACTTGCGCCACGTCGCCATGATTGGCTACAATATAATTGGGAAGCAACCGCGCCTCGCCGTCAATGTGCTCAAGCAAGTGATGGTGCATCATGGCAATCACACGCTTGTCTTCTATTTTCGCCTTTCCCAGCTGTGTCTCTATCCAATCGAGTGTTTCGGGTTTCACGGCTCCGTCGCTGTGGTAAACCGCAGCACTGCCATGGGCCGAAAGCTGGTTCTCGTCATAGCGATTGCTGTCTATTGCAAGCAGCACAATCCCTGGCACGGGTTCGCAAGTGTAACTGAGCGAATTAGGGTCCCGCTGCGAGTCATTGCCGTAGCCAAATCTTGAATATATCTGAGCAAATTCCTCTCGTGTGACCGAGGGCACTGCCAGCGGCTCGTCGCCCTTATACTGCTTGCTATAGGGGCACATAATGTCGTGGTTGCCAGGGATGACGAGAGTGCGCACCCCAGCCTGCTCAAGTCGCTGCAAGTGCTCGACCAGCCGCTCATGGCTTGCCCTCTCGCCGTTGAAAGTGAGGTCGCCAGTGATGAGCAGCAACTTGGGTTCAGCCTTGATGATTTCGTCGACCAAGGAATGCATTATATAATCGCTCTGGATTACCATCTTCATATCGTTCTTGTCGAGCTGCCGCGCGGCATTACCGTCGTCGTAGAGAGACGGAGCGAGCAAATGAATATCGCTGATGACCATCATTTTACAAGGTTCATTGCTTTGCATTGAAGTTGCATTGGCTGCACGTGAAGCCATTGCCAGCAGCAGGCAACAGGCGGTAAACAAAATGTGTTTCATAAATAGAGTCATTTTTTGCTATATTATAATAACGCAAAGAGGGGAAGAATGTTTCCTCCCCTCCCTGAATGTAGATGTTAATTAAGTTTATTTCACGTTACTTGATAACCTTAGTTGTGGTTTGAGTGCCATCCTCGTAACGTGTTACCACGATGTTCACACCCTGGAATGGAGTGCTCGATTCGATACCTGCAACGTTCACATAAGTTACCTTGACAACCTTCTTACTGTTGTCGACGTTCACGCCGTTAATACCAGTGAGTGAAGTGTACTCCATCACGGCAGGAGTGGTGTGAGTGTTGTTGTCGGTAGGAATAGAGTAGATAGCCACCTTGTTGCCGGTAACAATAAGGTTGCCGCCGTAGTCGAAGTTCATCTGGTAGACGTAGTTGTTGTGCGACGAGCCATCGTTGCGGCGAGCCGCGCTCACAAACGAGTAGCCACGGGGTGTGATGACAGGCGTGTCTCCATCGCGGTTCCAAGCGAGGTCGAAGAATTCCACCTCACCACTGCCGTTGTTGATGACAAGGGTCTTACCATCGTTGCTCACTGCCATACCAGCGCCCAGCGAACCGTTGAGGTCTTGCAGGTCGCTACCCGAGTTGAAGGTGATTTGACCCTCGGGGTTCACATAGACGAACGAAGGAACACCGCTCTGGTTGTTGCCCGCGCTGCGCACTTGCGAAACAAATGCACCGCCTTCCTGTGTGGGAACCACGTTGCCGTTGGTGTTGAGCATCTTCGAGCCAATGTCGAAGTAATTGTCGGGGGCAGCACCCCAAGTTCTTGCAATAGTGCCGTCGGCGTTGCCAACGTTATAGATGGCCACACCGTTGCCATTACCCGAAGGCCCGGGAACGTCCTCGGAGAAGACATACATCCTTGTGTCGGCGCCAGTGCCTGTAAAGGCTACCGAAGTTGCCGAGCCACCCACGTTCACGCCTTCGTTGGTGAACAGACCGCTGCCATCGCGGGTTCCCAAGAAGAACTGAGTGAAGTCGGCCTCAACATTGTCGATGTCGGCTACATAAATGCCCGAGTATGGGTCGCTCCAGTCGGGAATATAGACTGTTCCATCGGGAGCAACGCCCAAGCGATAGGGACTGCTCAGGGTGGTGGTGCCATGATAGGCAACGCTGTTCTGGCGATTCATCAATGGGTCATAGATGTAAAGACCATTGCCGTCGTTGGGTTGCGAGATGCGGTTGCCCACATAGATGTTTCCGAAGTGTGGGCTCGCGGGATTCTTGTCCACATTGTTAAAGAGGCATCCGCTGTAGATGCAGTCGTCGCCCAGCTCATTGAGCATGTCGATGCGTGCGATGGGCTCGCCCACGAGGGTGATTTCCCACGCGAGAGGCTTGGTAGTGTCTTTGCCCTCAACAGCGGCAGCGAGTTGCTCGGCCGATACTATTACCTCGTTTTCACCAAGCACCACATTCTCAATGGGCAACGTGAGGAGTTGCTCGCTTGTTTCGGGATCGCGGAAGGTGATGCAGGCCTCGGCGGCATTATCGTTGGCCTTAAATGTGAAGGTGTAGTTGCCACCATCGTAGTTGTAGCGCAGGTCGTAGGCAAAGATGCCCTTAACCTTTGGCTGCTCTACGTCGTCAGTTGCAAACTTAACCACATTCACGTCGCTGCCCACCAGATATGCGTGGATGTCCTCCTGATTTACCACAGCGCCAGCCCAGGCAAAGTCGGCACCGCCAGCTGTGATGGCACGGCCATCATTGATGTCGGTGTTGATGGTCTTGAGCAAAGTAGCGCTTGCCAGGCCGCCAGTAATCTCATAAATCTTGATGCCCTTCACGTCGTTCTTGGTGCCATAAGGAGCTACCATGAGGGTGTGACCGGCATACTTGAAGATTTGAATGCCGTTGCCAAGCAGCTCGGCATCGGCCTCAAACACGTTGCACTCGGGAACACCGCCATCGGTGGTAACCGGGAACTCATAGAGCTTGCCGGTGTTAGAGCCACCAATGATGAATGCGTGGTCATCGAATGGCGATACAGCCACCTTAATGCGTCCATAGTTCTCAACTGGATAGCCGCTCGCATTGCCTTCTATTGCCAATGGGTCGCCAAGCTCGGTGAGAGCGATGGTGTTGTTGGCGTTGGCACGGCTAGTGCTCACCACGTTGCCATCGCTGATAACGAAGAATGCAGGACGCACGCCACGGGAGCTGCCTGTGGTGGGAGCAGGAACGCAAACCATGCACTCATTGATTGGACCGCTCACTGCGAGACCAAAGCCTAGGTCAGAACGGTACCAGTTGGAAGAGTACTGGGTTGTGAACCACTCGGTAGGTGCTGCGTCAAAGTTGTCCCAGTAGTAGGCGTACATTGTTCCGCGTGGATAACCATCGGCATAGTCATTGTTGAAGCAAGTGCGCACTGCGCTCACACCCACGAGCTTGCGGTCGGCGCTCAGAGCAATAGAGCCAATCTGGTTGTAGAACACAGGCACATCGTCGCCCATGTTGAAGATGCCCTCGGTGCTGATTTCCTTAACAACTTGCTTGGTGTTATTATCAACAAGGTAGAGGTGAGCAAGCTTGCCCTCGTGCGAGAGAACGATGGTCGAGTCGCCATACTGCAATGCCTGAGCCATAGTGCCAGCTATGCCTTCATAGGTAGTGCCTTCGTCCTGACCAAACACATAGGTGCCGGCAAGTCCCAGATATCCGGGCTGAGCTGGATCGGGATAGTTTTCATAGACAATCTCGTCGGGAACGTAGTTCTCATTCTCAAGCTTGATGAACGAGTAACAGGTGTTATTGGCGGTAACGGTGGCCTCAATGGGTGCCTCAAGCGCCTTGTAACCCTCGGCAGTAGCCTCCACGGTGTAGTTGCCGGGCTCAAGGTCGAAGAAGGCGAAGAAGCCGTTCCACTCGTTGTCTACGGTATAGGTTGCAACCTCGTTGCCGTCCTTCTTGAGCACTACTTGCGCACCATTCAATGGGAGCCACTGGTCGTCGCTGCCATAGGCATAGTTGTAGAGGTTGTTAACGATTTTCTCGTGCAGGTCTTTCACAGTGCCTGCAATCTCACCCTTGCCGTTGAGGTTGAAGCCCCAGTAGGTGGCAACACCACGAGCCTCGCGTATTCCCTCCAGGCGGTCGTAGTCGAAGTTCAGAGCGCGGTGGCGGGCAGGCTGATAGGTGTGGAAGAAGCCTTCGAGCAGATAGCCGGGCACGCCATGCTTGAGCACGCCCAGATAGCCGCTGTACTGGTTGCCGTTGAGGCGTGTCGAGGTGCTGTAGCTGCCATAGAAGCTGATGTCGCCACGCACGTTCATGTTGGTCACGCTGTAGTGGCTCTGTGGCTCTATCTCGCCCATGTGGTGGAAAGGCCACACGGTGCGCGCCATGTCGTCACTGCCCTCCACACCGGGTCCGTTGTAACCTGCTTCGCCGGTGGTACCAGTGTCGTAGCCACGATACAGGAACAGCGGATAGTTGGTGCTGGTGCCGTCGGTAGCGGCGTTGGAGTGCGAAGATATGAACATGTCGAAGTTGCCCTCCTCCACCTCTTCGCAAATCTCGGCCAGTGGCTTGTTGTAGATTTCGTCGGGGTCATACTCGCTGTTGGGGGTGGTGTAAGGCCAGGGACCGTTGGCCTCACGCGAGAGAACGATGTTCTCGCTTTGCACCCCAATCGATTTGAGATAATTCTTGATGGCAAATGCTCGTGGCAGAGTGCCTCGGCCTTCATAGAATCCCAGAGTGTCGGTATCAATCCAGGTGGTTCCCTCGGCGTTGAGCTCGCCAGTGTGAGGGTGGCCAATGGTCTTCATGGGGCGGTCGTTGGCGCCATAGCTTCCATGTCCTGGGTTCAAATAAATGCGGAACTCATCGGTGGTCTTAGCCTGAAGTGAGAAGCCAGCCACTACGGCTGCTGCCAGTAAAAGTATTAATTTCTTCATGATTCAGTTCCTCCATTATTTAAGGTTAATAATATAAGCCTCACCAGTTGGTGTGGAGAACACAATCTTGCCTGTAGCAGGCAATGGATACATGGCAACCACGTCGTCGCCAGTAAGAACCTGCTCATTGCCGTTGAGGTCGGCAACTACAATTTCGCCCGAAGTATAGACCTCGCCGTTGTCGGTGGTTTTCATTCCCACAACCATGTCGTTGGTCATCCACTTGGGAGCTTGGAGCTTGCCCAGGCTCACGAGGTTGCTGCCGTCCACGTTGCACACCCAGGCGCCATTTCCACTGCAGTAGAAAAGAGCCTTGGTTGCATCGGGCGACATCGAAGCCCAGATGTAGCGATGGTCTCCGGCTGGCATGAACTCGGTGGTGCGGCCGTCACGAGTGATGTAGAGCTTGAAGTTCCGGGTCGAGAGAACTGGAGCAGTCACCTGAGCTTTGCCCTCACCAATTGATTTCTTGGCAATTTTGCCTTTGTCAATCGCCACGGCAGTGTTCCCATCTATGGCAACGCCCTGCAGGTCATGAGTTGGCTTCACGAGCTGCTGCTCGGCTCCGGTTTCAAGATTCTTGCTCTTCACAGCGGTCATCTGAAGGCGGTTCTTGGTAGATTTTTCACGATAGACAACCGTTGTTCCATCGCTCGAAATGTGTGCGTCATGGCCGGCACCTTGCGCACGGGTAATTACCTGAGTGGCGCCTGTTGCCAAGTCCACTTTAGTGAGGCCGCAGTTGTAGTCGGTCGTCACAAGGATGTAGTCACCCTGCGGACTTATGGCTGCGACTTTGTTGGCACTCGACTCTGGAATGCCCACCCTCTCTATCGAGGTGACATTCACAAGCTGCGCCATCCCACTAAAAGACACGCACAATGCTAAAGCTAATAAAACTTTTTTCATAAAAATGCTCTGTTTTTTAGTTAGACAAAAAGTTAATTAAATATATCGAATAGTCTCATTTTCTCTTTTTTAACTGTCAATGTGTGACATTTTTCAAGTATCTGCCCCAAAATTATTAAAAATTATTGAAACTTCCAAAATAAATCTCAAATTTATGATTCTTTAATCTCTTCTATCCTTTTCACAACCTCACGGTCGGCCGGCAGCCAGTCCACGCTCCACAGCTCATCGGCAGTGAGCCATCGCATAGCCTCATGTTCAAGCAGCGACATGTGCCCTGCCGTCACACTGCACCAATAGCAATGCATCGTGAGATGAAATGCAGGATAATCCCACTCCACGGTGCACAACTTCCCACCCACTTCTATGGTCACGGCAAGCTCCTCGTCAATCTCACGCTTGAGAGCCTCACTAGGGCTCTCCCCTGGCTCGATTTTTCCACCCGGAAACTCCCACCCGTCTTTCATGTCGCCATAGCCTCGCTGCGTGGCGAGAACGCGTCCACAACCATCTCTTATTATAGCCGCAACAACCTCTATGTGTTTCATAATGTTTACTATTGATTTTTCCACACAAAGATACACATTTCCCATCATTTTCGCAAAAAATCGTGCTCTAGATAATTTATACTGCAGTTTGTACGTTATTATAAATATAATAACCAACATATAAGAGAGAGCCAATGAAAAGCAAGATATCACGACTGTGCCCGATGGTGATTGCAGCCCTGTGGCTGCTGGCGGTGCCAGTGGAGACTGTCGCCAGCGACTTTGTGGCCGGTGGCATCCATTACGAGATAGACGTGGCAAGCGCCAGCGCCGTGGTGACCACGAGCGGCGAGAACGCCTACACAGGCAGCATCGTCATCCCCGGCAGCGTGACAAGCGGCGGCGTGACCTACCGCGTCACTGCCGTGGGCGACAACGCCTTTGCCGGCTGCCAAGAGCTGCAAGCCGTGACTCTGGGCGAGAACATCGCCAGGGTGGGCAAGCGCGCCTTTGCCGGCTGCCCGAAGCTCACCTCGATGGACATAACCCCTGCCGTGACGGTGATTGACAGCTACGCCTTTGCCGACTGCAGCAGTCTGAGCACAGTGACCTTCGACAACGACGAGCCCGTCGAGATTGGGTCGGGAGCCTTCATGCGGTGCCAGCAGCTGGCGAACGTGGTGTGGGAGTCGTTCCTGAGGCTTGAGGGCAAGGGCGGCATCTCAAGCCTGGGGACTAGCGCGATGGCCCACTGCACCAGCCTCGAGAGCATCATGCTGCCAGGCGAACTAGAGTATTTGGGCACATCAATCTTTAACGGCTGCGAGAGCCTGAACAGCATCGCCATGACTATGGAAAGCCCCGTGCTGGTGCAGGGCGACCCCTTTGCCGCGTCGTCGACAGGCGTCACCATCCATGTGCCCTCGTCAGGGAACCAGGGAGAGACAGCCTCGCGCTACAGCAGCGCCGTGGGCTGGCGCGACTACAACATAGCCGAGCTGCCCTACAGCTTTGTCGACATTAACCACTACACCTATCTCAAGACCGCAGCAGGCACCGTGGCGCTGAACGGATGCCTCGACAGCAGCAACCAGCACATTGTGGTGCGCAACAGCATCACCGACGCCCACGGCACAACCCTGAACGTGACCAGCGTAGCCCCCCAGGCGTTCAAGGGCTCAAGCATCAAGTCGCTCGACACGAGCCACGCCCGCAAACTCAAGACACTGGGTCAGGAGAGCTTTGCCAGCAGCAAGCTGCTCACCAGCGTGAAGCTCGTGGAGGGAATCACAAGCATGGGCGACCACGCCTTTGCCTCATGCTCGTCGCTGCCGTCGATTGAACTGCCGTCGACGTTGAGCGCCATCCCCGCAGGCGCCTTTGAGGGGTGCTACTGGCTCGCCAGTGTGGCCATAGCAACGGGAGTGAGAACCATAGGCGAGAAAGCCTTCTCGCTATGCACAAGCCTAGTTGCCATCGAGCTGCCCCTGTCGCTCCAGCAGGTGGAGCGCGACGCTTTCAAGAACTGCACTGCGCTGCAAGCCATCAACGTTGACGAGCGGTGCCCGACATATGCCTCCTGCGACGGTGTGCTCTATGAGCGCAAGCACGGCGAGGAATTTGCCCCCCACGAGAAGAAAAAGATGAACAAGCTCGTGGCCTATCCCATGAACCGTGCCGACGAGGACCTCTACATTCCCTGCGGCGTGACCATTATCGAGGAGCGTGCCCTCAAGGGCGCATTGCACCTGAAGCACGTCATCATTCCGGCAACGACAACAGCGTTTGGAGAAAACTGCTTTGAGGGAACGAGCATCGAGACAATCAACTACCGCAGCACCTCGCCCAGCAACGACGGCACACAGGGGCTCACCTCAAGCCTCAAGGCCAACGCCACGCTGCAAGTGCCGGTGGGCACCGCCGCAATGTATCAATCGCTGAGCGCATGGAGCGGCTTCAAAAGCATTGTTGAGAGAGACAATGTTTATCAGGACCTGGAGTTTGCCTACGACTGGAACTCCAGCGACCAGGCTTCGATTGTCAACGTGTTCAACACCGCCCTGGGCAGCAGCGGAGCGATAGCCCTGCCTGGCTCGGTGACAATGAGCGGCTACACATTCCACGTCACCGAGCTCAAAAACACCAGCACGCAGCAAGTATGCCAGGCCGTCAAGGCAATAATCATTGCCAGCGACAGCCTCAAGGTGATTGACACCAGCAACGACATCAACCCCATTGCGGCATGCCAAGGGCTGGAAAGCATCTCGGTGAGCAAAGACAACCCCTATTTCATGGTCGACAACGGCGTTCTTTACAACAAGCATGGAAATGAGCTCTACTACTACCTGCACAGCAACACACAGCCCATTTTCACAATTCCCGGCAATGTCGAGACCATAATGCCCAAAGCCTTTGCCGGCAACAAGCACTTGAACCGCGTCACAATGGGCAACAAGGTGAGCAAGCTCATGGGTGGCGCCTTTGAGGGCTGCACCTCGCTGCTGCATGTGAACAATGCCAGGAACCTGACTTTCATAGGGCCCAGGGCGTTTGCCCAGTGCACTGCACTAAAGACGTTCAATGGAGGTGAATACCTCACCACGCTGGGCGACGAGGCTTTCATGGGCTGCTACAGCCTCACAGGTTTCCCCTCGGCTCACGGAATGCTCCAGTCGATAGGGCATCGGGCATTCATGGGCTGCTCCTCGCTCGAGACCATTGTTTTCGGGCTTCATTTCAACTCCATGGGCGACGAGGCATTCAAGCGCTGCACCTCGCTGAGCCGGGTATTTTTCATGGCAAATGTAGAGCACTTCGGCCACAAGGTGTTCAAGTACTGCAACTCGCTCAGCCAGCTGTGGCTCAACAACGACGTTCCACCACAGGTCGACAGCGAGTTCTTTGCACAGTCGGGCTACGGCACAGCGCAGCTCTTTGTGCCTCAAGACAAGGTGGCCACCTATAGCAGCGCCCCCGAGTGGAACACCGCCGCGGCAATCAATCCCAGCGCCTATCTCGACAACGGAGCCGATGTCAACAACGACAAGGTGGTCAACGCTCTCGACATCACACTTGTGATGAGCGTGCTGCTGGGCGATGAGGGCGCCGGAACGGTGGGACACTACGACGTGAATCAAGACGGACTCATCAGCGCTACCGACATAACCATAATCTACGAGTTCATTCTCAACGGCTCTGCCGAGCTCATGGCCTATAATTTTGTGAACACCGACTTGAGCAGCATCGAGAGCAGCCTGGGCCTCAACGCCGCACACCCCAAGATTGTGGCGGTGAACCAACTCACCGACCAGATTATCACTACAGGGTTCACGGGCTACAGCGACAACACCGCCATAGCAGCCATCACTCAGGGTTCCACACCGCAAGGCGCTCCATGCCTCGAAATCGTGCCAGCTGCTACAGGAAATTTCACCCTCGTGGGAATAGTGACCGACGGCAGCACCCATTACTACCGAGCCTATCCGCTCACTGTGGTGGAATAGTTGTTAGTTTTTTAGCGACAATTGTCATTGATAAAAATAAAGAAAACAAAGATTCTTGTCAATTAATTGTCTCAAGAATTTTGACTATGAACTCAAAATAAGCAATCGTTTGTCATAGGTTTTTAGGAGCATTGCGCTTAAAGAATTTTGACGTTTGCAACTTATTGACTAAATTTGCAATCGCATTCAAGAAAAACATTTTTTTATAAACATAACATTCAAAATAAAAAGAAACTATGAAGATTTCTAAAGTTCATGCAAGAGAGATTCTCGATTCTCGTGGCAACCCCACAGTGGAGGTTGAAGTAACACTCGAAAATGGCGTTATGGGACGCGCTTCGGTTCCTAGCGGCGCTTCTACCGGCGAGAACGAGGCTCTGGAGCTTCGCGATGGCGACAAGAACCGTTACCTGGGCAAGGGTGTTCAGAAGGCCGTGGAAAACGTTAACACAATCATCGCTCCTCACGTTGAGGGTATGTGCGTGTTCAACCAGCGCGCTCTTGACAACCGCATGATTGAGCTCGATGGCACCAAGACTAAGAGCAAACTCGGCGCCAACGCTGTTCTCGGCGTTTCACTCGCTGCTGCTCATGCTGCCGCTACCGCACTCAACATGCCTCTGTACCGCTACATTGGCGGCACTAACGCCCATGTGCTCCCTGTTCCCATGATGAACATCATCAACGGTGGCGCTCACAGCGACGCTCCCATCGCCTTCCAGGAGTTCATGATTCGTCCCGTTGGCGCTACTACCGAGAAAGAGGCCATCCGCATGGGTGCCGAGGTATTCCACAACCTCGCCAAGCTGCTCAAGGCTCGTGGCCTGAGTACTGCAGTGGGCGATGAGGGTGGTTTCGCACCAGCTCTCAACGGCATTGAGGACGCTCTCGACAGCATCGTTGAGGCCATCAAGAAGGCTGGCTATGAGCCAGGCAAGGACGTGAAGATTGCTATGGACTGCGCTGCCAGCGAGTTTGCAGTAATCGAGGACGGCAAGTACTTCTACGACTACAAGCAGCTCAAGGACGGCAAGCAGAAGGATCCTAACGGCAAGAAGCTCAGTGACGACGAGCAAATCGACTACCTCGAGCAGCTCATCACCAAGTATCCTA
>JAFSPZ010000064.1 GCA_017451225.1 Muribaculaceae bacterium | reverse complement strand
GCGGGTGAGGTCGGCGAGCTGAGCACAGATGGGGAAAACAATGATAAATCCCAGTACATAGATCGTGGCATTGACCAGAAACTTCTCAAATGTTGATGATGGTGAGGTAAGAAGTTCGGTGCGGCCCGTTTTGGATTTCAAACTACTGAATGCTAGAGAGGCAAAAATGATGCTGCTAAAACTGAATACACAATATACAACTGTATAGCGCAACATCTGTTCTGGGCGAGATGGGCTATTCCCCGAGGCAAGGTTGCCTAAAATCATTATTAATGCCAATATACCATAGATGGCGATAATTGAGAAAAGCAGTGTTCGGTTGTTCTCTACCACTTCTTTCTTGAGTGCGGCAACGAAGCGATTCCAATTAAAAGTTTGACTTACGGTATTCATAGTTGTGTTCTTTTTTAGGCGTTAAACAATTGGTTGATAGCATCGGGATTTTGAATAGTGGCGTTGAAGAGCATCTCCAGGTCAACAGTAGTCTCTTCGTCGGGCTGGCTAGGAACGACCACTAGCGACCCCATCACACTAGGCTGCGTGAAGAGTGGCTGATCGCCTTCGCGCATGGGGCGGAATGCCAAGCGACTCATCACATCGGCAATAGAAGCGTTGAGCAACACTTTACTCTGGTCGAGGATTGTTACATGGTCGAGGATTTCGCTGATGTCACGCACCTGGTGGGTAGAGATGAGCATCATCTTGTCGTCGGTCATGCCTGTGGTCACCAACTTGCGGAACTGGCTCTTGCTGGGGATGTCCAGGCCATTGGTGGGTTCATCCATAATGAGTACGCGGGTGTTGGTGGCAAATGCGAATGCCAATAGCACTTTCTTCTTTTGTCCCATCGACAGCGAGTGAAGTTTCACATCAATGTCGCCACACATATCGAAGATGTCGAGGTAGCGCTGCATGTCGTCCATCGAGAAATTGGGGTAGAACGGAGCATTGATACTCACATAGCGCTTTAAGGTGAGATTAGGCAGGTCAAATTCCTCGGGAACGAGGAATAGGTCGCTCATTGTTTTGGGAAGGCGGGCACGCACATTCACATCATCGAGTGTTACATTGCCGCTCTTAGGAGTGAGCAGACCACACATTAAATTAATTAGGGTGGTTTTACCCGAACCATTTTTCCCTAACAACCCGTAAACGTTGCCTGCATTCAACTCAAACGAGAGATTATGAAACAAATCTCCAACGCGTTTGTTATACCTAAATGTTAAGTCGTTGATGGATAGCATAATACTGATATGTTTTGATGGTTAAACAATAACTTCATTAGTGTACTACTTAACTAGTACACTGCAAAGGTATAGCAAGGCATCCCATTTCTCCAAATTTCTTAACACTTTTTAAGGATTTTCTTTAAAAAACCTAGGAGCAACTAATAACTGATAACTGAAAACTTTTTAAGCTGTTTTACACTAAAATCACCTTTTTTCTGTTATTATATAAATAAGTATTATTGACATGAAACCAATTACCAACATATTGCTGCTTTTGGCATTGGTGTGCTATGTGTTTCTCCCATTGTTTGAGATATCTCACTTGGGAAGTGTGTCGGGACACGAATTCACATCAAGCATGATAAACTATGAACAAGGATTTAAAAGCACACTCTTTGCACTGACTCCATTCATCACAATATTCCTCGCCATTGGTTTCAACTGCCTGAAAAACAGGTGGTGGGGGATTGTTGACGTGTTACTCATATTCCTTACTTTGTATTTCTTTTTCAATCTATTGGCAAAGTTTCAAGGTTTTTCCATCAATCATGATCCAGCAGTGATGGCCAATACCGAGATGAGCGAGGGAATGCCCATCAACGGCCTTGGTGTGGGGTATTATGCCAGTGCTGCACTTACCATACTGGCGTTTTTGTCGGCTCTTGTCTCACTCATGCCATTCAAGTTCAACAAGAAGATAGAGGAGACAATAGACAACCGTCTGGAATCTAGCAAGAAGCGCATATCAAAAGTTGGTCATGGCATTAACGACGAGCTTCACAAGATAGGTAAGCACAGCAAGTCAAAGAATGAGAATGTGCTCCCCGAAGCTACTGTAGATGTTCCTCCCGTGCCCGAAGACAAAGAAGACGAATCACGCTTCATGCCTCAAGACAGCAAGGAGGATGAACAGAACAGAGACTACATGCCCAAGTAGTCGATGGCTATAAAAGCACTTTCTATTTGAGTTTTTTCATCAAGGTTATGTCGCCCACAATCCATAGCTTGTCGCCCTCTTCAAAGACTATCTCGGGGGTTAAATCCAGGAAATCTTCTTCGCCGCGCTCAACTGCAACAAGCATCGACTTGTAGTCTTCGCGCAGGCTGGTATCGCCCAATCGCTTGCCCACCAGTGGCGACTTGTCGCTGAGCACAAAGTTGGTGAATTTCACATCAACCGGTTGTTGACTGGTGGTGTTACTGGTGGCTTCGATGAGTGGCAGCAACTGCTGTATTTGTTCGTCGGTGCCTATCACACCAATCTGGTCGCCGGGGAAAATTCTCATTTTACCTGTGGGGATGGGATATCGCACCGAATTTCGCTGGATGACGACCACGTTAATTCCATATTTGCGCCTCAAGTCGGCGTTTTTGAGCCTTTCTCCCACAAATGGGCAATTATAGCCCACGGTGATATAGGCAAGGTGCATGTCGCTCACCAGGTTGTTGCCTTTTCCTGTGCGGCGGTTCTCGCGCTCATTAACGTTGCTCAGGAAGCGTTTTTCCATCAAGTTGAGCTGTTTGCGTGCTATGGGCGCAAAAATCAACAGCAGCGCAAAGATGTACACAACAGCCACTACAACCGAAGTGAGGCTTGAATAGAACCCATAGAGCAGCGACATGAGGAAAAGAGTAGTCAGAAATCCTCCCACCACAATCATCACCAGTCGAGGCGCGAAAACGCCTCCAGTGCCATTATTGTTGTTGAGTTCTTCCCGCTCTTTGCGGTTGATTTTGGGTGTGATAATGGCATAAAAGAATGGCGAGAGCAGCAGCATGGCCGCTGACATGCTCAGCAAAAGAGCCCACTTGGTGGCCATCATTTTGCCAAGCACCTTTGTCATGGGTGGAATGAGGTAGGTGCGCAGCAAGAAGATTGCTGCAATAATCACTACCGAGAAAAGAATGAGCCTTGTGACATTGCGCTTGATGATTACAGTCCACAAGCTGCGCTGGGCAGGCTTGACGTTGGCGCCCGCAGTGTTGCGGTATCCTTCGAGCAAGACTCCCCACCGCTTTGGAAGGTGCTTCCTGGCAAAGGTGTAGCAGGGCAAGGCGCTTTTTATAAAGAAAGGTGTGGTGAATGTGGTAATCACCGATACGGTCACGATGATTGGGTAGATGCTTGGGTCTAGCACTCCGAGCGTGGTGCCTAAAGTTGCGATAATGAAAGAGAACTCGCCTATCTGAGTGAGGCTGAATCCACTCTCCATCGCTATTTTGAGTGGCTCGCCCGTAGCAAGCATACCTGTTGTGCCAAACACTATCATGCCAATAACTACAACTACCGATAGCAGTGTTATGGTGCCAGCATACTGTACTATGACCTGTGGATTTACCATCATGCCCACCGAGATGAAGAACACAGCTCCAAAGAGATCCTTGACAGGATTGATGATGCGCTCGATGCGCTCGGCTTCGCTTGTGCCAGCAAGAATAGACCCCATGACAAAAGCTCCAAGTGCCAACGAGAAGCCACTCTCGACCGAGAATATGGCCATAAAGAAGCAAAGCCCCATGGCAATGATGAGCATCATCTCGTCGCTAATTACCTTGCGGAACTTATTGAAGATGGTGGGGATAAGGAACATTCCCACAACAAACCAAATGATGAGGAAGAACAACAGGCTCAGAATGCTCTTGAGCATCTCGCCTCCAGCCACAGTCTTGTTGATGGCTATTGACGAGAGAATAACCATCATCACCACGGCAAAAAGGTCCTCGACAATGAGCACAGCAAAGACTCCTGGCACGAACTTGCGGTGGCGCATGTTAAGGTCGGTCAACGCCTTGAGAATGATTGTTGTTGACGACATCGACAGCATAGCACCCATAAAGATGCTGTTGACCGAGGTGAACCCCATGCTCTTGCCAATGATGAACCCCGTTCCCATCATTCCCAGCACAATAATGAGGGCTGTGGCTATTGCCGACCCACCTGCATTGATGAGCTTCTTGAAGCTGAACTCCAGTCCCAGTGAGAACAGCAGTACAATGATGCCTATCTGAGCCCAGAACTCGATGTTTGATTCATCGCCCACCGAGGGCAGGAAAGCGAAGTGAGGGCTGGCAATAAAACCGGCGACAATATATCCCAGCACCACAGGTTGCTTGAGCAACTTGAAGATGATGGTTGCAGCTGCTGCCAGCGTGAGAATCAGAGCCAGGTCATATATGAGGGTTTGGATATGGAGTTCGTCCATGATGAGGGTGTCTGTTTTAATAATATGTGCAAATGTAACAAATAAAACTCAACTATCAAAAAAGCACAATAAAAAAGCGCCTTCACTGCGGTGAAAGCGCTGAGGTGTGATTTGGGTTAAAGAGATTTTATTTGTTCTTTGAACCGAGCATGATGCTGTAGACAGCTGTGATGTCGCTCGAAGTGATGACTCCGTCGCCATCCTGGTCGCCGTTGACGATGCCGCTGTTGTCGCCACTGAGAATGACGTTGTAGAGGAGAGTGACATCGGAGGAAGTCACTGCTCCGTCGCCGTTCACATCGCCAGGAATGTTGACAATCACCTGTTCCCACTTGGCATAGAGCGTCATGTCGCCGGTAACGATGTTGTCGAAGTTCCACAGGTTGGTGCATGCAGCATTGGTATACCAGCCCAGGAAGTTGTATCCATCGGCCGTTGGTGCGGTGGGCTCGGTGGCCTTGTCCTGGTTGCTCCACTCGATGTTCTGTGGCTCAGGGGCAGTGCCATGGCCGTTGGCGTTGAAAGTTACAGTGCAATGCCAATGTACCTTGGTTGCATTGGGTTTCCAATTTGATGCTTTCGTCACACTATTCCACTGTTGTTGGTTGCCATTGAAGTAAACGTCGGTCAATAAAGGGCAATTATAGAAAGCATAGCTATTTATTCTTTCCACTGATGGAGGAAGGTACACTGTTTGGAGATTATCGTTGTCGCGGAAAGAACTACTAGATATATATCTTGTACCTGATTGGATGTCCACTAATTGAAGATCATCAATATTTCTAAATACCCCTCCACCTATGGTGTCGACATGGTTAATAGTGAGCTTGTTAATAGGCATTTGAACTATATTAGAATACCAATTGTGTACCCTGATAATCTGTTTTTCGGGGTGGTCGATCCAAACGGGTGAAGCACAGTTTATTTTCAGGTGGTTTTCCTTCAGAGTCCAGTACAGATGATTATCGCTGGTCTCATTACCGCCACACCAGCCACAATACCACAAGTGATCTTTGCTTCTAACCATTGTTTGAGCAGAATACATATATGACCTTGGGCTCCAATTTTCAAGATCTCCGGCGCTATAAATTATGCATTGCTGGCTGCTCAAGTTAGCAAAAGCATAATCCCTAATCAAGATGTTAGGATTATCAACTGTAACCCAAGACAGAGTATTGCTCCCTTCGAAGGCATGCTCGCCAATTGTAGTGGTATTATTTGTGTGCAACCCCTCGATGGCAGTACCTACAAACCCATAATCTGGAATACGTAATATGGAGGCTGGCAATTGGTCATAGTTGTAGGTATTGCTGCTTGTCCAGTTATTGACCTGCTTGAGCGATGAGCACCCCTGCAGCAACGGCATATTCGCAAGTGAAGCGTGATTATACATCATCAGCGTGTCAAGGCTTGTGAACCCATTGAAAACATCGTCGAGGCAGTACTTCACCGTAGCGCCGTCAATGGTGACAGGAAAGGTCAATTTGCTTTTGTTGCCTTTGTTGCCAACATATCCTGTGATTTGACAATCAGTCCCGCTTCCACTCATGGTCCAGCCTTTCTGGGCTGAGCTTGTGTGCATATAGATGTAATCGCTTCCCTCGCCGCATCCCTTGTTGAGGTCGCATGGCGTTGAGCCGCCATTCTCTCCAACAGCCCCACTTGAGGTGGAATTGAAAGAGATTGATTTTATGGCAGTAGAGCGGTAGTTTTCATTGTTATCGGTGGCAGCGTAAAGGTGTATGTAGGAGCCTCCAGCGTGGCAGTTGAGGTCGCCTTTACTACTCTCAAAATCACTTCCTCCTACGTATTCTACAAGGTAATAGGTGCGACCATTGTGTGTGATTTCGTCGGGTGTCGAGCTGCTTGATGATGTTCTGATATAAAAATCGGTGACGAAATAACCAGCATCATTGATTTGGTTGCTTCCTTTAGTGTAGAGCAAAAAGATGTAGTCACTGCCTGTGCCACATCCCTTGTTAAGATCATAGTCGACCAGAATCCAGCCGTCGGCAATAAGCTCCGACTTCAGGTAGTTTGTCTCGCTTTTGGTGCCTCCAATCAGCACCAGGCCGTCGACAAATTCTTCGGCACAAACGCTAGTTGTGGCAAGCAGTGCCACAAGAATAAGTAAAATCTTTTTCATAAGTGTGTGTTTCGTGGATTGTTAGCAAATCGATTGTTTTGGTTGCGAATGTAATAAAAACGATGCAAAAATGCAAGCATTTTTAAGAAAAACGCTTGCATTTGTTGGAAAATATACACAGTCCAGTAGTGGGTTATGTATTAAGCCAGTAATTAATTTCCCAGCAGGATGCTGTAGACTGCTGTGATGTCGGCGCTGGTGATGGTGCCGTCGCCGTTCACGTCGCCTGTTGCGACATAGGTCATGTCGCCGTTGAGCAGGTGGTTGTATAGTTCGGTCACATCGGCACTAGTCACTGTGCCATCGCAGTTCACGTCGCCAGGCACGTTTACAACTATCTCCTCCCAACCGGCATATAGCGTCATGTCGCCAGGCACTGCGTTGTTGAAATTCCATTGGTTGGTGCAGGCAGCATCGGTAAACCAGCCCTTGAAGTTGTAGCCATCGGCTACCAGAGGTTCGGGTTCATCCACCTTATCAAGGTTGCTCCACTGAATAGTCTTTGGATCGGGAGTAGAGCCATGACCATTGTTGTTGAAAATAACCATGCAGTGCCAGTGCTCCGTGAGGTTGGATGTTCCATTTTTCCATTGGCTATCTTTAGTCACTGCATCCCATTGTGCTTGATTGCCGTCAAACCATATGTCTTTCAAATCATTGCATCCATAGAAGGCCTCTTTGCCTATCGAATGAAGTGTGTGTTCGATATACACATTTTCCAGTTCATTAAGATTCTCAAACTCTCTTTGCCCGATGGAGTAGACATGCTCCAAAGTAATAGTTTTCATTGACTTTTCAAATCGTTTGGTAGCGATAATCTGCTTGTCGGGATAAGATTCCCACCAGTCGCCATAAGAAGATATTTTCAAGTGATCATCAGCCAACGTCCAATATAGCATATTATGGCTTGCTTCATCTGCTCCACCGCACCAGCCGCAAGACCACGATGTGCCATTCTTAACAATCAAGTTTGGTGAAAACATATACATTGTTGGGCCCCAATCTTCGATAGAACCTGGATATGAAATTTGGCAGTATGAACTGATATTGGAAAAAGCACCATTTTCAATCAGGACAGGTGATGTATTGAAGGTGACAGATGATAGTACATTGCTTCCAGAAAACACGTAGGAACTAACATTTGTGACAGAAGTAAATTTTATACTCTCAACAGCCGTGCCAGCAAAAGCATAATCAGGGATTTTCGTCATATAAAGTGGAGTTTGGTCATAATTGCTAGTGGTATTTACGTGTTTCAACTTAGAGCAACCTTGTATTACTGGCATTTCTTCAATTTGAGCGCCATTGACAAAAGTCAAAGTCTCAAGGTTTGAGAAACCAGCAAACACATCGCTAGTGGCACCTGTCACTATTGCTCCGTCTATGCTGTAAGGCATTATGATAGATGAAAAATGAGTCTTAGGACCGTCGAAGCTTTTGATATAGCATTGGTCACCAGTAACGTTCTTTTGGATTATCCATCCTTGCGACATATCAACATGCATATAGATATAGTCACTGCTAGACCCTGCACCCTTGTTCAAGTCACAGGGTAACGAGTACTCATTATCTAACACAGCCCCATCAGGTATATTATTGAAGTAAATATTTTTAGCTATGTTATATCTTTCACTGTAGTTTTCTTTAATATAGTAGAGATGTATATGCGCTCCAGACGCATTGCTGTTCAAGTCGCCTTTTAATTCCTTAAAATGGGCGCCTCCATCATAGTCTACAAGGTAATATGTTGAGGTGACGTGTTGAATAGAGTCTGGATACATGTCATTTGTCGTCAAAAAGAAATGGGTGATAAAAGAAGCATTTTCGTCAAATTCGCTTGCTTTCTTGTAGAGAAGATAGATATAGTCGCTGCCAGAGCCGCAACCCGCGTTCAGGTCTTGGTCGATAACTGTCCATCCTTGAGCCGTGTAAGAAGCTTTCAAGTTGTCGGTCTCAGTTTTATTGCCGCCAATTACCATCACATCGGTGATGTAGTCCTCGGCCCATACAGTAGTAGTGGCAAGCATAGCCACCAGTAATAGTAGAATCTTTTTCATAAGCGTTTGGTTTTAATGGGTTATTACAAAATTATTCATTTTGGTTGCGAATATAAATAATTTATCGCAAAAATGCAAGCATTTTAAAGGAAAAGTTGACGACATCGTAATATTTTTTTAAAATAGTGGGTGACCAATTAGTTGTCACACAAAACAAGCGTGGGGGAATTGTCCTTAATCCCCACACGCACAGCATTATTGTTTTTTGTTTTTAATTGTCTTAAAAACTCGACCTCATCTTAAGATTTATATTTATTTCTTGTTGCCTAGCAGGATGCTGTAGACGGTGGTGATGTCGCTTGCGGTAATGACTCCGTCGCCATCCTGGTCTCCGTTAACGATGCCGCTGTCGTCGCCATTAAGCAGGAGGTTGTAGAGTGCAGTGACATCATAGGAAGTCACCACTCCGTCGCCGTCCACGTCGCCAGGAAGGCCACCAGCGAGAGTGACAACCTCAATCTTGTTGGACCAAGCGCCATGAATGTTGCCACTGACTGCACGCACGTCGTAGAGGTAGGTAGTGGCCGGCTGCAAGCCAGTGACGGCATAACTAGTGCCAGTGATATCGGGGATGATAATTTCGTCAAAGCCTTTGGCTGTGGTGATGTCGCCCGAATAGAGCTCTGCGTCGGCTTTGGGTATCACGCGCAGTGTGTAGCTTGTGGCGCTCGGGCACTGAGTCCAGTTGGCGGTGAATCCGTCGGCCTTCACCTCGGTTGCCGCTGTGGCTATAGGTGTCTCAAGGGCATTGAGCGGAGTCTTGAAGCCTATCTCATAGAGCTTGGAGAAGTCGTTGAAGATAGCCACCTTATAGATGACGCTCGGGTCGAGAGGGTCCGATGCCAGCACCTCTGCGGTGTTGGTAGTGGTGTTTTGCTTGGTCTGAATAGCGGTT
>JAFSPZ010000063.1 GCA_017451225.1 Muribaculaceae bacterium | reverse complement strand
TCTCAATAAGCCCAAATTCTCCCAAACTGGATATCTCTGTTTCACTCATCACATTATAATTTTTACACTACAAAGGTAGATAAAATAATTCATCCCCACAAGTCTCATTTCTTCGTGAACTGTATTCTCTGCTTGATAGCATTATCAAAATCCTTGGCGCCACCAGTCTCACCAAAGAGTTTCTTAAGCAAACGCACACGAGTGTTGGTTATGGCCTGAGGTGTCGAGATGGTAAGAGTTGCAATCTCGGTGGGCAAGAAATTGTGAATTGTGAGCAGGCACACCATCTGCTCTTTTGAGTTAAGAGTCGACAACAGTGTTTGCAACTGGGGGTTCAATGCATAAGATAGTTGAGCCAGCGCGTTAGCATCCTCATCGCCAGCGGGCTTACCCTTGCTAGCCGATGCATGCAATTGCGATACAGTTTCCTTCATTTGAAGGGAATTCTCCCGCTGTTCACGCTCCTTCTGCCGCCGCATGTGGGTGAGTTCGGAGCGAGTCAAGTTAAATTGTTGCTGGGTCTCGGCAAAGCGAGAATTGAGTTTGTCAATGCGATGGCGACTATACCATATTATTACCACCGACGCAATCATTAGGAAAATGATGGAGGCAAGCAATGCAATCAAAGTCCTGTAATGCTTACGTTCCTTGATTTGCTCATCATATTGCGTCTGCAGGTCAATGACACCAGCTGCATCATCGTGCTCATAGAGGTTACGATACAACTCGTTGAGTCGTAAGCTTAGGTCGGTCACATCCTTCATTTCGCCTCGCCTGTAAAGATAGACAATCAACTGCTGAAAGGAATGGATGGCGACATCGGGAGAGAGAGAAGTTGTAAGACTATACCAATGCTGTGCAGCCGATGCTGTATCGCCCTCTTGCACATAGATGTCGGCAAGCAGTTTAGCACCACGGTCGGTTGGTGAAATCTGCATCGATTCGGTCAAGTAGCGTTTGGCTTCGGCATTATTGCCGGCTCCCATCATGAGACTTGCAAGATTGACGAGATAGGTGGCTCTCACGTCGCCATCGGTGCTGTCAGCTAGTGATTTAGCTTGCTCCACATAATACTTGAGGCTGTCACGCTCGCCCAGCATATCGTGGGTCATGGCAATGTTGTTGAGGGTCTGTACTATCCACTGCTTGTTGTCGACTTGTTGCGCCGCCTTAAGAGCTTGATTATAGTATAGCAAGGTCTTTGTGTAGTCGCCCACATTGTCATTCACATCGCCAAGCACCGAGTAGAGATACCACTCAAAAGCGGGCACATGCAAGTCGACAGCCATGTGTTCAGCCCTTTTCATCATGAGAATGGCTTCACGGGTCTGCTGTTGCTTGTACAGGATAATGCCATTGTGAAGCAGAGCTCTTGCCAGGCGCTCATCGTCGCCATGGATCTCGTAATACACCCTGCTAGCCCTTATCAGCGAGTCTGATTCCATGTGGAGTCCGCTGCGATGAATAGCCTCGGTGTAAACAAGGCCGTACAGAGCTCGGTCGGCCTCGGTCATTGTAGTATCATTCCAGTGTGGAGCCAGCATTCCCACAACCGAATCGGGCTGAGTGAACACAATATTTTCGGCCCTTTTTAATAGTTCATTGTGGGACTGCTCATGAGAGCAGCCCACAATTATAAGAAGAAGTATGAAATACGGGATGTGCTTCATTTCTTAATTGAGAACACTATAGGCACTGTATAGTTTACCCTAACAATCTTGCCTTTATGTCTTCCAGGAATCCACTTGGGCATGGCTTTTACAACCCTAACTGCCTCGGCATCGAGTGAAGGGAACACGTTCTTAGCCACTTTAACGTTTGAAACGCTGCCATCGGTCTCAACCACAAACATAACCAAGACTCTTCCTGACAGATTCTGCTTTATGGCATCTTGAGGGTATTTAATGTTTGTGCTGAGGTAATCAATCAATGCCGACATGCCACCAGCAAACTCGGGCATTTGATCTACTGTGTCATATACTTTCTGGCTCTTTTGTGATACAACAGTCTTCTGTGCGCTCATTGTCATGATGCATAATACTGCCATCATCGACATTAAAATTAATTTCTTCATCTTCTTTACTTTTTTTAATGGTTCAACAATCGGTTTGTCTGTCCGGACGTTGCAAAAGTAGATATTGCGTTTAATGACTGCAAGAAATCAATTACACTTTATTACACACAGGGCAAAATTTCTGATATTTACAAAAAAAGCCTTGAAAAAATGTCCCCAAAACATTTCTTTGAGGACATTTTTATAAGATAATTCTAATCAATGATTACACCTCATCGAGGCGGTTGATGACCTCTTGCACCATCAGTGTCATGATGGGCTCGGCCTTAGTGGCAGCCTGCTGCACCTCTTCGTGAGAAACATCAACAAAGATACCCTCACCACCCAGGTCGGTGATAACGCTCAGGCCAAAGACCTCCATGTCGGCATGACGGGCCACAATCACCTCGGGCACAGTGCTCATGCCCACAGCATCGCCACCAATGCGATAGAAGTAGCGATACTCCGATGGAGTCTCAAATGTAGGGCCTTGTGTACCCACATACACGCCTTCCATCAGTCGGATCTTGTTCTCCTTGGCAATATTGCGTGCCAAGTCGATGATGCGATGGCTGTAAGCCTCATTCATTGCTGGAAAGCGTGGACCAAGCTCATTGTAGTTCTTGCCACGCAAAGGATGGTCGGGGAAAAGGTTAATGTGGTCGGTGATAAGCATCACGTCGCCTACTCGGAAATCGGGATTCATACCGCCAGCAGCATTGCTCACACACAGCACCTTTACGCCGATAGCCTTCATCACACGAATTGGGAAAGTGGCCTCCTTCATCGAGTAGCCCTCGTAGTAATGGAAACGTCCTTGCATTGCCATCACATACTTCTTGCCAAGCTTTCCAAAGATGAGTTGACCCTTATGGCCCTCAACTGTGCTAACGGGGAAATTGGGGATTTCGCCATATGGAATGGCAATGTTCACGTCAATTTTATTAGCCAGATTACCTAGACCAGAACCGAGAACGATAGCCACTTTAGGCATCTCGCCACCAACTTTCTCTTTAAGGAAAGCTGCGGTTTCTTGAATCTTTTCCAGCCAGTTAATTTCTTTTGTCATAACAGTTTATGTATTAGAG
>JAFSPZ010000062.1 GCA_017451225.1 Muribaculaceae bacterium | reverse complement strand
TGCGACAGTAGCTCAGTTGGTAGAGCGCGACCTTGCCAAGGTCGAGGTCGCGGGTCCGAGTCCCGTCTGTCGCTCCAGTTCTTTGAATTTTTTGCGACAGTAGCTCAGTTGGTAGAGCGCGACCTTGCCAAGGTCGAGGTCGCGGGTCCGAGTCCCGTCTGTCGCTCCAGGTTTTAACCTCATGTCCAGGTGGCGGAATTGGTAGACGCGCTACTTTGAGGGGGTAGTGCCCGATTGGGCGTGTGAGTTCGACTCTCATCTTGGACACCTGAAAGAGGAGATAATTGATTGACATTCAATCTTTTATCTCCTCTTCATTTTTGCCAATGTTTACAGCATATGCCATCGTCTTGCACTCATTGTTCGTCGCCGAAGACTTGAATTGCTTGATGGGCACCACCTTGGTCGCCTTAATAGTGGTAACCTTACCGACTTTTTGTTTCAAAAACTGCTCAGCGACTTGTTTTGCCAGCTCATTTTGAGAACTGTGCTGCTGTCATGGCTAAACATGTGAGCAAGCACATGAATATTAGATATATCCTTTTCATACTTAGTTGAGTTTGGTAGTGCAAAAATACATTAATTTTTGAATTATTGCAAACAACAGAACACATTTTTATTAAACTAAATTGTCATCTATCATTCCTTTAGGGCTTCAAAGCACATAGCCGGCACCACATGCAAGAGTATTTTTCAGCCGTTAGCCAAATATACATCAAGGCTTGTTGAAACAAAAGTTGCGACGCCTGAAATAGACATCGCAACTTTATTATAAATAGTTTTTGGAACTATCGTCAAAGATAATTACTCTTCGGGTTCAACACCCCACTGCTGGCGAGCCAGACGGCGGTAGTTGTTGTAGCGCCACTGAGCGTTCTCCTTGGCAGCAGCGAAGAGTTGTTCGGCCTCTTCAGGATACTGCTTCATTACCGATGCATAGCGTACCTCGCCCTTCAAGAAGTTCTCAAACTCATCCCAGTTTGGCTCCTTGCTGTCGAGAGTGAATGGGTTCTTACCCTCTTTCTCGAGCTCGGGGTTGTAACGCCACAGGTGCCAGTAGCCGCATTCTACAGCTTTAGCCTCCTCGGCTTGCGACTTGCCCATACCAACCTTCAAACCATGGTTGATACATGGAGCGTAAGCAATTATGATTGAAGGGCCATCATAAGCCTCAGCCTCACGGAATGCCTTAAGGCACTGTGCATCGCTAGCGCCCATTGCAACCTGAGCAACATATACATAGCCGTAGGTTGATGCAATCAGACCAAGGTCTTTCTTGCGGATGCGCTTGCCAGCAGCGGCAAATTTGGCGATGGCACCAATAGGTGTAGCCTTCGAAGCCTGACCACCAGTATTAGAGTAAACCTCAGTATCTATAACTAGTATGTTAACATTCTTGCCACTAGCAATCACATGGTCGAGACCACCGAAACCGATGTCGTAGCTTGCACCGTCACCACCAATGATCCATTGTGAACGCTTAACAAGGTACTGACCAAGGCTCTTCACCTTCTTATCGCACTCGTTGTCGCTGTTCTCAATAGAAGCAAGAATCTTGTCGCTGAGCTCACGGCTCTTTGCGCCATCGTCCTTGTTGTCGAGCCACTCTTGGTAGAGGGCCTTCATGTCACCATTAACGTTATCGCATGCAATAGCATCCTTAACGAAACCAGTCACGCGGTTGCGCATCTTCTCATCAGCAATAGTCATACCAAGACCAAACTCGCAGAAGTCCTCAAACAGAGAGTTTGCCCAAGCAGGTCCATGTCCCTTCTCGTTAGTAGTATAAGGAGAAGATGGAACTGATGCCGAGTAGATTGAGCTACATCCAGTTGCGTTGGCTACCATCTCACGGTCACCAAAGAGTTGCGAAATGAGTTTCACATATGGAGTCTCACCACAACCAGAGCAAGCGCCGCTGAACTCAAATAGTGGTGTAGCAAACTGTGAGTTCTTCACATTGTTCTTGATATCAACGAGGTCTTGCTTAGAGGTGACATTGGCAACGCAATAGTCCCAAAGCTTCTGGTTCTCAACCTGTTCCTCAAGAGGAACCATAGTGAGAGCCTTCTCGCCCTTCTTGCCAGGACAAACGTCGGCACAGTTACCACAACCCAGGCAGTCCATAACGTCAACAGCCTGAACGAACTTCAAGCCAGTAAGTGTCTTACCAATTGCTTGCAACTTGTCGGCCTCAGCAAACGGAGATGCAGTAGCCTCTTCCTCGTTCATGAGGAATGGACGAATTGCAGCGTGTGGACAAACAAGAGCACACTTGTTACACTGGATACAGTTCTGAGCGTTCCAAACTGGAACGAAGGTGGCTACACCACGCTTCTCATAGGCTGCAGTGCCTGCGTCCCAAGTACCGTCTTCACGACCACGGAATGCCGATACAGGAAGCAAGTCACCATTCTGAGCATTGATTGGGCGAACTACATCATTGATGAATGCAGGTGCATTGTCGTCGATGTCATTATCGACTGGCAAGTTGCTCCATTCTGGGTCAACTGTAAGTTGCTTGTATTCGCCACCACGGTCTACAGCCTGATTGTTCTTGTTCACTACGTCCTCACCCTTGCGGCCGTAAGACTTAACGATATACTTCTTCATCTGCTCTACAGCGAGCTCAACGGGGATAACGCCAGTAATGCGGAAGAATGCAGACTGAAGGATAGTGTTGGTGCGGTTGCCCAAACCAATCTCTTGTGCAATCTTGGTAGCGTTGATATAGTAAACTGTGATGTTGTTGTCGGCAAAGTATTTCTTTACTTTGTTAGGCAAGTTCTTAGCAAGATCTTCACCTTCCCAAACGGTGTTGAGCAGGAATGTTCCGTTCTTCTGGAGACCACGAGTCACGTCGTACATGTGCAAATAAGCCTGAACATGGCAAGCAACGAAGTTTGGAGTAGTCACAAGATAAGTAGAACGGATGGGCTGGTCACCAAAACGGAGATGAGAACAAGTAAAGCCACCCGACTTCTTAGAGTCATAAGAGAAATAAGCTTGGCAATGCTTGTCGGTGTTGTCACCTATGATCTTAACCGAGTTCTTGTTGGCACCCACAGTACCGTCGGCGCCAAGGCCGTAGAACTTAGCCTGGAAGAGACCCTCGCCACCAAGTGCGATTTCTTCTTTCTGTGGCAGAGAAGCAAATGTTACATCATCCTCAATGCCAATGGTGAACTGATTCTTGGGAACTGGTAACGAAAGGTTCTCGTAAACCGCGAGAATCTGAGCTGGGGTAGTGTCCTTTGAACCTAAGCCGTAGCGACCTCCAACGATAAGAGGAGCATTCTCGGCACCGTAGAAGCAGTCCTTAACGTCTAGATAGAGAGGCTCACCCACAGCACCAGGCTCTTTAGTACGGTCGAGCACAGCGATGCGCTTGGCTGTGCTAGGAACAGCAGCAAGGAAGTGCTTGGCCGAGAATGGACGATACAAGTGCACTGCTACGAGACCCACTTTCTCGCCTTGCTCGGTGAGGTGGTCGATAGTCTCGCGGATAGCCTCAGTAACCGAACCCATAGCGATGATCACGCGATCGGCATCCTTAGCTCCGTAGTAGTCGAAGAGACCATATTTGCGTCCAGTGAGGTCGCTAATCTTATTCATGTATTCCTCTACGATGGCAGGAACAGCTGTGTAGTAGTCGTTGCACGATTCACGATGCTGGAAGAACACATCAGGGTTCTCGGCAGTACCGCGAGTGACGGGTTTATCGGGGTTCATAGCACGTTGGCGGAAGCCATTGAGGGCGTCCATGTCAACGAGTGGCTTGAGGTCCTCTTGTTCAATAGCCTCAACCTTCTGAATCTCGTGAGAAGTGCGGAAGCCGTCAAAGAAGTTAACGAAAGGCACACGTCCCTTGATAGCGCTCAAATGAGCAACAGCAGCGAGGTCCATAACCTCTTGTACCGAGCCTTCGCACAACATGGCGAAGCCCGTCTGGCGGGTTGCCATCACATCCTGGTGGTCACCGAAGATACACAAGGTGTGAGAAGCAAGCGTACGAGCCGAAACATGGAAAACGCCAGGAAGCAACTCGCCGGCAATCTTGTACATGTTAGGAATCATGAGCAAGAGACCTTGCGAAGCGGTGTAGGTGGTGGTCAAAGCGCCAGCCTGGAGCGAACCGTGAACGGCACCAGCAGCACCTGCCTCACTCTGCATTTCTTGCACGAGAACAGTCTCGCCAAAGATGTTTTTACGACCGGCAGCTGCCCATTCGTCAACGTGCTCTGCCATTGTAGATGACGGAGTGATGGGGTAGATAGCTGCAACTTCGGTAAACATGTAACTGATGTGAGCTGCGGCCTGGTTACCATCACAGGTCATGAATTTCTTTTCTTTAGCCATAATTTTAGTTAATTCAAAAAGTACTTTTAGAAATTATTGTGAAAAATGAATTAGTTTTCTTGATTGATATAGTCTTTTAAAAATGGGCATTCTAAAAAACGGTGCAAAGGTACGCATAAAGTGTCAGACGACAAAGGAAATAGGGCGAAAATATTACAATGAGTTATTCACAAGTGTTATAGATAAAGGAGTTAAACGAAAGAAAGGAATTAAAGGATTACAAATACACCTCTAATTCCTCTCAAACTTAAATTCTCTATTACCATTCTACATTATTTGATTCCGTCGCGCTTTAGCAGCGCATCGATTTTAGGCTCTCGTCCACGGAAACGCTTGTATAATGTCATCGGGGGCTCGGTACCACCACGCTCGAGGATGTTCTCTTTGAACGACTTGGCGGTAACTGGATTGAATATGCCATCTTCCTGGAACTTACTAAAGGCATCGGCATCGAGAATCTCGGCCCACTTGTAGCCATAGTAACCTGCAGCATATCCGCCCGAGAAGATATGAGTAAATTGCGGAGACATGATACATCCGTCTACAGGTTCAAATATCTGTACAGGCTTCATGGCATCATACTCGAATTTGAAAGCATCCCCCGAAACTGATTTTGTTATGCTGTGGTAAGCCATATCGAGGAAGCCGAAGCTGAGCTGCCGCAAGCATGCGTAAGCTGCACCATATTGTTCAGAAGCCTTAATCTTTTCAACCAACTCTTGTGGTATGCTCTCACCTGTGAGATAATGCTTGGCAAAACTGTCGAGATATTCTCGTTCGCTGAGGAAATTCTCATTGAATTGTGATGGCAACTCCACGAAGTCGCGATACACGTTGGTTCCAGAAGTGGAGGTATATTTGCACTTCGAGAGCATGCCATGAAGACCATGACCAAACTCATGCATGAAAGTTTCAACCTCATAGTATGTGAGCAATGAAGGCTTGTTCTCGGTGGGACGTGTGAAGTTCATAGTGAGAGTAACGATGGGGCGCACATCGTTGCCACTGGCATCTAGGTATTGCTCGCGGAAGTTGGTCATCCAGGCTCCACTCTGTTTAGTCTCACGTGGGAAGAAATCGGTATAAAGTAAAGCAACGAAGTTACCATTGTCATCAGTAACATTGTAAACCTTAACTTCTGGGTGGAACACTTGGGCATCAAAGTTCTCGGTGAAATGCAGGCCATAGAGTCTTGTGGCTAGGCCAAACACACCATCAATCACATTTTCAAGCTGGAAATATGGTCTCAAGAGTTCGTCATTAATAGAATATTTCTCCTCTTTTAGCTTATTGGAGTAGTAAGAATAGTCCCACGGCATTATAGTTAATTTTTTGCCTTCGAGTTGGCTGGCATATTTGTTTAGAGCATCCATGTCTATCTTCTGAGCCTCAGTGTATGCATCTTTGAGCTGGTTGAGCATATTATAGACGTTGGTTGGATTCTCGGCCATCTTGTTGGCTAGCTGATAGTCGGCAAAAGTCTTGTATCCAAGCAGATTGGCAAGCTCTAGGCGAGTATTCGCAATTTGCTGCATAATATCGATGTTGTTATACTCACCACTAGTACATTGAGAGTTATACATCTTGTAGAGTTTCTCGCGCAAGTCGCGACGAGAGCTATATTTCATAAAAGCCATGTAGCTAGGGGCGTGCAGTGTTATGAGATATTCACCTTCTCGTTCTTTTGCCTTGGCAGCGGCAGCGGCAGCATCAACAGCACTCTCTGGCAGACCATCGAGATCATTTTTAGTGAGCCACAACTCATATTTCGATGTCTCTTTCAAGGCATTCTGGTCAAACTTAAGCGTTAGTTGTGAAAGACGTGTAGACAGTTCTTTGTATTTATCACGGTCAGCACCTTTTAAAGCTGCACCGCTACGAACAAACGATTCATGAGTTTTGTCAAGAAGCATCCAGTCTTCCTTGTCATATTTTGATTTATCAAAGCTTTTATATACATAGTCGATGCGTTGCCACAGCTTCTCGTTAAGTGTAACACTGTTGCCATGCTCTGTAATCTTTGGTGTAATGCGCTCCGACACTGCCATAAGTGAGTCATCTGCATTAGCCGAGAGCATGGGGTAGAACACACCAAGCACTCTATTAAGCATTTCGCCTGAACGCTCCAAGGCAACAATTGTGTTCTCGAAGGTTGGAGTCGCTTCTTGGTTGGCTATAGCATCGATTTCGGCGGTGTGTCGCTTCATTCCCTCGATGATTGCTGGCTCATAGTCGGCAGTGGTAATGCGATCGAAGGGAATAGCTCCGTTGGTAGTCTTAAATGGTTGGAAAAATACGTTATCGGCACTAATCATAGTTGCAATAGAAAGAAATAATGAGATTGATAAAAAGAATTTTTTCATAAAAGTGATGTTATTAACTTGTTTGAAGTGTTGCATCAAGCAGTAAGGCAAAGTCACTCGCCTGAACGTTAAGTTTGTTGACCACATATTTTGCATCAGCCATGTATTGCTTAGCAAATACCTCCTCGTTGTGTTTTTCAAGCGCCAAAGACTCTCGATATTGGACAATAGCTTCAGCAATGTTGCCCATCACTTGAAGTACATGTCCATAATTGAGATAATCTTGTGAGGTTGCAGTATCCTCGTCTATGATTTTCTTATAATAATTAATAGCTTGTTCATGCTTGCCGGTTAGCAATGAGCACCAAGCAATGGGGCGCCAGGCTCGATGTTTGGCCTTAGGCATGAAATCGGCTTTATAGTATTGCTGCAGGGCTTTATCATAGTCTCCCTTATCGAGAAAACAGTGCCCTAGACTTAGGCAGAGATTCACACTCTGTGGAGAGATATCAAGTGCTTTGCTATAGTACTCAATTGCCTTGGCGTGGTCATGCAGCGAGCGGTAGCACTGGGCCATTTGCTTGGTGTTCCACACGTCACTGCTGTCGACTAGTTCATACCTTGAATAATTCCTTAACGCTTCATGCCACTTGCCAAGCGATTGGAATGAGTAGCCAATCTTTTGGTATACATGTGGGTCGGCATCGTGATTCGATACCATGAGTCGGTAGAACTTGATGGCATCATCATAGAAACCATTTTTGAAGTAAAATTCAGCTATTACTGAGAGCGTGGGTGTTTGTGTTATAAATGGTTTAAGACAGTCAACGTCGGTGAGATTAATGTCGGTGTCGAATATCGATTTGAATTCTCGGCGACGCGAATAGAGCTTAAAGAATCGATACAAGTCCTGAATGTAGCGATTTATAATGTTATCGCGCATCTTTATAACTGACTGAACCTCTTCGTTCTGCAGCTCTTGAAGCTGCTCACGTTGTGCTTCAAACTGTTGAAACATCATGTTGCGTTGCGACTCAGGCGTAGCTGCGATTGAAAGCAGCATTGAGTACTTATCGCTGTCACATAAAATTGGCATCACCTTGAATAGTCCTGTGAGTGGGTGCCTCTTGCCGCCAAACGCGCTTGTCACTGCAGTGCAGTTGTCATGGTAGGGGAGGAACCAGTTGGATAGAGTATTGAAAAACGGATAACTCTTGAGTTTGGCAAAAGTGGAGATAAATACATCGCCACCTTGTAGTTGAAGTTCATTATATTCTTCAAGTTTACGGGTTATGCCACTCTTGTCGAGCCATTCTTGCCATTGTGGGTTTTCCTCGATGTCGCTGAAGTCGATGGTGCCTGGAGTTTTGCCCTTTATCTTATTGAACAAGTCTGGACTCAGCTTCTGAAGCTCTGGCATTATGTCGTCTTTGAGCTTGCGCGAAATGTTGTCGGTGTTGCGACTATGAATTAATCTGGTGAAAACCAGTTGCATGTCACCTTCAAAATCGGGTTGCATCTCAAGTGATTTTAACGCTGTAAATACATCTTTATAAGTATTTATTCGGTTGCGGTATAAATAGATTATTATCACAGCATTGATAAGCGCGCGTAGTTTGAGTTCAGCATCACCCAGCATACAGTAGGACTCAATCAACAAGACAAGCTTGGGAGCATCGAAGAATTTGGTTAAACCGAGCATCAAGGCCGACAGAGCAAGGCTTTTGAGGTGTGCGGGAACGCCGTCGTTAGAAAGCAAAGACTTCAAGTCCTCGACTTCGGCAGTCGAGACGGGGAAAGAGCTCCAAACTTTGTTGAAAATGTCGCTTTCAAAGCTCTCGCAGCGACTCAGTAGCGACGTCATGGCAATGCTGCCGGAATCTTCATTACTGGCGCCGCTCAAGAGATTGACTTTGTTGAGCTCAACTAGATAGTCTTCGACCATTGACTGGAGCGACTGGTCCTTATACTGCTGATGCCGTTGATAAAAAATGTGGGTCGAAAGTGGCGCGGCAAGCGATATAACAGCTTGATCGGTAAGCGTGAAAGCATCGACGATGATTTGCGACAATATGTTGTCTCGCTCAGGATCGAGAACTCCCTGCGACAAATATTGCAACATGAAGCCATAGGAAGTGGTCAGGCGTTCGAGCTCCTGGTTCAAAGCCCATTGCTGAGTGGCATCGACCATGATTTTGAGGTTGTCAAACGCCTGAATGAGCTGTCGGTTCTCTAAATAATGGTAAATGTTGTTTCTGTATTTTGAAATTTCATTTTTGTCCATCTAGCAGAATATATGATTTTGAATAAAAACTTTTACTGCAAAACTCGTGCAAAAATAATCATTTTGGCCGAAAAGTGACAAAAAATCGGTCTCATAAAAAACAATGCCACATTAAAAATGATTGTTTTCGATTAAAAACTCTGTTTTTATTTTGCTATTATCGCACTTTGCATTACTTTTGCACTAAATTTTGAGAAACATATAAAAACAAATATTAACGTTTTAAGAATATAAAAAATGGTAATTCAACGCAAACAGACATTATTCCTGCTCATATCGGCTTTGCTGATGGGTGTATTTGCTTTCGTGCCATTATTGATAAACTCCAACGGTCAGGTTATCCTTGGCGGCATGACCCATGAAGGAATGGGTGGAGTGGTTTTCATCATCAACTGCTTGGTGGCTCTGCTCTCGCTCATCGCCATCTTCAAGTTCAAGAGTTTGAGATTTCAGAAAGTGCTGTGCGTGGTAAACATTATGCTCATTATCGCTTCTCTGGCTACAATATGCCTGGTGGCGTTCATGCAGAAGGATTGCGACATAGTTGGCAGCCTCACCTATTTCAACATCTTGCCGGTTGTGGCAATAATTTTCCTACTGCTAGCTCACAAGGGCATATCGCATGACCAAAAATTGCTACGAGGAAGCAGTCGCATCAGATAATACATTTTATATTTAAAACATTTTTAAATAATGATAGCTGCATTAATCACATTGTTTGTGATTGGTTATTTGTTGATTGCACTTGAGCACACGTTGAAGGTTAACAAGTCAACGTTTGCTCTTATTATGTGTGGAGTGCTATGGTCGGTTTACTCCCTGTGTACTCACGACTCCGGAATGGAGAATGAACTGCTCATGTACCTGGGCGAAACGTGCGAAATATTGATGTTCCTCATTGGTGCGATGACTATTGTTGAACACATCGACCGATATGGCGGATTCAGCTTTATAACCGAGCACATTCATGCCAAGAACAAGCGCCGCATGCTGTGGATTCTTTCGGTAACAACATTCTTCATGTCGGCAGTGCTAGACAACATGACCACAACTATCATCATGATTATGATGCTGCGCCGTTTGCTCCCCGACCAGAAGGAGCGATGGCTCTTTGCTGGAGTGCTGGTGCTTGCGGCCAACAGCGGCGGCGCATGGTCGCCAATTGGTGACGTAACAACAATCATGCTGTGGATGGCCGACAAGGTAACTGCAATAAGCCTGATTGACAATCTTTTGATTCCATCTATCATTTCGGTTATTGTTCCTGTAGCCATTGCTACGCGCTGGATAAAAAACGAGCCCATGCCCAAGCCCATGGCACGACGCGAGGAAGCTATTCAGATGTCGGAAGAGCATCCCCACATCAGCAAAGCGATACTCATCCTTGGTGTCGCCGGGCTGCTTTTTGTTCCCATCTTCAAAACAGTGACTCACCTTCCTCCCTACATGGGTATGATGATGTCGCTTGGAGTGATTTGGCTCGTTACCGAGATTTTGATTACGCGTTACAAGATTGACCCCAAGCTTGGCGGACGAGTGTCTCAAGCGATGCGCCACATCGATATGTCGTCAATTCTGTTCTTCCTGGGTATTCTCATGAGTGTGTCGGCATTGCAGCAAGCAGGCATATTGCACATGGTAGCAGGGGGGCTCAACGACTCAATTCACGAGCCTGTCACCATAGCAGGCTTGATTGGTGTGCTCTCATCCATAGTCGACAACGTTCCTTTGGTGGCAGCGTGCATAAAGATGTTTACCGACATGACTGGAGCCGACCCCAATTATCTGGCTTATTTTGTCGAGGACGGACTGTTCTGGCATCTCCTCACCTTTACAGCAGGAGTGGGGGGCAGCTTGCTCATCATTGGTTCGGCGGCAGGAGTGGTAGCAATGGGAATCGAGAAAATACAATTTTTCTGGTATCTGAAGAAAATCACTTTCATTGCTTTCTTGGGGTACGTAGCTGGAATTCTGTTTATTTGGCTTGAGAATTTTATCTTCGCATGACGATACTCAATCCATCTCCCATCATTTTGAACTAATAATTGCTTCTTTAAGGTATTTGGCAGTGTAGCTTGTGGGATGACTTGCCACTTCTTCTGGAGTGCCTATTGCAACTACAGTACCGCCGCCTTCACCACCTTCGGGGCCCAAATCGATGATATAGTCGGCGCATTTTATCACTTCAAGGTTATGCTCGATGATTATAACCGTATGACCACGGTCAATGAGCTGGTTGAACGACTTCATCAGCGTGTTGATATCATGGAAATGAAGTCCGGTAGTTGGCTCGTCAAAGATGAATAAAGTGTGTGCTTTCTTCTCACCGCCGAGGAAACTAGCCAGTTTCACACGTTGGTTCTCGCCGCCCGACAGGGTTGACGATGCCTGCCCCAGCTTGATATAGCCAAGCCCAACGTCTTGAAGCGGCTTGAGGCGAGACACAATCTTCTTCTCATTATAAGTCACTTCCTGAGAGAAGAACTCAATAGCCTGATTAACCGTCATCTCTAGCACATCATAAACCGATTTGCCGCGATAGGTGACCTCCAAGGCATTGTTACTGAAGCGTCTGCCATGGCAAGTATCACAAGTGAGTGTGATATTTGCCATAAACTGCATCTCAATAGAGATTTTGCCATCGCCCTTGCACTCCTCACAGCGCCCACCAGGCGAATTAAACGAGAAAAATCCTGCATTATACCCCATCTGCTTCGACAGTTGCTGCTGAGCAAAGAGATGACGAATCTCGTCAAACGCTTTGAGATAAATAGCGGGATTGCTGCGCGAAGATTTACCTATAGGGTCTTGGTCAACAAACTCCACAGCCTTAACAATGTGGATATCGCCACCTATGGACGAATAAGTACCAGGAGCTACGGCACTCTCACCCAAGTGGCGGGCCAGCGCTTTATAAAGAATATCATTAACAAGAGTCGATTTGCCCGAGCCACTCACTCCAGTGACAACTGTCATCACTCCAAGAGGAAACTTTACATCTATTCCTTTTAAATTGTTCTGAGCCGCACCTTTTACTTCGATATAGTTGTTCCAATGGCGGCGATGACTGGGCATCATAATCTTCATCTCACCAGTGAGATATTTCAATGTATAACTGTTGGTGGAAGGTAAAAGGTGAGCCGACATGTGTGAACTATAATCTCGTTCCAAAAGATTTTCCATTGTGCCTTGATACACAACCTCACCGCCCAATCTTCCTGCATGTGGTCCCATGTCGATGATATAGTCGGCAGCACGCATTATCTCCTCGTCATGTTCCACAACCACAACAGTGTTTCCAAGCGCCTGAAGCATCTTGAGAACATTTATGAGACGGTTGTTGTCACGAGGATGCAAGCCTATGCTTGGCTCATCAAGAATATAGATTGAGCCAACCAGTGTACTTCCTAGCGACGTTGCCAAGTTGATGCGCTGACTCTCTCCTCCCGACAATGTTCCCGACAATCGGTCAAGGGTCAAGTAGGGGAGTCCCACCTCAATTAAGAACGAAAGGCGATTGTTTATCTCAGTCAACAGGCGTTTAGCAATGATAGAGTCTCCTGTGTCAAGCTTCAATTCCTTGAACCATTTTGCAAGATTATCTATAGGCATGTGCACAAGCTCGCCTATTGTCTTGCCAGCTATTTTAATATATGAAGCATCGGGCTTCAGTCTAGAGCCATGGCAAGTGGGGCACACAGTCTTGCCACGATAGCGAGCAAGAAGCACTCGATACTGGATTGAATAGGATTTGCTCTTTATCCACTCAAAAAAGCCGTCAATGCCTGGGAAGTCGGAACAGCCATGCCACAGCAAGTCATGCTGCTCTTGAGTGAGCTGGTAATAGGGCCTATGTATAGGGAAATCATATTTTGATGCAATCCTGATAAATGCATTCTTCCATTCACTCATCACTTGACCACGCCAGCACATCACAGCATCGTCATAGATTGATAATGTCTTGTTTGGCACTACAAGTTCCTCATCAATTCCCACTATGTTGCCAAAACCCTCACAAGTTACACAGGCTCCTATGGGGTTATTAAAATTGAACATCAGGTCGTTTGGCTCCTGAAAGGTAATGCCATCGGCCTCAAAGCGTTTTGAGAAATTCAGCTCTCTTGTGGAGCCATCAGCATTATAAACAAGAACGACGCACTCATCATGACCTTCATAGAACGCTGTGGCAATAGAATCGCGCAAGCGAAGTTCATCATCAAGGCTGATTGGAGCGACCATGCGGTCAACAAGCAGACGATAATTATGCCCTGGTTCATCGGCATTATCAATGGCAAGGGCAATGGAGACAAACTTCCCATCTTCTTCGAGACGTGAATAACCACCTTTTTGAAGAATTTCCAACTGCTGGGCAAAATCACGACCATCGGGAACAATGATAGGTGCTAGCAGGGCAAAACGCACTCCATCGGGCAATTGTTTGACAGCATCAATCACATCGCTTGTAGTGTGCTTTTTAACCAGCTCACCACTAACGGGTGAATAGGTTTTACCAATTCGGGCAAACAGAAGTCTAAGATAGTCATATATTTCGGTCGAAGTGCCCACAGTGCTGCGTGAGTTGCGATTGTTGACCTTTTGTTCTATGGCAATAGCCGGCGGCAGTCCTTTAATAAAATCGCACTCCGGCTTCGACATGCGACCCAAGAACTGGCGGGCATAGGATGACAGACTCTCAACATAACGTCGCTGACCCTCAGCATAAAGAGTGTCGAATGCCAATGATGATTTTCCCGACCCTGATAAGCCAGTAATCACCACAAACTTGTTGCGAGGAATAGTAACATCGATGTTCTTGAGGTTATTAACCCTTGCACCTTTAACAATTATGTCATCACTCTTCATAGCCTAATTTCAAACAGACCGCAAAATTACAAATTATTTCCCATTCAACCTATTTTTATTATAATTATATAACAATTAATTCTCAGCATTAAAGATTATATCATTTTTTTTGAAAATATTGCTCATTTCTTAAAAATAATTCTTAATTTTGCACTAATTAGTAGAAAATTGTATTTCTCCAATCATAAATGCTTTCATCGATTAAACTTATGCATCTAGCTACAAGTCTTATAGAAGAAACAAAATATTTATTTTAACCAATAATTACAATGAAACATTTTCTTAGATCTTTACTCATTTTCGCTTTTTGTGCGATGCCTGTAATTGCAATGGCTCAGCCCGAGTCTTGCAATGTGAAAGTAGCAGGTTCTAAAGTCACTATTAAAGACTTCGCTCGTGCTTATTGCTCACAGTGCGAACAAAACAGTTTCGAAACTCAGGCTCTTGCTGCAATCAACAAAGGCAATTCCAAGAGATGTGTTGTTGACAAAAAAAACGGCTATGTTAAATATTCTGACAAGCAAGACGGCATCACCGAAATTTTGGAGATGACATTCTGGAACTGCGACGACAAGAACGAGAAACTGGTTGCAGTAAACCGTGTTAGCAACAGCACTACCGGTTATGACGAAAGCTTCCTCTATTTTTATCGTTATGATGTGAAAACCAAGGAAATGAAGCTCATAGACTTGCCTTTCGACCGTGAGCCTCAACCCGTCGACATGCTAAGCAAGAAAGCCAGCGAGAAAGTGACAGAACAGGTAAAGAGTGCCAAGAATGAGGACGCCAACAAGTATATGCCATGCTATCAGCTGCCTCGTGCGGGCAAAGATATCACCTTCCGCATGGCAGACCCAACAGCTGTGGCTAAAACCATGCAGCGCACCGGCACCATGAAATGGAACGGCTCGTCGTTCAAAATTAAGTAACTTATACTTACAACATATTTTTAACAATTAAACTTTGAATATTTATGAAAAAAACACTTCTAACCTTGACGCTCATGATTGCGTCGATAGTTTCAATTCAGGCCCAATATCTAACTGCAACTGCATGGTCGACAATGGTTCCTGGTGATCAGGAAATGGAGATGGTACTTAACTTTGACGATGATGGCGAATGCTATATCATCCTAACAACCGAAGAGTTTGAGCAACTGGATGCAGGCATGAACATGATTATACGCTCTTCGCTAGCTGTTCCTGGCATTTATAATCAAGACGGGCGCGACATCACCTTGAGCTTCAACAAGAAAAAAGCCGAGTTCTCTTACGACATCGATATTAATGGAGCCGATAAGCAAGCTAAGTCTTTGTTTAAATCGATGATCGAGCCTGAACTTAAAAAGATGGAGCCTGAGATGAGAGAACAAATGCTATTACTGGTGCCTCCTTTCATGGACGACATGAAGGTGATATCGGTTAGCAAAGACAAGCTCATTCTGGGCGACAGCTCTGGCGAAAGAATCACTTTCTATCCAACTGCCAAGGGTTAATCATTATCTTTAAATAACAAGAATAATGGACAGATTGTTTTTTAATCTCATTATGGCTGCAGTGGCATTGATGCCGCTGCAGCTGTTAGCTCAAGGCGAGTCGGCCTCATTGCAGCCCAAGACCGATAAACACGGCTTTTACAGCGTTGTAGATTGCCCTACCTCGTTATCATTCATTAAAGCTTCTACCGAGGAGCAAGATGACGGTTCTTACAATGTCAACATCTACCGTGGAAAGGAACTATCACAGACTTTCAACTTAGAAGTTACTAGTGGTGATTTGTACTACTTGGATGCAAATTTCGATGGCAGTATGGATATACTGGTAGGACCTGCCGCTTCACGCAACTATAGCACAATCCTGCTTTGGGACGACAAAAAAGGTGAATTTATCCCCATGGAGGGAAGTGTTCTTAATGGAAATATGCTGGTAAATCCTAGCAAGAAGATTCTTGTTAGCCAGGGCTCAGGTAGTTACTGTTCTGAATACTACACCATCTATAAGTGGAAAGGCAATAAGTTAATCACTTCCGAGACTTTAGTTGAAATCACCGATTCCAAAGCCTACAAAGAATATGGGGTTAAGCGGCATTACACTGTTGTAAAGGGTGACAACCTCGACAAGATTGCAACAAACAAGAAATTAGAGACTAATAAAAAATCCAAACTGCCAACCGAATGGAGAAATATTCTATCTGCGTTCGGCATGTAATTTCTAATTGCTATATTTAAAGCATTTCATATTATGATGAAAACTATATTTACTATTATTATAGCTGTTTTGGCAATAATGCCACAATCATCTTTGGCTCAAGGGCTTAAATCAAATGGTAAAAGCGCTGCCGATGTTGTGCCAAACGATTGGGAATCAATTTTCAAGACAGGCGACCTCAATGGTGATGGCATCGCCGATCTCGCTATCATCGCCACGCCTTGCAACAAAGAGAAGATGAGAACTCGCGATGACGGCTATGTTTACAATTTCAACCAGCCTATTCTTGCCATTTATTGGGGAGATAAAGATGGCGACTTCAACCTCTACATGCAATATGACAATGTGATTCCAGCGCGCGAGGACGAATTTATCAGTATCACTCCTGCTCTTGATATAACCAAGAAAGGGGTGCTCGAAATCACATTAGAATTATTTGCAAGTGCAGGGAGCTGGACACAACCCACAACAAAATATCTTTTCCGTTATCAAAACGGAGATTTCTTCCTTATCGGGAAAGATGTTACTGAGTATGAGCGCAACACAGGCAAAACTGTAGTTACCAGCGAGAACTATCTTACAAACAAGCGCATCGTAACGACCGAGCGACCCAAGAGAAAAGCGACAACAAAGCGCACACGCTTGCCTAAAGCCGTACTCAAACCTCTTGGTTTTAAGCTTGATGAATAATAGATTAAATGATACATCAATTATTCTAAAACTCCTTCATAGCTAAACGTCCAATCAATGATTGGACGTTTTTATGTTTACTGGATGAAGAAAATTAATACCATTTTTCAAAAAAAATGCTAAAAACAATACACCTTTTAATTAAATGTGCTATATTTGTAATCGTTAAAACAAGACATACTTATTATTCACCCTCAAAATATTTTTTACAATGAAACCAATTCACATCATTTTAGCAGTATTGAGCGGAGCTCTCGCTGGAGCTGCTGTAGGTTTACTCTTTGCACCCGCCAAGGGAGTCGATACTCGTAACAAGATTGCTGAAATTCTAAAGAAAAAAGGCATAAATCTGAAAGATTCAGAAATGGATGAACTCATCGACGATATCACAAAGGAAATCAAAGAAGAGTAATAACCGTTTTTTCACTATTCAATATTATTAATTTTAGAATATCTTTTAAACACATATAAGTTATGAGAGACATGAGATCATTAAGCTTGCTGTATGCTTTCATTGGTGGAGCTATTTTAGGCGCTGGATTGGCATTGCTTTATGCTCCCGAAAGTGGAAAAGACTTGCGTACACGCATCAAGGAGTTGCTCAAGAAAAAAGGCATCGATTTCAGCGACGATGAGGTAGAACAGCTCGTAAATCAAATCAGCGCTCAAATTGAGCAATAAGCAACACTTTTAATATATGAGCGGCACATGACCACTTTATATAGTGGCCATGTGTGGCTTGGTTGTAGATTTTGACACACACTAGTGATGGACGAGAAGTTTAAATTATTAGTTGAAAACCTTAAGCAAAGTGCTAAGGTGGAATTTGAGTACTCCAAGTTGACCCTCTCCGAAAAACTGTCAATATTACTCTCAAGGGGTATCATAGTGTTGATTCTCATCATTTTCGCAGCTTGTGCATTATTCCTCCTTGAATGGGGACTCACACACTGGCTAGTACAAATTACTGAAAGTCTATGGACTGGAGTGCTTGTGTCACTTGCTGTGCTCATCGTTCTCTTGCTAGTACTCTACGGCTATCGCAAGCAACTTGTCATTAATCCTGTAACGCGTTTTGTCACCAAACTGTTGTTAAATCCTGAAGAATAGTTAATGAATTATGAGTGCAAATAACACACTTCCAACGACAGCCGTACCTACAACAACATCAACTCAACAAAAAGAGTGGAAAGGGTTAACAATGGATGAACTCAAAATGAGGCGTGCAAAGTCGTTGGTGTTGCGTGAGGTGAATCGTGCAAATCTATCTTACCAGTTCAACAACGCGCGCGACAATGTATCTCAAAACGGTATAAGAGGGCTTTTGTTCAGCAACAACACTATCACTGGACTCAAAAAAGCCGACTACCTCTTCCTTGGAGCAAAAGCAATAGGAATTCTACTTAGGCTTTATTCTAGACGCAAAAAATAATAGTCGTTTCAAAACGTGGTATTAAGAGAAAAATTGTATTTTTTTTGTAAAATATTTTGTCAGTTAATAAAAATATTATAATTTTGCCACGTTTTCCTCACCATTGAAGGAGAATTTAACCATAAACTTACTAATTATAAATTTTTAAAACTGTTACGCCTATAGACTAAAACATTACTTATTAACCAATACACATAGAGTAATGACAAAATTTGCAGACGTAAGCGATGATAAACTCATCGTAAAGTATGTCGAAGGTAAGAATGAGGCTTTTGATGCGCTGATTGAGCGCCACAAAAACCGCATCTTTAATTATATCTTTCACTCAGTAAAAGATGAAGATCTTGCCAACGATATTTTCCAAGAAACATTTGTCAAGGCGATAATGACAATCAAGCAAGGAAGGTATGTCGAGAATGGACATTTTGCCGCATGGATAACACGCATTGCACACAATCTTATCATTGATTTCTACAGGCAAGAAAAGTCCGAGAATCTACAGTCAAGCGACTCTACCGAGGTTGACATTCTAAATCGAAAAGAACTCAGCGAAGCAACTGTCGAAGACAACCTAATTGTTGATCAAATTCACAGCGACGTGCGACGCCTCGTCACTGCTCTGCCGGCCAACCAGCGAGAAGTGCTGCTCATGCGCTACTACAAGAACATGAGCTTCAAGGAGATTGCCGACCGCACCAATGTAAGCATCAACACCGCCCTAGGACGCATGCGATATGCAATACTTAACATGCGGCGACTGGCCGTTGAAAACAATATCGTGCTCACAATGTAATCTTTTAAGCATAAACAAAATAATAAGGTTGCCCTCTCTAGAGTGGCAGCCTTATTATTTATATATGGGATTTGTGCGTATAAAGTCGTTAGTCAACCTTAACTATTGCGATTTGACTCTCGGTATTGTCCGCATTAAGAACCGAAACAGCAAAATAGCCAGTTCCATCTACCTCATAAAAATTGGTGTCAACAATATCCAATGTGTGAGCCACCTTAGATTCAATGCGGTAAACAACATAGCGCATACCTTTACCTTTGTTCTCCCACGTGAGCTTCCTGCCGTCGGCCTTAAGCTGTGTCAAAGCTGAGGGCTCAGCTGCAGTTGACCTGCCAAAGAATGGTATAACCGAAGGTTCGGGATACATCTGTGCAAGCTTGCCCAGAAGGTTAATCTTGTTCTCTTTAAAAACCTTTGCGCAAAACAGGAAAGTACCTTGCACCTTCTCTTGACGGCGAGCATAGAAGAACTCTTGTTCAAGCTCGGTAGTTGTTTGATAAACAGCCTGACTATGATTCGAGCTATAAAGGTCAAGTTCCAATCCAATAGCCAAAGGACAATTACCCACATGCTCAGGCCACCATTTAACCAAGGTTATAAAGTTTGCATTGGTGTTCTGAGTAGTAGGGTAGAGCTGTGGAACCACAAGGTCTATCCAGTTTTCTTCACACCACTTAAGGATATCGGCATAGAGGCTGTCATAATTAGTGATGTCGGTATAGGTCTGCGAGCCACGAGGATCGGCACTGATGTTACGCCACACACAGAAGGGGCTAATCGAGAACACAGCTCCTGGCTTGTGAGCAAGGATTGTGTTGTGCACCATCTCAATGGCTTTGTTCACGTTATCGCGACGCCAGTTGGCAATACTTGTGAAGCCCGCTGGAACGCCATAGGCCTTGTAGTCCTCCATATCGGGCAAAGAGGAACCATTAGGATAAGGGTAGAAGTAGTCATCAAAGTGTATACCATCTACATCATATTTGTCTAGCAAGTCGGCAACTACATTGCACAAATGTTGACGAACCTCGGGAAGACCAGGATTTAAAATCCACAACTTTCCATACTGCATTACCCATTCGGGATGTGTGTTGGAAATAGCATTAGCAGCAGGATTGAACTTGGTGTAATCCTCACATATGCGATAAGGATTCATCCAAGCATGAAACTCCATTCCGCGTTTGTGAGTCTCGTCAATCATGAAATTCATCACATCCCATCCGGGATCTTGGCCTTGTGTACCAGTAAGATACTGGCTCCATGGCTCAAGTGATGAGTTATAAAACGCATCGGCACATGGCCTAACCTGCATGATAACGGTATTTACATTGTACTGCTTGAACAAGTCAAGGTATTCAATGAATTCCTGCTTCTGAACCTCGGGATTGCTTTTATTGCGGGGCCAGTCTATGTCACGCACCGTGCAAAGCCATACTGCCCTTATTTCCTTACGCGGCATGGTCACATCCTCAGGTTTGAGTGTAGTTTCAGTGCCTGGATCAGGATTTGGGTTAGGATTGGGGCCTGGAGTAGGACTTGGCTCATCTCCTCCGCATGATACCATTCCAATCGCAATTATAAGCAAGAATAATAATTTCTTTATCATCTATTGTCTTTTTTTAAAAAAAGGGGCAAAATCTCATGACGTGACAAAATTTAAGAGTATTACCCCTTTAATTATAGTAGGTTAAGAATTATTTGTTACCAAGTAATATATTATAAATTATAGTGATATCAACCGATGACACAACTCCATCTTTGTCAACATCACTAGTGAGCAAGTATGTTTCATCGCCATTAAGCAAATAGTTGTAAATTGCTGTAATATCAACCGACGAAACTATACCATCACCGTCAACATCGCCATAAACTCCTGCCGAGCCTTTCAAATATTGCGATGTTGGCGCAACAGTGATGCGGCTATTGTCGGCTGTTGGCAATGTAAACTCGGCAATGCCATCTGAATTATTGGCAAGATAGATATTATTAGCATAGTCAAATGCCAGACCATAGCTATCTCCACCAAGACCATGGTCGATGATATACAATGGAGTGATTGATGGAACGTCACCATTGAAGGTCACATTAAAGACGCGAGTTTCATCACCAGCGCCCACGGCAATCATAGTACCATCGTAGTTCAAAGCCAGAGCACCGCGTTGAGAAGTGCTGATAAGCGAAGCGTCAACACTACCAGACTTAAACAATGCCTCATTGTTCTTGATATAAGACAACGAAGGAAGAGCAGCACCATCGCTCCAGCGATATTGCGATACCCATACACCTCCATTTTGTGGAATAACCACACAGTTGGCGTTACTGAGGATTGCATAGCCATTGTTATCATTAATTGGATTGTCAAACAATACAGCCGATGGAGCTTCGGTCCATGGAGTTTCAGCGTTACCAATGTTATATTGCAATAAAGCAACCCTTGGCAGCACACTACCACTGTTCATATAAGTGCCCAGGTAGTCCTCATCAGTAGTGTAGAGCACTGTGTTCTCGCCTGTGCCCGTAACATAACATGATGATACAGAACCTGCAATCTTGGTGTCGCCATTCCAGAAGAGGCCATCACCATCACGCGTACCACCAAAGACTGGTATAAATTCGCCACTGAGATTGGCTGGGTTAGCTTTCCAAATACCAGAATGCGCATCGCTCCAGTCAGCAAGGTAGATAGTTCCATCCTCACCAACAGAGGGACGCATTGGGCTTGATGAACTTGACCATACCACATTGCCAGCGTAGCTGTTGCTGCCTTGACCAGTAACATCACTGAGGTTGGCATCGAGCACATAAAGGCCGTTCTGAGTTACGCGGTCTCCAGCAGTACCACCACTTCCTTCAGTGATATATACACGCCCAAAGAATTCACTCTCCATGCTATTGTCCACAGCAATACCACGAGCCTGCTTGAAACTGAGCTGTGATGCCTCACGATCACAACTGATTGCAGGGGCAGTAAGAGTGTTGGCCTCGCCTGTAGCTTTTACTTCCCATTTAACAGCGTTCCCTTTCACATCATCCATCTTCACAAGTACGTTGTTACGTCCACGAGGAAGTGCTCCAGCGTCAATGACGATTGGATCTCCAATCTCATTATAAACTGTCACTTGCACCTCGGTAGCATCGGCATTAAGCGTGAATGAGAGAACATAATGGCCCTCTCCGTTCTCACCAGCCGAAAGCTCCGAAGCATAGATGTTGGGCATAGCTGTAACTAATGCAGGAGGTTCGTAAGTAGGATCCTCGAGCAGAGTGTAGAAACTTGTTGTCTTAGCAGCCTCAACTGTAACATCTTTCTCTTGAGTGATGTAGCCAGGCATCTCCATGCGCACCTTATAGCTGCCAGGAGCCAGGTTGCGGAACACATAGATACCGTTATACCAATCGTCGGTAGTGTAAGTGTCCAAAGTTGTGCCGCTAGCATTCATCAGTGTTACAGTAGCACCATTAAGTGGCTGATATTGATCATGCGACTTTTTGACGAAATTGTTGAACTCAGGAGCACTCATCTTACGCTGGCTATCCTTAACCGACCCAAGAATCTCGCCTGTTGCAGGAGCGTCGGCACCATAATAGTCAAGAAAGAAGCGATAAGTGTTGATTGCATTAATGTGATCATAGTCATGATTGAGCAATCGGTGAGTCTCTGGCTCATAGTCATGGAATGAACCTTCAATCAAGAAGCCTGGTACGGTGAGAGTACGCATCACACCCAGATAGAAGCCCAAGAAATGATAGTCATCGCGCACGATAGGGTTAGAGGGTGAGCCGGCTGTCCAGATAGAAGTGTTGTTCTCATAGAGGAACGGCCAACATCTTGTCGCCATCTCTTTATCTTCGGGTTTCCAAGGCACGCCAGCAGCTGCATTCTCATTACCTTTATAGAGTGTCAAAAGATAGTTTGTGCCAGAGTTTGCACCCAGTGCATTGCTATGTACCGAGACAAACGCATCGGCACCAAAGGCATTAGCTTCGGCCGAAATCTCGGTAAGCACCTTATCATCCTCATCACGATTCTGGGTTCGAGACATCATTACGGTAGCACCTGATGATTCAAGCAAGTCACGAAGCTCAAGTCCTTTCACAAGGTTGCAAGTTGACTCATAAAAACCGTTGTGGTCACCCGCAGGAAATGGGATGGTGGGCACGTTGCGGTCATTAGTGGGATCATAGCCACCATGCCCAGGATTCACATAGATCTTCTTGCCAGTCAGATCATTGGCAAATGCATTACTGCCTGCAATCATTGCAAAGGCAGTGAGAAGAAATATATACTTTTTCATGCTTTTACAATGTTATTTGGTTATAGTAATGTCCATTATGTAAATCTCGCCCTCGAGGGTATGGAAAGCGATCTTATTAGTAGTAGCGCTAGGGAACATGGCAATCATATCGTCGGGCGTCACTTGTTGTGCAAATGAGCCATCTGCGGCGCAGACCATCACAGTAGAACCTGTAATTTTATAGCCGTCATCACTATCGTTCATTGCAACAACATAGTCGTTTCCCATCCATTGTGGGGCACGGAATTTACCCAAAAAAGTTGTACTTCGTGTTGCAGTGTCATAAACGTAAGACCCTTTTCCTGAAACAGTGTAAGCAATCTTTAACCCATCAGGAGAGAAAGTGGGCCACAAGTAGCGTTCATTCTCTCCATTTGGAGCTATTGTTGTCACTTTATCGCCATCAACGATGTTAATTTTTAGGTTCTCAAAATTATTAACACTTTTTCCTGTCAGCCCGCGAAGCCTTGCGTTCATGCCGGCACGTGGCTCGGTAGAAAGCACGGTAGTCTTGCCTGTTATCAAATTCGTTTCTTTCAAACCAATATAGTCCTCGGTCGAAGTAAGTATACTATTACCATCGGCTGTGAAAGTGGGATGATATGCTTGAGTGTCGGTATTGACACGCGTCATATTTACCACTTCCACCTGCTGTGCACTGGCCGCAAAACCCATGCACAGCAGGTATGATAAAATTATGTTTTTTATTTTCATAATTCTTGAAGTGAAAACACAATTAATTAATTGCTGCCAAGCAGTATGTTGTAGACAAGTGTAATATCACCAGCAGTAATGGTACCATCGCCATCTTGATCACCATTTACAATGGCGCTGCTATCACTATTAAGCAAATAGTTGTATAGGGCAGTTATATCACCTGCAGTAGCAACTCCATCACCGTCAACGTCACCAGCGACAACTGTCCCACCTCCTACAAATAGCTTCTGAGCAGATGGAGCAGGAGTCTCGCATACGTTCTCAGGTACAGGAAGTGCAAACACACCCACATTGCCAGTGCTGCTTGCATTAGCACGATCAACAGCGAGGTACATGTTGTGAGCAGCGTCAATTGCAATGCTGTAGCAATTTTGTCCAAGTGCTGGATCAATGTTCATCAACTCGGAAAGAGAGGGAACACCTGCGTCATCAAAGGTTACTTCAAAAATCTTAATGTTGTTATAGCTAGAGACAGCCAACTTGGTTCCTTCGTCAAAGAGACAGATAGCTGAAGAATAACTACGAAGAATCATTTCAGGATCAACGGCACCAGAATTGAAGAGTACTTCGTTGTTCTTTACGTAAACAAGAGAAGGAATAGCAGCACCATCAGTCCAGCGAGTCTGTGAAATCCACCAGCCACCATTTTGAGGTATAATCATGCTATTGCCATTCTGATGAAGATTCTCAGCATTGTCATAGATAATAGCACTTGGAGCATCAGCCCAAGGCTGCTCAAGATTGCCAATATTGTACTGGTAAACACCCTGAACATTGCCGTTTGTATTGATATAGTCCTCATCGAAGGTGTAGAGAACAGTGTTCTCTCCTGTGCCTTCAACCCAGCAACTAGGGATAGAACCAGCTATTGCAACTTCATCTTCATTGAAACGGAGACCATCGCCATTGGGTGTGCCACCAAACACGGGAACGAAGTCAGCATTCAAATCAAAAGCATCAGCGCGCCACACTCCAGGGTGTCCATCACTCCAGTCGCTTAAGTATATCTTGCCGTCCTTGTTGAGAAAGATGCGTGTACAGCCACTTGATGCGCCCCAAGCAACGTTGCCGTTATAAGCAGTATTTCCCTGACCGGTAATATCGTTGAAAGCAGCATCATAGACATAGATACCAACATTTCTCACATCATTGCGTGTCTCAGTAACATAAATTCGTCCGTAAAACTCACTTTCAGTGTCTTTATCGATGGTGATTCCACGAGGACTCATATAGCCTTCAAGTGTGGCAGTATTGTTCTCGTCAATAACCATGGTTGCAGTTTCACCTTCACTCCAAGCCTCACCAGTGGCTTTCACGCTCCAAGTATATTCACCACTGAGCCCAGCCAGATTGATTGCTTGCTCATTATAACCTTTAGCAAGCCCCGAGCTTTCAATTGTCTTAACAAGTGTCTCGCCTTGATAGATGTTGATGGTAACACTAGTTGCTGGAGCATTAAGGGTGTAGCAGATCATGAAGTCGGTATTAGTACCGTTGTCGCACTCAAAAGCCATAAGTCCCGAAGCAAACACGTTGGCCTCACGTGCGCCAGCCATAGTTGCAACGCTTGCCAAAACTACGAAAAGTAATGTTTTAAGTTTCATAATTAAGTTTTTTAAGAACTTTGATGTGGGGGAATAGTACTTCCCCCAACATCAAAGTTTGGTTAATAATATAGATTGAGTTATTCTCTTTCAGGGAATTCAAATATTGCAAATCCCGCCTTTGGAGCAGCTGTCATAAGGCGAAGCATACCATTGACCACACCCCATCCAGTGCTTGCCGACGGTGCTGAACCATAGGATGCAGGTGAGTCGCCACCAATTGTGAATGTAAACAGAGGCTGAGCCATTCCATCACAATCAACGAGGTTCATCATAGCAAGTGCTGTTGTTGCACCGTTGCTAAGATCATAAACATAGAATGCCTGCGGGTCATCTTTTGACCATGCACCCCAACGGGCAGATGTTGTGATAAGATAACGTTCGCTGTCGAAAGTAATAACGCGTGCATCGGTGCAGCGTACCGGAATCTTCTCAGGTTCTATCAATGTGATTGGGTTAAGGTTCTCGTCAGTCAAGTAAATACCAGCTTGAACACTTGTCACAATATATTCATTATCCTTGCCATCAACCTGGTTAACAGCAGCATAGTAAGATAATGTAGTAGGTGGTACTATATAAGTTGGATTCTCCAAATTAGTGAAGCCTGTCACGTTGAATCGCAGAACGGCAGTACCATCTTGAGTCACAAAGTAGATGAAACCGTTACCACTCTCATCGAGACAAACGTTCAAATTGTCACCAAACCTAAGTTTTGATAAGTCAACTTCACCTTCAGGGCCATTGGCAGCGCCCAAGAACTCAAGCAGTACTTGAGGATTTGAATTGATGTTATCCCAGTAATAAAGTTTGAGTGGTTGGTCCTCACCCACACTTGTCGACAAGTTGCTCACGTAGTAGTGACCATGGCTTATGCGACCAGAACTTACGAGGAATGTACCCATTTCAACTCCATCAAGGCTCAAACTGGTTCCTCCAGGATTGCCACCCTTGATTTCGTTAAAAGGTATAACCCTTACATTAAGACCACCCTCGCGAGACACGATAAGCAAGTTGTTGCCATCGAAGTCGGCGCTACGAGTATTCTCACCAACAAAATCGCCAAAGAGATTACCGGTTGAGTTGCAGAAAGTATAGGCTGTTCCATTGTTGAAGTCGGCACCAAACACTGGAATTGCAGCAAACAGCAAGCGATATTCGTTAGTAATACCCATAAAGTCTAGCATTATAGAGCCTGGATTGTCTTTTTGAACAATATTGTTGTTAGCCGTGGTGAGAGTTGTCACGGTGCGCTTGGGTAAGCATGAGATAGAAAGTATTTCTACACTTTCAAATTCTTCAGCACCCATATAGATACTCTTGTCAATCTCACTCACATAAGCGTTCTTTTCGGTTCCATCTGGAAGCTTAACTCTCACAGCAGTAATCATCGGAGTCTCCTTAGGTTCGGCAAAGTTAATTGTAACCTGATAAGTTCCCACATTCTCACCATTGACAACTGTTACAGGAACAGTATTACTTTGGCTGAAATCATAGGTCTCCTTATCGAGGTGGGCGCCTAATGACAGTTTTGCAGCAAATTTTATAGCTTCAATATCGGTTTCGGCAGGAGCGTCAAAGGTGATTGTCTTTGACTCCTCGTTGATGGTGCCAATAATAGCATCAGTTCCTGTCAAACCTCCATTAGCAATACTCAGGCGGTATATGAAAGTCTCGCCCGAGGGATTCTCTACAATAGGGTCATCACTACAAGAGTTGAGTGCAAAGAGCCCCACAATCATGAGAAGTCCGTATAAAAGTTTGTGTTTCATAATATATCTAATGTATATTGTTATTAACTTCTAATTCTTTATTATGATTATTCTAATCCTGTTCCAACCCACTCTTTGGTTTGATGCAGCTTATAGCCGTTATTCTCATAGAGTGTGATTTGATCTTTTGGAACTGGACGCACATAATTATAATCTTTTGGGGCCTGACGCGCAGTTCCTGTATTACACAAAATGTAGCCTTCACTAGCATCACTGTTCTCAAGAACCACCTCGGTCTTGTTGGCTTTTGGATAATCGGCATAAACTATATAGGCACCATATTTGATGTCGGGGTTATAGTCATTGCACATATACTCCAGCTTTTTCCAACGTTTCAGGTCATTATATCGCAAGCCCTCAAATGCCATCTCAACGCGACGCTCGCGACGGATTTCCCACAACAATGAAGGAACACTTGGATCACGACGTGGGTCATCATATACTACGCCATTCACACCTGGTTGACCGCCAAGAGTCTGTAATGGAGGCATATTGACACCTGCTCGTGCGCGCAGCAGATTAATTGACCTGTCAAGATCAGCCTGAGTTAGTGTTCCAAGTTCATAGCATGCCTCGGCATAGTTGAGCAGAACCTCAGCATAACGCAAACAAGGAGCATCGGTCACATTGTTGGCATTGCGGAATTTAAGGTCAGTGCTAGCTGTGTCGGCATCATTCATAAACTTGTGCATCGAGTAACCCGATGTCGAATAATTGAATGGAGAACAGTCCTCACCACGAATGTAGTACTTGTCACGGAATGTCAAGTTCATGCGTGGATCGCGGCCTTGGAAGAATTCTTCAGCAGTCTTGGGACAGAATGAAGGATTTACTGCATATACAGGCTTACCATCGCTGTTAAGATAGCTGTCAAGCAATGCTTTATTGGCACCAGTCTGTGCCTCGGCATTATTGTAAGTAAGTGTACAATGGGTAAGCACTCCATCAACATATTTGCGATACATGATAATTTCGGGATTTCCTGCAAGGTCATCGCTTGTAAAGAGCTTGCCATAATCGCCAGTGATACTGAATTTTCCACTCTCCATAACGATAAGTGAGGCACGACGCGACAAGTCTATCATCCTGTTACCCAATTCTGCATCAATATTATGATATTTCAGGAATGTACCCTCACGCAGAGCCAAGCGAGATACTAAAGCTGCAGCAACATAGCGGTTAATCATGAGTTCGCCATCATTAGTGCGTATGTTGGCAATTGCATACTCAAAGTCTTCCATTATTTTCTGGTCTACATAGGTGCGGTCGTCACGGTCTTTATAAAGCTCATCATACTCTGTAGAACCAAGCCTGTGATCATAGAATGGGACATCACCATAGAGGAATGTGAGGTCACTGTATTCCATTCCACGAAGCAATCGAGAAACGCCAGTCCAGTGTTTCAAAGCTTCTTCACTGAGGTTTGGAACTGTTTGAACTTTCTCCAGCATATAATTTGCTTTGCGCACATAACTAAAATCCCAACCACTGTCGGTATCAGGCACACGAATAGGGGTGAACTCACCCTGAGTGCGCCATGCAATATCATCGTTGAAGGTGTCACCGTTACCAAACTTGCTGCCACCAATCAATCCAGTAGCTCCATATCCCACAAAATAGGCAGGATAGAAACTGTAGCTGTAGATTCTTATTTGCTCTTCATTTTGCCAATATTCAGTATCTTGAATCTGGTCATAAGGTGAGAGCTCAATATAGTCGTTGCACGAACACAACAATAAAAGAACTACCGAAAGTATTGATAATAATTTATATCGTTTCATGATTTTCTGTCTTTAATGGGTTAGAATGTAACTTGAACACCAAATGAAGCAGTCCTTGAATAAGGATAAGAGCGTCCTAAATAGTCACCATCACCAGTGCGGTACTGGGTCTCAGGATCAATTGGCATATCGTGCATGTGATCAAATTCAAAGAGGTTCTCAAGTGATACATAGAGACGAAGTTTCTGCAAGTGAATCTTACGCATCCAATTATCGGGGAATGAATATCCAACAGTCAAATTCTTGAGACGGCAATAAGCCATGTTAAGAAGATAACGAGATTGACGCAAGAAGTTGCGAGCATTGTTTGACTGGCCGTTATTAGTCAAGCGAGGATAGAAGGCATCGGTATGCTCTGGAGTCCAATAATCAAGCTGGTGAGTGTACCATGCCTCAAGATAGTTGAATCCAGGAATAACGATAGAACCGCTGCCCCAATAATCACGTTTGCCTACACCCTGGAAGAAAATACCAAAGTCAATGCCCTTATAATCCATGTCTAGACGAATACCATATTCATAGCGAGGGCAGCTATTACCAATGCGCTTCAAGTCGCCATGGTTTTCAACTGTGCTGTTGCCAGGGGTAATCACGCCATCACCATTAAGGTCTTTATACTTCACATCACCAGGGCCAAAGAAGAACCATCCATCTGTCTCGAAATAACTTTGAGAAGGAATGCCATCCTTAAGTACATATCTGCCAGCTGGATCAACATCAAAGTCATCATATTGGAATAGACGGTCGGTTTCATAACCCCAAATCTCGCCATATTCCTTGCCTTCATAAACATCGTTTATATTACGGTTGGCCGATGGAATTTTAGTGTATTTGGTCTTTGCATCACTTAAGTAAGCTGTGATATTCAGGCCCAGACCAAAGTTGAAATGATGATGGAAATCAAGAGATATTTCCCATCCTTTCGTTGTGAGCTCGCCAAAGTTCTCTTTGGGTGCAGTTTGACCAAATGTTGATGGCAAAGCCTCTCCATCGGTAATCATGTCGCTGGTCACACGTTTGAACCAATCAAAGCTAATGCCCAAACGATTGCTGAACAAGCGGATGTCGGTACCAATGTCGGTTGTTGTGATAGTTTCCCAAGTGAAACCATCCTTAATGGCTGTTGGCAGCCCAAACGACATAACTTTCGTATCGTTTATAATCCAGTTATATGTGCTCGAACTAAGCAATGGCAAGAAGCGGTATTGACCCACATCCTGATTACCAATCTGACCCCATGAACCTCTTATCTTCCATAAACTCAACGTTGGTTTCAAGCTTTCCATGAAACTCTCTTCGCTGATTACCCATCCAGCCGACATTGAGGGGAAGAAGCCCCATAGCTTGTCACTTGGGAACTTTGAAGAACCGTCATAACGGCCATTAAGCTCAAGCAAATAGCGATTCTTATATGCATAATTGAGGCGTGCAAAGAAACCAAGACGAGACTCATGGTCATGATAACTGTTGGAGTACTGCTCACCAGTTGCTAACGGCAACTCGGTGTGGTCAATCAACAAAAGGTCACGACGCTCGGCAGTGTTGCCATATTCAGTGTAATGCTCAACATTCACACCTAAAAGCGCACCAAATTCATGGTCTTCCTTAAATGTGTTTTTATAGCGGAACAGTCCATTGAAAACATGGAAATCACTATTTTGTGTTTGATTTATAACTTTGTTATGAGATGTCAAAGTCCAAACCTCATTACGCAAGCCTGAGCCACCCCAGAAGTTCCAGCCCTCAGCCTGACCACCATTGGTGCGGACATATCGGTTTACATGAGTGAATGTATAATCAGCCTCAAAATCAAGTCCTTCTACAATATGAGCTGTTGCACCAAGAGTGATGCGCATATAGTTATTGGACTTAACATTACGGTTGGCTTGCTGAATCTCAGTAACTGAATTACGGAAAGGAATGCCCTGATAAGTACCATAAGGCATTATCTGTGGCCAGCGATACAGGTAATACCACTCATCATAATAACTTGAGGGACCAAAGTAATATGGGTCTTCAAGTTTATAGTGAGTATAGAGCAGTTTAGTGCGGATGTCTATGTATTTGTTCAACGTAGAATTGGTTCCGAACGACACATTATAGCGTTTGTAGCTATCGGTATTCACCTTCATAATACCATCTTGTCCCAAATAGCCAAGGCCTACGGTATATGAAGTGTTGCTAACCGAACCCGAGATATTAAGGTTATGTGTCTGCTGGAAGGTGTTTTTCTTCATAAACATGTCCGAAGCATCAAAACCACGATAGAAATACAACTTACCATCCATGATTTCAAAGTCACGGCCTAAAACTAGCTCATCGCTAAGATTAAGTCCGCCATAAACACGATCCCATTCTTTCATGCGTTCTATAGACTCTAAATTCCATGTTAGATAGCATGAATTAACTTGCTCCGAGAGATTAGGATTCTGACGTAATCCAGCAGCCCAAGACATCTCGGCTCCTTCGTAGGTTTTAACAACTTCAGGGGTTACAGTGGGACGACGCCATGAGAAGTTGTCGGTATAGGTGATTTTCACTTTTTCGCCTTTCTTGGCTTGCTTAGTTGTGATTAGTACAACACCAAAGGCTGCTTTAACACCATAAATTGATGCTGATGCAGCATCCTTTAGTACCGAAATGCTCTCCACATCATCAGGATTGATGTTCTGAAGGCTGTTACACTCAACGTTATCAACAAGAATAAGAGGACTTGAGCTACCATTAACCGAACCTATTATACCACGAATCTTCATGGTTGGATCGGTACCAAGTTCTCCTGTCGCAGTGCGTACAGTCAAACCAGGAGCAGAACCTTGCAGACCGCGAGCAATGTCAGTAATAGGGCGTGCCTCTAATTGTTTAGCCACATCAACTGTACTCACTGCACCTGTAAGATTGATACGCTTTTGGGTAGCATAGCCTACAACAACCATCTCATTCAGAAGAACTTCATCCTCATCTAAGACAATGTTGCGAGTGCAAGAACCGCTAATCTTGATCTCTTGGGTTGAATAACCCACAAATTGATAAGACAATGTGGCTGGACTTTTAAGCGAAATGCTATAGTTACCATCAATGTCTGTAATGGTACCTTGGTCACCTGCAGTAACCGATGCGCCAGGCAACGGCTCACCGTTCTTGTCGGTAACACGTCCAGTGACTACAATCTTGCCTGTTGATTGCGGTGCGGCGGCAACCTTATCACCACCACTGGCTTCAGCAAGAGGCGCAACCATAATAGGTTGTGCGGTCAATGAAGACCAAATGGTCATCACCGACAGCAAGAATAGAAGTCGCAATGACATTAATTTAAAGTTTCTCATCATGCATCTGTTTAGATTGTTAATGAATTTTTGTTAATATAATTAGTATTTTGCTTTAAATATCACGCTAATAGATTGTAATTTAAAGTAATGCATAGTGTATTATCACGGCTTAAGTATTTATTACAAGAAACTAAAATAATAGTTTATAAAAATCGACACAAAATTAATAAAAAGAAATCTAAAAATAAAATAATTTATTGGTATTTTTTCAACACAAACAGAATATTTTTGAGAAATTATTCATATTTGGGCGCGCATAATAACAATATGACATTAACAGCATTTTAGCAAAAACAAAAAAAGCATCTCGTAATGAGATGCTTTTTTGCTGAGGTCGCTAGCGGACTCGAACCGCTGTGCCCGGTTTTGCAGACCGGTGACTAAACCACTCATCCAAGCGACCAGTTTTCGATTTTGCGACTGCAAATTTAGTGTGTTTTTATGAACTGTGCAAGATATTGTGCTGTTTTTTTTGAAAAATATCTGAAATGTGCTTTTTTCTGATGATTTTATGAATCATTCAGTAAAATAGTCAATAAAAAAAGTAAAATCGATAATTATAAAATTAGTTTTTTTAGTAATTTTGCACTCTATGAGAAATCATAAATATCAGTTCTAGTGCTCGACCAATACAAGAGATTGTCCTAGTGCTTAAAGAAAGTATGTAAGTCTCACAAAACAAATAAAATATTAAACAAATGAAAAGATTAACAACAATTCTTGCGCTTTCTCTGACAGTTATTCTTTGTGCCTGTGCTGGCAACAAGAGTGAGCAGGGGAGTGCGCAGCAAAGTAATTCTGAAAACATGAAAAAGAAAACAACATTGGTAGCCTATTTCTCTGCGACTGGAACAACTAAAGCTGCAGCAGAAAAACTTGCAGAAGTGGTTGATGCCGATATTCACGAGATTCAGCCAGAAACGCCTTACTCCGACGCCGACCTCAATTGGCACAACCAGCAAAGCCGTAGTTCGGTTGAAATGAAAGACAAAAGCAGTCGTCCAGCTATTAAAAACAAAGTGGAAAATATGAATCAATATACTACTGTTTATATTGGTTACCCCATCTGGTGGTATATTGCCCCAACTATCATCAACACGTTTGTTGAGCAATACAACCTAGAGGGTAAAACTGTTATTCCTTTCTTCACCTCAGGTGGCAGTGAAGCGGGTGAAACAATGAAATATCTCACTCCGTCGGCTCCTAAAGCCAACTGGAAAGAGCCAATAAACCTCACTGGCAAGAGCAAAGAGGAAATTCAGAAATTAGTGAAGTAAATTTCATAATGTTGAAGGGCAATCAACTAGTTTTAGTGATTGCCCTTCAGTATTTTTATGACAATGGAATTGATAAATGACATTAATAGGCTCAAAGAATTTATTGCCGACAACAAGTTCTGTTTGCTATATATTCAGGCTCCAGATTGTGGCTTGTGCTCTATTATGCTCGAAAAGATAGAAGATTTAGTCCTACGTTATGACAGCGTGTGCTCTGCTCGTGTGGAGTTGCTCGTGGTGCCCGAGGTTGCAGGTGAGTTTCTTGTTGCTACTGCTCCCACAGTTTTAGTCTTTTTCGAAGGCAAAGAAGTCTATCGAGCGGGCACGTTTATCGACACGTTGAAACTAGAGCTTGTGCTATCAAAATGGGAAGAAGCCACTACCGATTAGTCATCATGATTTTCTTGAATTCCTCTCTAAACATCTCGTTGATAGTTCTACATGTGGCAATCAAGCTATTTCCTTTGGTGAATGAAGCAGCTGTAGCTCCCTGCTTTAATGGCCATGCATCTTGTATCAACGAAATTTCTCGTTGCAGCACAGAGTGATTATAGGGCTCATGTAGCTCGATTGTGGCTGTCAGATAGTTAAAATAAGTGAGCCATCTATTCATGTAGTAGCCGCTCAGTAGTCCTGCCCAATTGCGACATGAATAGTCATTGAGGTCTCCTCCCCAAGTTGTCACAAGTCGCCGGGCATTCATCTCGTAATAATCCTTGACCTCAGGAGCAATGCCCAAGTCGCGTGCTTGTTCTATCCACTTATCCATTGTGCAGAAGGGATGCTCTAAGTTTAAGCCATCCATGAAGAAGATGATATATGCCATTGTCTCAAATCGCTCTCTCATCTTGCCCATGTCGCCATCATGATAGGCAATGTCAAGTTCCTTCTTTTCAGCAAGGAAGAGATCGCCAAGCAATTGACGTCCAATCCATATTAAGTCTATGGTCATGGCATCGGTAGTCACAGAGTCTTGCTCAAGCAATTTATCCCAAGTATATAGCAACTGTTCAGGATTATAACTAACCGAGCACCTTCCATGCTCTTTGTCGAGTTCGGGATATTGGCAGGGTAGTGGTCCGCAGAAGGTGGTAGGGCGTATGTTCAACACGCTGTCGTATAGCATTTTCCAAGCCTCGCGCACTGGTCGCATTTCACGTCCTGCATGACGGTCGGCAAGTTCGTTTATCACTTGTTCATCGGTTTTGTTGAAGCTCCATGCTTTCTCAAAGATGAACTCATAAGGGAACTGTTGCACCTCAAGGCCTTCGAGGGTGGAACCAATTCCCACAAGGTTGTCGCCGCCTTCTTTCAATGCGGCTTCAAGTTTTTGACCCGCCTCTTTCACGTTACCCTGAATATTGCTGTTCCCTCCAAAATTGCCCAAGTAGCACCAAATGTATGGCTGACCGAAAAAACCGTCGAGGTCGCGCCACATCTCCTTATACTCGCAGTAATAGTCGAGCATTGTCATCTTGCCTTGTGGCACACCAGTAAGCATCGCCTTTGCACGATCAGGTGTATAGTCTTTCCTTTGGTAATAAAGAAACCAGCCCATCTGAAGCCATTCGGCTTGAGGGTCGACGGCAGTAAGACTTTCATAAATATGTTTCGATACATTGTGCAGATATTCTGGTTCAAAGCTTGGAGGATCCATCTCGTTGAATGGGTCGATGCCATAGATGTGGTCGGTGCCAAACATGCGAGTCTGCTCCTCTAGGAACATCTTCTGAATCTTGGTGTATAGTGGGTCCTCGCTGTTGAGGAAGAATGTGCGATAAGGCTCTTCAAACTCATCCCAAGTGCTCATAGCTTTGATATCGGCATTGGGGTACATTTCCTTGAGTTGGCGTGGCACATGACCAGCAAAGGCTGGCAGCACGGGGCGCATATTCAGCGCGCGTTCACGAGCAACGATTTTCTTCTGCAACTCGGTCTGGCCATCGAGCCATTCCTTTGGCAATGGTCCGCACCAAGCGTCAATGTTTGCCATGCGGTGCCAGGGTAAATAAACGGGACCCGTAAAATAGCTACGTACGTCTTCGTCGGTCATTCCCATCTTTGTCCAAACATTATACCATACCGCCTCTTGTCCTGTGATGGCGAGAGGCATATTGATGCCGTTGAGTGCCATCCAGTCGATGAATCGTTCCCAGTCGGACCAGTCCCAGAAAGGCATGGTATAGCCAAAGGTACAGTAGTTCAAGAAGAAACGCTGTGGCACTCGTGCCTCGATAGTTTCTTTTGCTGGCACGTTGGGCAAAATGGAGGGTAGGTCGATGGCGATGTCGGCATACCACGACACTGTGGTCTTGCAATAGCGGTTCAGGTAACGGTTCAATCCTACAGCCATCGAGTTGGCATTGTTACCACCTATAACAATCTTGTCGCCTCGGCTCTCGAGTGTGAAAATGTCAGCTCCATTGTGTGTGGCTGTAATTATTTCATATGTCACTTTTTGTGCTAATCGAGGAGATAGACGAGATGTCAAATTTTTCACCTGGTCTAAATCATTCGCTATAACATTTGTAGCAAAGCAAAGTATAACTGTGATTAAAAAAAGTGTCTTTTTCATGACTATATATTTTGATGTTTTTGCAAATTTAGCAATTCTTTTTTAAGAATAGTGTTTTTTATAAAATGATTTTATTTAAATAAAAATTATTTGTAACTTTACACCGATTTATTATATATCGTTATGGAACACTTGAAGAAAATGCTCAACAATCCCAAGATTAGGGGAGTGCTTCGCTCCGTCGGTGGCGAGATTGTGGAGTTTCACAGTCCTGGGGTGAAAGACCTCTTCAACATTGTGACGACGCGGCAGCACGTGCTTGAGGGAGCTTTCGTTGCCGATCGCGTGATAGGTCGCGGTGCTGCATTATTGCTAGTTATGGGGCATGTGAGCCAAGTGTTTGCTCAGCTTATTAGCGAACAGGCTGTTCAGGTTCTTCAAGCTGCTGAGATTGCGGTTGATTATGATACTGTCGTTCCCTATATCATCAATCGTGACGGCACCGATATCTGTCCTGTTGAGAAATTGACCATGAATATTTCCGAACCAGAGATAGCATTTGAGATTATAAGAGAATTTTTAATCAACAAAAATATCATTAAATCATGAAATCTTCAACTCAAAACGTTGCGCTGTATCAGCTTAGTTACAGCCAGATGAAAACCTACCTTTTAGCTGCTTTGTTTGTAGTTGGCAACATTGCTTTGCCCCAGCTATGCCATCTAATGCCACAGGGCGGACTGATTTTCCTGCCCATCTATTTCTTCACTTTAGTAGCAGCCTATAAATATGGATTCACAGTAGGTTTAACAACTGCTGTACTTTCACCATTGGTCAACAGCGCATTGTTTGGCATGCCACCTGCTGCTGCATTGCCCATCATCCTCATCAAGAGTGTGACACTTGCTGTGGCAGCTGCAATGATAGCCAAGAAGACCAATAAAGTGACCTTGCTCACAGTTGCACTGGCTGTTATCGCTTATCAGCTCATTGGCTCGCTTGCCGAGTGGGCTATGACTGGGGCAATCGAGAAGGCTTCGCAAGATATCATTCTTGGCTGGCCTGGATGCTCGATTCAGATTGTGGGTGGATACCTGATTTTACGTTATCTCCTTAAGAAATAAAATGTTAATTTGGGAAGACAACTAAGCACAAGATTATTTTGCATTAGATACTATGATATTCTGACAATTGACTGCGGTGCAAAATTGTCCTTAATAAAAAAGAAAAAATGCCACTTCGTCCTTAATTGTCTTTAAAAATAATTATGGAATACAAGGAATATAAAGATATTACCATTTCCCGCTTGGGCTTTGGCAATATGCGATTGCCCGAGAAAGACGGACGCATCGACCGTGAGAAGTCCAGTGCCATGATTGACCGTGCCATGAAGGGTGGTGTGACCTACTACGATACCGCTTTCATGTATCATCATGAGGACAGTGAGACGTTCCTTGGTGAGGTGCTGCCCAGCTATCCCCGTGAAAGTTTTTATCTTGCCACCAAGTTCAACATTGGCTTCAATCCCGATTATCGCCATGTGTTTGAGACTCAGCTCAAGAAGCTCAAGACCGACTATTTCGATTTCTATCTAATCCATGCCATTGGCGACAATACAATCCATCCTTATGTGGAGGATGGCAGTGTGGCCTATCTCATTGAGCAGAAAGAGAAAGGACGCATTCGCAACCTCGGTTTCTCGTGTCATGCCAGCATTGAGTCGTTGAAGTGGTTTGTGGAGCAGTATGATTGGGATTTTGCCCAGATTCAGCTCAATTGTTTCGACTGGCTATTTTCTCACACACAAGAGGAGTATAAGATTCTTGAGGAACGCAACATTCCCATTGTTGTTATGGAGCCTGTGCGAGGTGGACGGCTCTCTCGTCTAGTGCCCGAGGCCGAGGCGATGCTGCGTGAGGCTCATCCCGATTGGTCGCTGGCATCGTGGATGTTCCGTTTTGTGCGCTCGCTTCCACAAGTGCAGGTGATACTGAGCGGCATGAGCACGATGGAGCAGGTAGAAGACAACTTGCGAACCTTTGATGATGACAACAACTTCACCGAAGCCGACCGCGACCTACTTTTCCGCGCTATGGAAATGTTTAAGTCTCAGATGCAAGTTCCTTGCACAGCGTGCCGTTACTGTACTGACGACTGTCCAATGGGCATCAATATTCCAGAGTTTTTGAAACTTTATAACAAATACAAAATTGATGGCGATTTTGGCTTAAAAGACCTGCTGGCTAAGGTGGAATCAATCAGTCCACCGTCGGAATGCCTCAATTGTGGTAGCTGCGCCAGCCACTGTCCACAGTCAATCGACATCCCGTCAATTATGACCGAAATGGGTGAGAAATTCTACTAATCATAATGAATTAATAAAGATAAAAACACCGACAAAAATGCCGGTGTTTTTTGTTTCTGATAGTAATGGTGTGATTAGCAACCGAGACGTTTCTCGAGGTTGGCGCGGATAGCCTTGATGAAGTCGAGGCTGTTAACCTGCTTGGGCTCGATGCCTTCCATGAGGTTAACGAGGTCCTTAGTTACGATACCTGCGTTGAGAGTATCGAAGCAAGCGCCTTCGAGCTGATCGCCAAAGTTGATGAGGTCGTTGAGACCGTCTTTCTCACCACGTTTGCGCAGA
>JAFSPZ010000061.1 GCA_017451225.1 Muribaculaceae bacterium | reverse complement strand
CTGCCACCGCTTGCCGGCACTTGATACGCATTGTCAACCATTGAAAGTCCGCTCACATCATTCCATTCCATTGGATACCAATCACCATCACCAGGCAACCTTTGTTTTTCACACGAGTTAAGCGAAATGCCTGCAATTGCGAGCATCATCAGCAGTTTAAATAATATTTGTGTTGTTCTTGTCATAATCGTTTTATTATTAGAATGAGCAAAATCAAAAATCTTGCATCAAGAATGGCACTTTTTTGCAAAAATAATGCAAGATTTCTAACTTTGTGCATTAATAGAATAGAAATGACTATTAAATTTTGAGATTATGACACTAAAACTGAACTTTATGTTGTTTGCAGCAATAGCTGTGATGATGACGGCATGCGACAAAAAAGATGAACCTTTAAATCGCCCCCAGTTTGAGATTGAACGCGAGGCTCCTGTACGTGCGACTCCACTTCTTGCTAATTATGCACAGCAACACGATGGGCTCACAATGTGGCCGTCAACAGTTGTTGACGACAGCGGACTTACTGGAGAGGCTGGTGATTACTCCTATTGGCAAGAACATAAAAATGAGGCTCAAACAACCGAGGAACTTATGGCGATGTGCGATATCCCCAGCGACAAGCTGCATGCCATGTCCACAGCAAACCTCGCGCGCACTTGTTATAATCATCCCTACGCTTTTGTTTATACAGCGCAAAACGTAATATATCAAGGTTTCTTTTTCATGACTCAAGCCAACAGTTACAGGGAACTGATGCAGCGCAAGACAGGTGCTTTGGAACTGCTCAATCTCTATTGTGAGCAAGAATACACCACCACTGGTTTTGGGCTCAATGCACTATCCTTGTTCTTGATGACGGCAGTTGATTATAATGCGCTGAATCAAGAGCAGCTGGCACGTCTCTCAGCCGAGATTTTCAATAAGATAGACAACATTATTGATGTTGAAGGAAGTACCCCTGTTTTTTACTCAAATCTACGATTCCCTTATCTGCTGGGAGCATTTGTGGCCTATCATTACGACGCTTCGCTTAGTGATGACGATGTGACTTTACTTAAAAACTTTATTATTGTAACAGGTGTTTCCCAATATAAAGTAAATGGAGTAACCCTAACTAACGAAGATATTTCTCATGCAACCATGATAATCTCTCAAAGTCTCGAGCGCATGGAGCAAATGTCTATTTCCTAATCCTGTGGTTTGAATTGCTGTTGATTACGAGCCACACTCCTGTGAATATCAATAGGGTGGAGGCGAAGTGGTGCCAGCGCAGGGTCGCAAGTCCCATGCCAATGCTGGCAATGCTTGCTATGAGTGGTTGGAGATAGTTGTAGGTGCTCACTGTGGTGGGAGCAAGCACTCGTTGAGCATTGGTCACGATGATGAAGTTGACAAAAGTGCACACCACAATAATAAATGCGATTTCAAGAAGTACTTGAGAGGTAATGGCTTGGATGTCAAGCGAGAGCATTTCGTGAATAGTGACAGGCAAGATTGCAATGGCGGCAAAAGTGAACATCCACTTGTTGAACACGAGCACATGGTAACGGCGTATTACCGAGGGGAAAACCGTTAGATAAACAGCAAACCCCAACTGGCTGCCGAGAATTATCAAGTCGCCACGATAGTCGGCAGCGTGACCCGCTTGTGGGGCATTACTCATAATCAACAGGCATGCACCAGTAAAACCTAATAATATGCCTGCCGATGTTTTGACCGTGATGTGCTCATGCATGATAATTGCAGCCATGAGCATGGCAAAGATGGGTTGCGATGTGACCTCGATTGCCGAGTTGATGGGCGAGGTGAGCTCAACACCCACGATAAAGCCACCTTGCGCAATCACAACTCCTAACAGTCCAGCAACGGCCATGAGCTTCAGGTCGCGGCGAGGCACATGCTGACGAGGAGCAAATGGTGCGGCACACCACAACAACAGAGCCGCTCCGCTAATGCGAAGCGTTGCTAGTTGTAGTCCAGTGAGACTTTGATTTATGATATCTTTGCTCAGTGGCGACATCAGTCCAAATGCCACCATAGCAAATAGCAGTCCCACATGCGCTCTACCTCTCTCGCCTATCATTGGTGTTGATGTTTTGTGTGATAATTTGGTGTTGCAAAATTACAACTAATATTTTATTACTGCAGAAAGCTGTAGCAATAAAGCTTGAAATATTGAAATAATTATCGAAATTGGCGATTTGTTCGGCAAAATAATGTACTTTTGCGGTCAAATTTACATTAATATCGCTAAAACAATTTATTTAATGAACGCAATTAAAACCTTATGCATTGTGCTGGTTGTGATTACCAGCTGTTTAATGGCTCAAGCCAGAGAATATCAACCGAAATTCCTGTGCGGAGTGGTGAAAGCCGACTCTTGGACCGATGGCAACAACATGGAGGGCATCTATGAGTTTGACCTTGCCAATGCAACGCTCACTAAACTCACTGAGGGGCGTGACGTATATCAGGCTCCATTGGGTGGCGCAGTCTATGAGGACGGAATGATGAAGGGTATCCATTTCAAGACAGTGTGGGACGACTTTGACCAGGCCTATACCTATGTGCTTTATCATGTTCAATACGATATGACCACTTGGGAGCGCGTTAAGGCTTATGCGTTGAGCACTATGGACCGCAACTACATTTCAAGCTGCGGCTTGGCTCACGACCCCGTGACTGGTAAGAATTACGGCATTTTCTACAACTTCAACATGAGTTGGCAGGTTGTGGACCGAAAACTCGCCGAGATTGACTTCTCGACCAATACGCCCACACGAAATATAATTGGCACAGCTTCAATCCCAATGGCAGCCATTGCTTTCAGCGATCAGGGCATTCTCTACGGTGTGGGACAAGACGGTTGGCTCTATGCCATCAGTACCGCCAATCCTGGCGCCATTGGTGAGATTGAGGTGTTCCCAATGGGCGACCTTGGATTTGAGGACAATATTTCGACCAACCCTAGCACTATGACCTATGACAAGCGCACAGGTAAGTTTTACTGGGCTGTGGTGCTCAATGACCAGAAGAGCTACCTCTATGAGATTAACCCAAACATAGGTTCGGTGGCAGCAAACCTTATCATGCAAACTCCCGACAACTCATGGCTTGTGAACATGGAAGTGATTGAGCAGCAGGCGACTATTACTGGCGACGTGAATTGCGACGGAAGTGTAAATTCGGCTGATATCACAGCGCTCTATGATTACTTCCTCAACGAAGATAACACGTTTGTCGATACCAGCGATGTTGACGGTGACGGTTTCATCACAAGTGCCGACATCACTGCAGTGTATGAAATCCTGCTTGGAAACTAATAAATTACTGTAGAACGTGAAATGGAAAAAGGCGCCAATTGGCGTCTTTTTTGTAGATAGGTGATTAGTGTTGATGCATATGCCGAAAAAATCTAAGCACTAATAACTAACAACTAAAAACTATTCACTACCTTTGCACTTGGTTTTTAAGCGAGAATTATGATAACTTTTCCTAATGCTAAGATAAACTTGGGTCTTAATATCGTGGAGCGTCGTGCCGACGGTTACCACAACCTTGAGACGGTGTTCTACCCGATAGGCCTCACCGATGTGCTGGAAATTGTTCCTGCACGTGGCAATGAGTCGACGCTCACAACCTATGGCAATCCAGTTGATTGCCCTGTTGAGAAGAATCTGGTGATGAAGGCGCTGAGGCTCATGCAGAATCATTATGATGTGCCCGAGGTAGACATATACCTCTATAAACACATCCCTGATGGCGCTGGCCTGGGCGGTGGCTCGAGCGATGCAGCCAGCACTATGCTTATGCTCAATGAAATGCTTGATTTGGGCATCGAGAAAGAGGAACTGGCCCGCCATGCCGCTACACTGGGAGCCGACTGCCCATTCTTCATCTACAACAAGCCCATGATGGCTACAGGAATTGGCGATGTGCTGTCGCCCATCGATGTGAATCTAAAAGGCTTGCATCTGCTGCTGGTTAAGCCTGACGTGAGCGTGCCCACCAAGGTTGCTTACTCTCGCGTTTCACCAGCGGCTAGCACGTCAAGTCTTGAAAATGACGTGAAAGCTCCTGTGAGCCAGTGGGGCGGAGTGGTGAAGAATGACTTCGAGCCAAGTGTCTTTGCACATTATCCTGAATTGGCGACAATAAAAGCAACTATTGAAAAAGGTGGTGCAAAATATGCCTCAATGTCGGGCTCGGGATCGTCGATTTTTGGCATTTTTAATGATGTCAATATGGCAGAAACCATCAAAGAGAAATTTCAAAATACTACCGTTTTTGTCATACCGTTATAATAATGTGTGTTGGCAAACTTTTTGCATAACAACTATAGGAAATAAGAAGAAAGTAAATACAGTTTAAGAAATATGGGAAAAAAGAATAAAAAACAGAATAAAAACCAAGTTGAGGAACCAGAGGTAGAAGTTGCTCAAGAAGAGGCTGTTGAACAAGAGGCTGTTGAACAAGAGGCTGAGGCTCAAGTAGAGGCTGAAGAGCAAGAAGTTGAAGAGACTGTTGAGCCCACACTGGAAGAGCAAATAGAACTACTAAAAGGTGAAATCGAGAAGGAGAAGAAAGAATATCTTTTCTTGATGGCCGATTTTGACAACTACCGCAAACGCACCCTGCAAGAGAAGCAGGACTTGATAAAGAACGGTGGGCAGAAGGTGCTTGAGGGCATATTGCCTGTTGTTGACGATATTGAACGCGCCATCGATGCAATAGCTCAAGGTGGTGACCTTGACAGCTTGAAGGAAGGTGTTGACCTTATCCACAACAAACTCCTGAGTTATCTGAAGTCCAACAATGTTGAGCCCATTGAGTCGACAGGTGAACTTTTTGACACCGACTTCCACGAGGCAGTGACTACTTTCCCTGCTCCAAGCGAGGACCAGAAGGGCAAGGTTATAGACACAGTGCTGAAGGGGTATACACTTAACGATAAAGTGCTGCGCCACGCCAAGGTGGTAGTAGGGCAGTAATTAAAGATGAATCAAATGAATTAAAGGTTTTGACACCTTTAATACTTTATATTAGAAAATATCATGGCAAAGAGAGATTTTTACGAGGTTCTTGGTGTAGACCGCAATGCCGATGCCGACGCATTGAAAAAGGCTTACCGCAAGCTCGCCATCCAATATCATCCCGACCGCCAGCAAGGCAAATCGGAAGCCGAGAAGAAAGAGGCTGAAGAGAAGTTTAAAGAGGCGGCCGAGGCTTATGATGTGCTGAGCGACCCTGACAAGAGGGCTCGTTATGACCAACTGGGTCCAGACGCCTATGACCAAATGGGCGGCGGAGGATTCTCGGGCGGCGGAATGTCGATGGAAGACATCTTCCGTCAGTTTGGAGACCTCTTTGGTGGCTTTGGTGGTTTTGGCGGCTTCGGTGGTTTTGGAGATGCCGGTCAAACGGTTAATCACGGCACCAACCTTCGTGTTCGCGTTAAAGTGAACCTTCAGGAGGTTGCCAAGGGCACTGAAAAGAAGATAAAGATTCCACGCCTGGTATCATGTCAGTCATGTCGTGGTACAGGAGCTAAAAATGGCACAGCACTTGAGACTTGCTCCAATTGCCGTGGCTCGGGTGTGGAAGTGAGAATAAGACGCACAATCCTGGGTCAGATGCAGACACAAAGCGCTTGCAGCGTGTGCGGCGGTTCAGGAAAACGCATCAAAGAGCGTTGCCCCGACTGCGGCGGCAAAGGACTCATTAAACGTGAAGAGGTTGTGAACATCAGCATTCCCGCTGGCGTGAGAGAGGGCATGATGCTCAACATGCGAGGCAAAGGTAACGACGCACCCGGCGGAGGCGTTCCTGGCGACTTGCAGATTGTTATTGAGGAACAGCGCGATGAACAACTCATTCGCGACGAGCAAGACCTCATCTACAACCTGATGATTGACTTCCCTACTGCGGCTTTGGGTGGAAAAGTGGAAATCCCAACTGTGGATGGAAGGGCAAGAGTCACAATAGAGCCTGGTACTCAGCCAGGAAAGGTGTTGAGGCTCAGAGGCAAAGGTCTGCCATCGGTGAACGGCTATGGCAAGGGAGACCTCTTGGTTAACGTTATGGTCTATGTCCCCGAAAATTTGAGCTCGGCTGAGAAAAAGACCATCGAATCTCTGCGTCAGTCACAGGCGTTCACTCCGAGCCAATCGACCAAGGAGCGCATCTTCAGCCGATTGCGCCATATGTTTGACTAATGGGAAAGTATCGTCTTTAGTCACTCTTAAAGAGAGAAATGAGAAATCGAAAGTTTATGTTCAACGGGCCACGTGTGCCACGTCATGAGATGAAAGTGACTACATTTCTTGCGAATGAAGAAATGGAGTTGCTGGATTTTATACTCAAGAAGATGGACGGCATCAGCCGCAATAAGGCAAAAGGATTGCTGAGCCACTCACTTGTGAAGGTTGACGGCAACGTGGAAAAGCAATATAACTTTGTCGTGAAGCCTGACATGGTGGTTGAAGTGACGAAGAACCCTCGCTTCATGCCCATGAAGAACTTTGACAGGTTCTTTGCGATACTTTATGAAGATGAATATTTGATAGTTGTAGACAAAGCCGACGGTGTGCTGTCGATGGGCGTGGGACGTGGCAGCCTTAACATGAAAATCCTGCTCGACCAGTATTTTGCCTATACCAAGCAGCGCTGCACTGCTCATGTGGTGCACAGGCTGGACACGAGAACTTCGGGTGTGATGGTATATGCCAAGAGTGTTGAAGTGCAACAAATCTTGGTCAATAACTGGCATGCCCATGTGCGTGACCGTCGTTATGTGGCAGTGGTTGAGGGTGCTATGGAAAGTGACCACGGACACATCGAAAGCTGGCTTCGTGACACGCCTTCGCGCAAGGTTGTGAGCAGCCCGTTCAACAATGGAGGCAAATGGGCGAGCACCGACTGGTGGCTCCTTGACAGCAATGATGACTTCTCGCTCATTGAGCTGCACTTGAACACTGGTCGCAAGAACCAGATCAGAGTTCACATGGAGGTGCTTGGGCATCCCATCGTGGGCGACTACAAGTATGGAAGCATAGAAGATTCGCTCAATCGATTGGGGCTTCACGCATTCAGGCTTGCGTTCATGCATCCCATCACCCACGAGGAGCTTGAGTTTGAGACGCCATTTCCGGCTTGTTTCCTTGACTTGTTTCCTAAACAATTGATTTAATGATTGATTATCAGCTGCTTTGCGGCTGATTTTTTTATTGTTGTACTCCAATAATACATTTTTTAAGAGTTTATTTAATTGGTAAGTGCAAAAATCTTCTTAACTTTGAAAGTTTTAATGTCAATGAATCACAATCAGGAAATAGGACTCGAAATAGCAAGGCTTGAGCATGACAAGCTCTGCAAGAGGCATCCTCTGGAACAGCTCTTTTGGGAGTGTACATTGGGGTGTAACCTTTCTTGTAGGCATTGCGGTAGCGATTGCGCCAAGGATGTGAGTGCCAGCGAGATGCCATTGGAAGATTTCCTGCCTGTACTTGACGAGATTGCTCAGCATCAAGACCCAGCAACGGTCATGGTTTCGACTGTGGGAGGTGAGCCGCTAGTTCGCAAAGATATTGTGGAATGCGGCCGCGAGATTAAGCGTCGAGGATTTCAGTGGGGATTGGTGACCAACGGATATCTTCTCGATGAGAAGATGATGGACGCCATAGCTCAAGCTGGAGTAGACAGTATTGCAATCGACATTGACGGTCCCAGCGCTCAGCACAACTGGTTGAGATGCAATATCCACAGTTTTGACCGTGCCATGCGTGCCATAAAACTTATGAAGGAAGTGGAAGGGCTCACATGGGACGTTATTACATGCGTTAATTCAAGGAACATCGACCACCTTGAAGAAACCAAGCAACTGCTCATTGAGGCCGGGGTGAAATACTGGCGTTGCTTCACGATAGTGCCAATGGGACGCGCATCGGGAGTAGACGAGCTGCAGATTTCGGATACTCAGTTCAGAGACCTGCTCAACTTCATTGTAAAGACTAGACTAGAAGGAAAAATCGACATCAACTATGCTTGCGAAGGATTCCTTGGTGCCTATGAGGGGCTGGCGCGTGACTATTTCTTCTCGTGTGAGGCTGGGCTCACAGTGGCTAGCGTGAGATGTGATGGTGCTATTTCGGGTTGCCTGAGCATACGCAGCGACTATAATCAGGGAAACATATATCGCGACAGTTTCTGGGATGTGTGGAACAACCGATTTGAGCTGTATCGAAACCGTGAGTGGATGCGTAAGGGCAAGTGCGCCCAGTGCGACATGTTCCGCTATTGCCAGGGAAACGGCCTTCACCTGCGCGACAACAATGGTGAGGTGATGGTGTGCCACTATCAGCGACTCAAAAATGTGAAAATATAAACAAAACATATTATTATGAAAAAAGACAACAACCGCCGTAAACTCGCTATTGGAGCAGTTCTCGCTGCAGGAATGACAACTGGTGCCATGACTGCATGCGCAGGTAGTGAAGCAAGAAATGCCAGCAATGAAAAAGCTTCTACCGAGGTTACTGCTGCCGACAAAGTGGTGGTAGAAGGACAGGAGGTGCAACTAGACGATTCGGTGCCACAACCCAATCCACATCAGGCACGACCAATGTATGGAGTGAGGGAGAGGCCCATTCGTTTGTTGTATGGTCCACGCCCACGTCCACGCTTTGATAATGTTCCAGTTGAAGAAGCCCAGATTAGCGTTCTTGAGCCTCAAGTAATAGAGGTGGTGGCTAATGTTCTGGGAATTGACGCGAGTCAGGTTCGAACATCTTCCAATCTCTACCGTGACCTCGAGATAACCGAGTCGCAGAAGAGAGCGCTGAAAGCTGCTCTCGAAAGTCGATTTAAAGTCAATATTGAGGACGACACCTTCAAGATGATGAAAACCGTGGGCGACCTGGTGAGCTGTATCGACGTATTGAAAAATTAGAACTCTATCAATCGGCACCAAGCGGTGTGACCAGGGCTGAACAATTTTAGCCCTAATGCTACGTTATTTATAATATATGTTACTAAATAACACCATTAGTTATGAGCTATGCTAAATATTACATCCTTGCGGTTTTGACTGTTGCTGCAGCTTTTTTGACAAATGCTCAAGTCAGCTTTGAGGGCAACAACAAGCCAGTCTATGTAGAAGGGAGATCCTCCAACACCGGCAGCATGGCAGTCTACGTTCTCTACACGGCACAAGGAGTGTCGATGAACTATACAGCCAATATCGACCCATACAATGTGAGCTGGCAGGAAATTGTCATTAACGATATGGGTGAAAGGGTATATAACGATATTGAAGTCGTCCACAATGGCAATGTGACTACATTGAGCCCTGTGGAGGCCGGCAAGGGCTATATTATCAAGGAGGGGGAATCCCAAACAACTTATTTGTGGGTAATCGATTATAGCACATGCCGCTTGAAGATTAACAGTGTATATGTAGACCCTGAGAGCGACTGTGGTACTGCTATTTTGCATGTGGATGGCAGCGGCCCCGAAATAAAGTATGATGGCACCAAAACGCTTGACCGTGAGATAAAAATAACCTACAACACTCGAGAGTGGGATGGTGAAGAGTTTAGATGGAAAGAGCAACCAGTGGTTGAAAAAGAGACGTTCTTGAAAAACAGTATTGCTGTGCCTGCTCCTTATTGCGACACACAATTCACCATAAGCGGCGACAAGTTTCTTGAATTCTGGAACGAGGTGGAGAGAAAAACGACCGAAACTTATGAGACTAAAGCCATAAACGTTGAGACTACTGCTGTACAGGAAGAGAGAAACAATGACAACGAGCAAAGAATCCAAGGCTCGGGCCTGGGTGGCTCGGCACCGGTAAAAATAACGTTTACAGCTTATTGTACCGATGCTGTTACCTTCAAAGAGTGGCAGGTTAGCGACAATCAAGATTTCACCAATATATTGATGACTTTTTCTCAGGAGGAAGTTGAATATACCTTTGAAGATACAGGCACAACTTACTGGAGATTTTATGGTGCCAACAGTGATGGCTCGTGTGAGTACTTTGGCAGTCCTTATGCGGTGAACGTTGGTGAGAGCGTGATTTATTGTCCAAACTTTTTCTCTCCTGGCACTACCGAAGAAGTAAACGATGTGTGGAAGGTTTCCTATAAGTCGATTGTTGAGTTCCATTGCTGGATTTACAACCGTTGGGGTAATCTTATTAAAGAGTTTACCGATCCATCGGATGGATGGGATGGAACCTATAGAGGCAAACTGGTGAGTGGTGGCGTTTATTTCTATGTCATCAGGGCCAAAGGCAGTGATGGGCAAGTTTATAAGTTGAGTGGTGATATCAACATCCTCCGTTATGAGAAGCGAGCAGGGCAAACAGCTGTTGACGAGCCTGAATAATTAACCCAAGGAGAAACTTTAATAAACAGAATAATAAATGAAGTATTTAAAGCATCTTTTAGTGATTTCTTTTTTGTGTCTAGCTTCGTCTGGAGCTTGGGCGCAGAGTTCAAACTCTTCATTCTCGACTGTTGGAGCACCTGAGATTCCCATGTCGATTGACTTTTGTGGCGACAAAGTTAGTTTTGACCGCATTGATATGGCCGAGCGACTTGACCGTGAACTCACGGCAACCATATATGCTCAGACAATGACTTCGCTCATCGTTAAGCGTGCCAACCGCTACTTCCCGAGGTTGATAGAAATATTAAAGCAGAATAATATGCCTGAAGACCTTATTTATCTGGCAGTTGCCGAGAGTGCTCTTGACATCAATGCATTGTCACCAGCCAAGGCTGCAGGAATATGGCAGTTCATGCCAGCAACAGGAAAGCAGTATGGTCTTGAGATCAATGAAGATGTTGACGAGCGTTATGATATTGAAAAAGAGACAGTAGCGGCTTGTAAATACTTGAGAAACGCTTATTCGAAATATCACAACTGGGCTACAGTGTGCGCGAGCTATAATGCCGGAACAGGCAAGATTTCTTCGGAACTCTCGGCCCAGCAGGTCAACAACTCGTTTGACTTGAGGCTAGTGAGCGAAACATCACGATATGTGTTCCGTATCATTGCTTATAAAATATTCTTCCAAAATCCCAAGAAATATGGCTATCATATCACGAGCGACCAGCTATATCAACCCATCGATTATGAAATTGTTGAAGTTAACTCTTCGGTATCGAGCTGGGCTTCATGGGCCAAGAGCCACGGTATAACCTATGCTCAGCTCAGGGATGCCAATCCATGGATACGCAACTCCAAGTTGTCGAACTCATCGGGAAGAATTTATAAGGTGAAAGTTCCCAAGCAGGAATCGCTTTACCGCAGCAAATCTAAAAAGACGGTTTACAACAGAAATTGGGTTGTTGATTGATTTATAGCCCTTAGTTAAGTAAACTATTTAATTGAAAAAACTTGATATGGGCCTAATAAAATGTCCTGGTTGCGGGAAGGTGATATCGGATAGTGTCAAGATTTGTCCATATTGTGGCAACCTCACAAGTGGAGTGGAGGAGAAGTCGCAGAAGAGTGGAAAAATAGGTCGCAAAGCCATGATTGCCTTGCTTGCAGTCTTGGCTATTGCCCTAATAAGTCTGCTTCTTGTGATGGCGTCCAAAGGTTGCACAAGAAACCAAGATACAGCTACCAGGCAAACAGAAACAGGCATGCAAGAAACCGATGCTGGCTCAGGTGCCATTTATAAAAATAATGGAAAATATGCCGAGGTTGTTGCTCCTGAGATACCTGCTCAGTTGGAGTTTTGTGGTGAAAAAATTGATTTCGACCGTGTTGATATGGCCGAAAGACTCGATAGAGAACTGACCAACACTATCTATAACAGCGCCAATAGCTCTATAATCATCAAGAGGGCTAACCGATATTTTCCACTGCTTGCAAAGTTGCTAAAGGCCAACAATATCCCTGAAGATATGTTGTATCTTGCAGTGGCCGAGAGTTCTTTGAACGCAAATTCGGTATCGCCGGCCGGTGCAGTGGGTATGTGGCAGTTCATGCCATCAGCAGGTAAAGAATATGGTCTTGAAATCAACGATGAAGTTGACGAGAGATATGATGTCGAGAAAGAGACTGTGGCGGCATGCAAATTCTTGCGAAAAGCCTATACAGAATATCGCAACTGGGCGACAGCGTGCACGAGCTATAATGCTGGAATGGGAGGAATATCTAAAAACCTCGAAGAGCAGCTTGAGAGCAACTCGCTCAATTTAAAACTTAATAGCGAGACATCGAGATATGTGTTCCGCATCATTGCTTACAAGATTTTCCTCCAGGACCCCAAGAAATATGGCTACCGCATTTCGAGTGGTCAGCTTTATCAACCCATCGAGTATGATATAGTGGAAGTAAGTTCGGAGGTTCCAAGCTGGGCATCCTGGGCAAAGAGCCATGGCATAAGTTACATGCAGCTTCGTGATGCCAATCCTTGGATTAGAAGCACAAAATTGACCAACTCGGCAGGCAATGTATATAAGGTGAAGATTCCTAAGAAAGAGTCGCTTTACCTTAGTAAGACAAACAAGAAAGTATACAACAAAAATTGGGTAGTTGACTGACAATGAAGTTTGAAGGAAAGGAAACCGATAGCGTGTCGGTTCAGGGTGCCAGAGTGCACAATCTCAAGAATATAGATGTCGACTTGCCTCACTACAAGCTCAGTGTAATCACAGGGCTCAGTGGTAGCGGTAAGTCGTCATTGGCCTTCGACACTATTTTTGCCGAGGGTCAAAGGCGATATCTTGAGACATTTTCTTCTTATGCCCGCAACATGCTGGGTGTTCTTGAGCGTCCCGATGTTGACAAAATTGAAGGTTTGAGTCCTGTTATCTCGATAGGTCAGAAGACTACCAACAAGAATCCACGCTCGACGGTGGGAACTATTACCGAGGTATACGACTACCTGCGATTGCTTTACGCTCGAGCCAGCGATGCATTCAGCTACCTCTCGGGAGAGAAGATGGTGAAGTATTCTCTAGATAAGATACTTTCTCTCATTCTTTCCACATTTGATGGCAAGAAAATCTATCTGCTCGCACCATTGGTTAAAAACAGAAAAGGTCATTACAAGGACCTCTTTGAGCAGCTTCGCAAGAAGGGGTATCTTCACGTTAGGGTAGACGGCGAGATGCGAGAGATAACTTTCGGCATGAAACTCGACAGGTATAAAAACCACGATGTGGAGCTTGTTGTCGACAGGTTGAAGGTGCATGCCAAGGACGAGGTGCGATTGAGAGATACAATTAATACATGCTTCAAGCAAGGCGATGGGCAGCTCATGGTGATGGACGACGAGACTGGTGAAATCAAGCATTACAGCCGTTCGCTCATGGACCCGGTAACAGGACTTAGCTACCCAGAACCGGCTCCGCACAGTTTCTCGTTTAACTCACCTCAAGGTGCCTGCCACAAGTGCAAAGGCTTGGGCTATGTCAACATCATTGACAAAGAGAAGATAATGCCCGACCAGTCGTTGTCGATAAGGAACGGTGGCATTACCACACTGGGAAAATATAAGAACTCGCTCATATTTTGGCAAATTCAGGCAATATGCGAGAAGTATGGCGCTTCGATCGACACTCCATTGTGTGAATTGCCCGAGGAGGCAATTGACGACATCATGAATGGCACCGATGAGCGGCTTGCCATTAAAAACGATACTATGAGCACCAGCAACTATTTTCTCTCCTATGACGGGCTGGTGAAATATATTGAAATGCAGCAAAGCGAGAATGCCACATCCAAGGCTCAGAAATGGGCAGGTCAGTTTTTCTCTCGTGCCGTGTGCCCTGAATGTCATGGCGACAGGCTCAATAAGGTGGCACTTCACTTCAGGCTTGCAGGAAAGAACATTGCTGAGCTTGCGAGAATGGATATCAGCGAGCTACAGGAGTGGATGATGAATCTGCACAATGTCTTGCCCGAACGTCAGTGGGCGATTGCCGAGGAGGTGGTGAAGGAGATAAGCACACGTCTCTCGTTCATGCTAGATGTGGGGCTGGATTATGTGTCACTAAATCGCAGTAGTGCCTCACTCTCGGGCGGAGAAGGGCAACGAATCAGGCTAGCTACACAAATTGGCTCACAGCTGGTGAATGTGCTTTACATTCTTGACGAGCCGAGCATAGGTCTGCATCAGCGCGACAACCAGCGTCTCATTGATTCGCTAAAGCACCTTCGCGACGAAGGAAATACTATTCTGGTTGTTGAGCATGACCGTGACATGATGCTCGAAGCTGACTATATTGTCGACATAGGTCCAAAGGCTGGGCGTAGGGGAGGAAACGTTGTGTTCTCGGGAACACCCTCTGAGCTGCTCAAGGCTGATACCATAACAGCTCGTTACTTAAACGGCAAAGAGAAAATAGAGATTCCAGCTGAGCGCAGGCCAGGCAACGGTAAGGTCATAAAACTCACAGGATGCACTGGAAACAATCTCAAGAGTGTGGATGTCACTATTCCGTTGGGAACCTTCATCTGTGTGACAGGAGTGAGTGGCAGTGGCAAGTCGTCGCTTATCAATGCCACACTCCAACCAATATTGAGTCAGCGCTTTTATCGCTCTCTTACCGAGCCATTGCCATATTCTGCCATTGAAGGATTGGAGAATGTCGACAAAGTGGTCACTGTAGACCAGTCGCCTCTGGGGCGTACCCCTCGCTCTAATGCGGCGACTTATACCAATATTTTCACTGATATAAGAAACTTGTTTGTTAATCTTCCTGAAGCAAAGATTCGTGGCTACAAACCTGGCCGATTCTCGTTCAACACCAGTGGAGGAAGGTGCGAGGTGTGCAAGGGCAATGGCTACAAAACGGTGGAGATGAATTTCCTGTCCGATGTGCTGGTGCCTTGTGAGGCTTGTGGTGGAAAGCGTTACAACCGCGAGACACTGGAAGTGCGCTTCAAGGGGAAGTCGATTGCCGATGTACTCGACATGACGATTAATCAGGCGGTGGAGTTCTTTGAGGCTGTGCCAAACATTCTTCACAAAATAAAGGTCCTCCAGGATGTGGGATTGGGATACATCAAGCTAGGTCAGCCTTCAAGCACTCTCTCGGGTGGAGAGAGCCAGCGAGTGAAACTGGCAGCAGAACTCTCAAAGAAAGATACAGGAAAAACGCTTTACATTCTTGACGAGCCAACGACAGGACTTCACTTTGAAGACATCAAAATTCTGCTTAACGTACTCAACCGACTAGTGGCAAAAGGAAACACTGTGATTGTCATAGAGCATAATATGGATGTGATAAAATGCGCCGACTACATTATCGACCTTGGCCCAGAAGGGGGCAGGGGAGGAGGAGAGCTAGTGGCTGCTGGCACTCCCGAGCAGGTTGCCCGTAGCAAAACGTCAATCACAGCTCGATATCTCAAGCAGGAACTCAAGCAATAAAATATAGCGGCTGCCAAGAAACTGGTAGCCGCTATATTTTTTATGTTATGGTAACTGGACTTGCTATTCAAGCAAGTCGGCTATTTCTTGTGCATCGCCACGGCTGAATCCGTGAGCTTTTATCACTCCGCCGCCTTTGGTCTCAATGATAATGTCGGCAAAGAGGAGGTGCTTGTCGAGCGACACGCTGCCGATAGCGCTGCGTTTAATTGTAGTTTCTTTATATCCTATCACGCGACCTTTGCGGTAGGTCATGTTGTCGCCTTCAATAATAATCTTGTCGGGGAACAAAGCATTGCCATCGCCAGATACTCTGTAGGCTGTAAATTCATGATAGTCGTCTCGTTCGTCTTCGTCGAAGTCTTCTTCATCTTCATCAAAATCTTCTTCATCCTGATCGAAGTCTTCGTCTTCATCCTCCTTGAGTGACTTGGGGGGCTGTGCTTGCACGAATTGCTGGAAGGCTGGGGCTTGTTTGGAAGATGATGGAAGTGGTGGAGGTGTCAAATAGTTGGTGGTATAGGTGTTCTCCTCATTAATTGTGCCATCGTTGTTATACCACACTTGGGCCTCGACAACAGCTCCCACGTTCACGACTTTATATTTCCAAATTTCGTCCTGTGAAATAACTTTGTGTTCAATCCTCATATCTTAAAATGTATATTCTGGTTGTTGCCACATAGCAGTTGCAAATATAACAAATATCTCGATTATATTCAAACTTCAAAATAAAAAACGAAACTATAGTTGGCATGATTATTGGCGACGATTAGGACAGGTCCAGCAGTTGGAGAGGGTGGGGTGGTTGGGGTGTTTCTTGTGTTTTTGTCAATTTGTGTCAATGGTCCAAATTTCCTATATGGGGCTTTCTTGTTAAATTTTAACCTCGTGAGAATTGATTCTGTTTCAGCGTGTCGGTAGAATGGATAGAAAAAATGCGGGGTGGGATAGGGCGCTTGGGGTGTTGTTACACTGTCGTGATGCCTGGGATGGATTTCGCGCTTTTGAGATGTGTTTCATTCACGCCAGATGGTGGGGTAATAGTTGGTGATAGACCGCTTGAAACGGGCCAGAAAAATGTAAGAAGTGGCTTTAAATGGCCTTTTTGCCCACAAAATGCCCAATGGTAAGCCCAAAGTGGTAGTGGAAAGGGCTCAAAAATGCCCTTTTTGGCACTTTTCTGGCCTATTTTGAGATTGCGTTAAGGATTGGGCATAAGAGCCTACAAACCCATTGATAATCGGTGTTTTGCGGATGGAAGAGCGGGGTAGAAGAGCTTGTTTTAAGTGCCTGAGAATTCAATATCTGGCCAATGGGGCAGTATTGTCAAAATTTATTGCAAAGAATCTTGATTTTTGAACAAAATGGTAAGATTACCATCGGTGGTTTACTAAAGTTAATCGCCATGGACTGCCGTGGTTTTACAAACCTAAATGGCAAATTCTGGTATCCGAAATGCGAATTTCGGGTGATTGATGCAATGTTAATTTTTAAATTTGCGTTTTTAAAATTTGCAAATAGGAACAAAATGGCGTTTAACAATTGTTTGCATTTAATAAAATTTACTGAAAATCAGATTGTTAAATATGGCTATATGTAGCGTTTCCTTATAAAAATGTCTCGTTTTGGGCGATGTTGCTATTTTGCGGTGTAATTATACTACTTAAAATGCTGGTAGATAAATATATAATTGATTATTATTTAAGTATTGCTTTAATGTGTAAGGCAGATGCTGCTTGATGTAAATTCAAACTCAAATTTCACGAATAAAAAATGTAAATTCCGAGATTTATGTTTAAAAATTTGGTTTTTTCAACAGCTTGACGTAAATTTGCAAACGAAAAATTTGTAATTGTTAATCGCATTATGGACATAATTTCGCGCTTAAAATTGTTCTTAGAGCAAAATGGAATCTCAAATTCGCAGTTTGCCGACACATGTGAGATTCCTCGCCCTACTCTCTCACAATTACTCAATGGACGTAATAAAAAAGTGAGCGATGAGGTGATCTCTAAGATTCACGCAGCCTATCCAGCCTTAAATATTATGTGGCTGATGTTCGGCGATGGCGATATGTTTGTCGCTGACGACTCTATTTCGCCAGAAACGCTTCAATCACAAAACTTGTCCAAAACTCCACAAGGTCGTGGCGCCTTCATGGGCGGTGCTCGTGCTACAAATTCACAGCAAACTGTGGGTCGAGTTCAGCCTACAATAAATTTTGGTGCTGATAATATGGCCGCAAATAACGCCGCTGGAGCGTCGCTTAGCGACACAATTCAGAGTATTGCTAAGAGTGTGGGCGGAGCTCAGTCGTCACATTCGGGCGGCTCGAATCGTGGGCGAAAAATTATGAGTATTCTGATATTCTATGATGACAATTCGTTTGAGTCGTTAGTTCCCGCCAATCGATAAGCAACAAAATATCTAACTATCATTTATAATCATCGCCCGGGCCTGTTGTGAGCTTGGGTGATGATTTTTTTTGTGTTGGGGTGTGGCCTACTTGAGGTTTCGTTTTGAACGCTTGTTGATAACTTCTTGTGCGATTTTTTACATCAATAAGTATGTATTATAAAAATAATTCACTAACTTTGTGGGTTAATAATATATATAGATATTAATAATAACATTAAATAATATTGACAAATGAAATTCAACATTCAAAGTAAACTGTTATTCACTCACTTGCAGGCAGTGAGTAAAGTGGTTAACTCTAAAAACACAATCACTATCCTTGACAATTTCCTTTTCAACCTGAGCGGCAACAATCTTGTAATTACCGCCAGTGACCAGGAAACAACACTCACCACCCATGTGGAGGTGACCAATGCCGAAGGTAGTGGCAAGTTTGCTGCTGGTGTGAAAGAGTTGCTCGACATGCTCAAAGAGCTTCCCGATCAGGGACTGGCCGTGGAAATCGATGACCAGAACCTCGCCATCAACATCACTTACATGAACGGTGAGTTCAACTTCATTGGTCTCAACGGAAATGAGTTCCCCACCAAGGCAAAAAGCGAGGGTGATGCCAAAACAATGGTGTTGCCAGCTGAGAAGATTGCCAGAGGCATTCAGCAGACAGTATTTGCTGTAGGAACAGAGTCGCTAAGACCAATGATGATGGGTATCTTCTGGGATATCAAGCCGAATGAGATTGCTTTTGTTTCTACCGACACGCATAAACTCGTTCGCTTCCGTGAGCTTGGCCTGAACACTGGTCTGGAGCAGTCGTTCATTCTGCCAACCAAGCCTGCGACTATTCTCGCAAGCATCCTTGACAAGCAGGAGGGTGACGTGAAAATCACCATCGACTCGAAGAGTGCAACCTTTGAGAGTGCCGACTATTCAATGTCGTGCCGCTTTGTAAATGGCCGTTATCCTAACTACAACTCGGTGATTCCACAGGACAACGAATATACACTCACAATCGACCGCATGACAATGCTTGCAGCCATCAAGCGTGTGTCGGTAACAGCAAGTCCTGGTGGTCTTGTAAAATTTGACTTGAAGGAGAACCAGATTCACCTGTCCACTCAAGACATCGACTACTCTAAGTCGAGCGAGGAGGTTGTAGCATGCGATTATACTGGCGCCGAGATGCTGATAGGCTTCAACGACGACAACATTATCGATGTGCTCAACAACATTGGCAACGACATGGTGACAGTTGACCTGATGGATCCTTCCCGCGCTGGAATCTTCAAGCCTGCCGAGCAGCGCGAGAATGAAGACCTGCTGGTACTGCTCATGCCAATGATGGTGATGGCGTAATAGTTGCCAGTTTTTCAGTTATCAGTAATTAGTTTTTAGTAATTAGTTAGTAGTTTTTCAAACTAACTCTCAAGGAACATGCAACTCAACTTAAAACGCCCTATCATCTTCTTCGATCTCGAGACAACGGGACTGAACATAACCAAGGACCGCATTGTGGAGATTTCTCTCATTAAGGTCTTTCCCGACGGTAGAGAAGAGGAGAAGACACGCCGCCTAAATCCCGAGATGCCTATTCCTGAACAAGCAAGTGCTGTTCATGGAATACATGACGAGGATGTGAAGGACTGCCCTACTTTCAAGCAGGTTTCAAAGAGTCTGGCACAAATCTTTGAGGGATGTGATATAGCAGGCTTCAACAGCAACCGCTTTGACATACCATTGCTGGCACAGGAGTTCTTTAACGCAGGAATCAAGGTTGACTTCAACAAGTGCAAGTTTATCGATGTGCAGACTATCTTCCACAAGATGGAGCCTCGAAATCTTGTTGCTGCCTATAAGTTCTACTGCGGAAAGAACCTGGAAGATGCCCATTCGGCTAATGCCGACACTCGTGCCACCTATGAGGTTCTCAAGGCTCAGCTTGACAGGTATGGCGATGATTTGCAGAACGATGTAGACTTCCTATCGGATTACTCCAGCCACAACCGTAATGTGGACCTTGCAGGTCGTCTTGTTCGTGATGAGCAGGGTGTGGTTGTGTTTAATTTTGGGCAACACAAGGGCAAGAGCGTTGAAGAGGTTCTCACTAAGACTCCACAATACTATGACTGGATTCAGAACCGAGATTTTGCTGAAGACACCAAAAATGTGCTGCGTGAAATATACATCAAGATGAAGCAGCGCAACAGTCCTGGCACAATACAGTTTAAGTAAGGAGAGAAAAACACTAAACACTTATTTGAATGTTGAAAGGAAAAAACATAATAGTGGGAATCACTGGCGGAATTGCTGCCTATAAGGCTGCCTCGCTGGTGAGGCTGTTTGTCAAGGCTGGTGCCAGCGTACAAGTTATAATGACACCAAACGCCAGGGAGTTTATCACGCCTGTAACTCTCTCGACGCTTAGTGGCAAACCAGTGATTAGCGAGTTCTTCACTGCCAACACCGGGCAATGGAACAGTCATGTGGACCTGGGTCTTTGGGCCGATGCTATGGTGATAGCGCCTGCAACAGCTTCTACCATAGCCAAGATGGCTCACGGCGTGGCCGACAACATGCTAGTGACCACCTATCTCTCGGCTAAGGCGCCAGTTTTTGTTGCTCCCGCAATGGACCTTGACATGTTTAAGCATCCCACCACAACTCGCAACTTGGAGCTTCTCAAGAGTTATGGCAACCATATCATCGAGCCTGCCGCCGGTGAGCTTGCCAGCCACTTGATAGGCAAGGGACGCATGGAAGAGCCCGAGAAGATTTTCGAGGTGCTTGACCGCTTCTTTGAGCAAGGCCAAGACCTAGCTGGCAAGAAGGTGATGATTACTGCTGGTCCCACCTACGAAAAGATCGACCCAGTACGTTTTATTGGCAATTTCTCATCTGGGAAAATGGGATTCGCCCTCGCCGAGGAGTGTGCTTCACGTGGCGCCGAGGTAACGTTAATTGCTGGTCCCGTAGCCCTGAAGACATCATCGCCAGCCATCAACCGCATCGACGTGATGAGCGCGCAAGAGATGCATGACGCAGCAGTCAAGGAATTTGAAAACAGCGATGTGGCAATACTCTGCGCCGCTGTTGCCGACTACACTGTAGAGAACGCTGCCGACCATAAGATTAAACGTGAGAAGGACGAGATTCCTGTTATCCGCCTCAAGAAGAATCCTGATATCGCTAAAGCGATAGGAGAAATGAAAAAACCGGGACAGATAACTGTGGGATTTGCTTTAGAGACCGACCATGAGGTGGAGAACGCCAAAGGCAAATGCCAGCGCAAAAACCTTGATTTCATTGTTCTCAATTCACTTAAGAATAAAGACGCAGGATTCCAGGTCGACACTAATGTCGTTACGATTATCACCAGTGATGGTAGGGCGATGGAATACCCATGCAAGCCCAAAACCGAGGTGGCAAAAGACATCATCGATGTGCTGAGCAAAGAATACTTGAAGTAATCCTAGTTAAGAATTTATCAAATCCCATTCATGGAGAAACCACGGCATTAGGTCGTGGTTTTTTTTGTCCTTTTTCAATATTTTTTTTACTCTTACTGTTACGTTTTGGGGGAGATAAACGTCTTTATGGTGACATGGGACTTGACCTGATGACATCATCGTTTATTGGCTTACGTGACAAGCTGCACCGCATCGCATTGCGTTACCTGCAAAACGATGAGGATGCTCAAGATGCACTACAAGACACCTGGCTCAAGTTGAGCGACAAAGGTGGTGTTGAGAGTTCGCAAGAAGCGAGAAACAAACTCGTGGCAGTGCTGCGAAACAATTGCATTGACCTGTTGAGAAAAAAACGGACAATTCCTATCGCCTCGATAGATACAGGCGAAGTGCCACGCTGTTGCATGGAAATAGAAGACATAGAACGACTTGAGCAACTACTGCAACAGCAGTTGACTCCACAACAACGGCAGATTTTCAACCTTATCATCCAAGAAGGGATGGACTATGAGCAAGTTGCTACACAAATGTCAATGACGGTAGAGGCTGTGAGGATGAACATGAGCCGTATGCGAAAAAAGATTCGTGAAACCTATAAAAAGTTGAACCAATGAATCCCGTCGATTCTCAATTTACCAAAGAAGAAGTTGAAAGGCTGTGTGAACTCTATCTTGACTGCCGTCTGTCGGTACTGGAGGAAACGGAGTTGGAATATGTGCTTATGCACTGCGATTTCGACTCTCCAATCGTCAATGAGACAAAAGAAATGATGGCAGTTTCACGGGCAATTAAACTGGAAGCAGTAAGACCGCATAAGAGCTTTTGGACTTGGTCTTTGAGAGGGGCAGCTTGTGTGGCAATTGCTCTAGGAGTATTTGCAATATTCAACCCTGTTAACACCAATGAAAATGACGACAGATGCATTGTTTATGTAGAAGGAAAGAGGGCAAGTGGTGACGAAGCTCAGAAAATCGCCGAGGCCGATGTCGCCAAAATGCAGCAGTTCATAGAGGTTGTCAACGAGCAGCAGGTCCAGGAAGAAGCTAAGGTAGAAGAATTTATGAACCATATAAACCAGTCAAGATGAAACGTGCAGTTATAATCATATTGAGTATTATCACCGCCATAACAGTATTTGCCAAGCCGCCGAAGCTGAATGTGGAAAACTTGTTTGACGGCCGATACAACAATAATAAAAGTGTTACAATTTCCATTTACAAAAGCAATGGAAATTACTATCGTGGCATTACGGTGAAGAATAATCCTGGCATTATCAAGAAAATAGCTGATGCCATAGAACGAGATGCGCCAAGAGCATCACATTATTCAGACCATAAAAATAGTGACGGGCAATACACGTCACTACAGATCATCAACAACGGAGAAACCATCTACATTGGTCTTCAACGCGACCGGCATGGAGGCGGATTCTTCTTCATTCAAGGCAAAGAAAAGGCATTCAAATAACTAAATAACAATGTGATATGAATAAAATGCTTCAAGCCATCGTTTTGATGGCCATGCTTCCTGTGTGCCTGTACGGACAGGAAATGAGTGATTCGGCAGCAATTGATTCCATCGCCGAATATTGGGACAAAGTGCTTGAACTCAACGAAGTGGTTGTGGTTGGACATCGCACTGTGCTCAAGCAATCGCCCGACCGAATTGTATATCTCACGAGAAACGACGATTTTGCCAAGGGTTTGAATGGCATAGAGGTTCTTGACCGTATTCCACGAGTGTCGGTTGTCAACGACCTGGTTACAGTGGCAGGCAAGTCCTCGGTGAGGTATATTGTTGATGGGCGACTCATGGAGATGAGCGATGAGGCCATCGCCATGCAACTAAAGAACCTGCAAGCGTCGGGCATCGAGAAGATTGAACTTCTCAATACTGCTCCAGCAAAATATGCAGCAGAGACCAATGTTGCATTCATCAGTATTACCACGCGTAATGAATCGTTGGGAACACGCGGCAACATGTGGGCAAACGGTGATATCAGAGAAAACTTCAACTACATGCTTGGCGGCAACCTGTCGCACACAACACGTAAGGTGGAATTAAATGCCAACGCGAGTTGGAGCGACATAAAGGGCATTAACGACCTTGACAGAACTTTCTTCTTCGATGACCACATAAAAACATCAAGCCGAACTACTCACTTCACAAATAGGTCATTTGCTCTAAATGGTCTTTTCAAATACAAGTTCACCGACCGCATCTGCGCTGGAGGAATCGTCAATTTCAGCAATAATCGTCTTAATAGCGAATTGTGCGACATCACAATAGATGGAGAAGAGGAATTCAGCTCCTTTAACCATTCACCATCACGCCCAAACAATGCCTTGACTCTGACTGCGTTCACTGATTGGCAATTAGATGACAAAGGCAAAATGCTGAGCTTGACTTACAACTACTTCGACCGGAGCAGCAAGTCGTTTTCGGAAGTGATTACCAGTTTTGCGAGCAACGAATCAAGACTCACAAACGAAGGGCAAAACAGATACCGCATCCATTCGGCAAAATTTGATGCAATTGTGCCATTAGGCGGCTTCAAGTTGGAAACAGGACTTGCCTTTACTGGCATTGGCAACAGCACCATGTTGAATGTGCGCAAAGAAGAGGGTACACAATGGGTAAATGATTATTCTCAAAGCAATGGGTTCAACTATGATGAGAATACTTATGCCACTTATGTCAGTGCCGAGAAGAGTTTCACTAATTCATTCTTCGGGAAACTTGGTCTGCGATATGAGCACACCAGTGTGAAAGGGCGTCAAGACATCGGCAACGAGCATCACAACAACAGCTATGGTTATCTGTTTCCATCGCTTAACTTGAGTTGGAACGACCAAAGCGTAGGTCGGTTTTCTTTATCATACTCGATGGGTATCAGCCGTCCGAATTTTGCCGACCTCAACCCATTCCGTTACTATACAACTACCAATGACTTTGTTTCGGGCAATCCTGATTTGAGACCGAGCATAGCGCATAACGCTGAAATAAGTTATAGTTTTAAAGGTTTTTATGCAGTGCTTTACAATTCTTACAATCACAACTCCATAAGTTATGTGACTCGTTTTAATGAAGATGGAAGTCAGCAGACAAAACCTGAAAATTGCTTCGACGGCAATAAGACTGGACTGTATGCATCCTATAATCGTTCGTTTTTTGATTGGTGGAGCCTGAATGTTGGTGGGGAAGTGTTCCATACTTATGCCAAGTCCAAAATTGCCGATTTCAAGGACCAAAACCAGAGCGATTGGAGCGGCAAAATGGAGCTTAACACATCGTTTATGCTAAACCTCCAGCGGAATCTTATCTTCAACGTGCGATTCAGCCATTATTTCCCTTATAATGAGCGAATGGTGCATTATAAATCCATGTCGCTGATAGGCTGCGAATTGCGCTACATGGTTCTCGATAACCGCCTCGCCTTGACAGCTTCGGTTAGCGACCCATTTGGGTGGAGCATTACTCGCTCAAGCGCCAAATATAAGGATTATATCCTCACTTCACGCAACAATATCCACTCTCATTCGGTCCAGTTGCGCATCACTTACAACTTTGGCAGCAACAAGGTCAACAATGTATATCGTGACTCTAAAGAGCGAGAATCCATACGTTCTTATTGACAACCAAACCTATACCCGTTTCATCTTCAAAAACGTGCTTCAAATTTTGTGAGGTGCGTTTTTGTTTATCTGTTAACTCTTGGGCAATTTTTTGTCGCTCTATACGTTATTATATATAATAAACTGATGTCATATAAAGAAACGACTAAATTGTTGAAATGATAAGTTTTAAAAAGATATTACTAGTTGCTGCTGCAGCACTTTGCTGCCTGGGTGCAGTGGCTCAGGAACTGAACTGTACTTTTGAGGTCGATTCCAAGAAGGTTAAGAATGCCAATAAAGATATTTTTAACACCTTGCAGGAGGCTGTTAACGAATATCTGAACACAACCGTGTGGACCGATGCCCAGTTTGCTCCAAACGAGAAGATTCAGTGCAAGATGTTCCTCTCGGTCGCCGAGTATGACGAGTCGACAGGAAAGATGAAGGGTGACCTCCAGATTCAGAGCACTCGCCCTGTTTATAATAGCGCATATACAACTTCGTTAATCAACTTCAAGGACACTCGCATCGAGTTCACTTATGACAATAATGAACAGCTAGTGTATAATGAGCAGGAGATGCAGAACAATCTCACAGCCATACTCAATTTTTATGCTCTACTTGTGATAGCTATTGATTTTGACTCTTTTGCCCTGAATGGTGGAGACCCCTATTATGAAAAGTTGGGCAATATTGTACGCATGGCTCAGAGCACGGGAGAGAGCGGCTGGAAAGCATTTGAAGACAGTAAAAACCGCAGTGCAGTGCTCAGCGCTTATACCGACAAGCAAACAAGTGCCATTCGTGAGGTGATATACAACTACCATCGACTTGGTCTAGACCAGATGGCAACCAGTGTTGACAAGGGGCGCGCAACCGTCACTCAGCAGCTCGAAACTTTGAAAGCGATTTACGATGTGGCTCCCATGTCGGTGTGCCTGTCGATGTTCAAGGATGCCAAGATGGATGAGCTTGTAAATATTTACTCTAAAGCCAATAGTTCGGAGAAAGAGAAAGTTTATGAGTTGCTTTATCCTCTTTATCCAACCGAGACCGAACGCCTGAACCGCATTAAAAACACCGAGAACATGTGATGATAAATCACAAGTTGCCTTTGTAGCTTGTCGGCTTGTTTACTAAGTTATGTTGAAGCGATTATCTATATCTAACTATGCTCTTATCGACCAGCTCGATATTGACTTTGAGCATGGGCTCACTATTATCACTGGAGAAACTGGAGCAGGAAAATCTATAATACTAGGTGCGTTGTCGCTCATTCTGGGTGAGCGTGCCGACTCGTCGTCAATTCGCGACAAGGAGCGTAAAACGATTGTTGAAGCGTCTTTCAACATAAAGAATTACAATCTCAAGTCATTCTTTGATGACAACGACCTCGATTACTATGACGGCGAACTCATAGCCCGCCGTGAGATAAACCCTAATGGTCGCTCCCGTGCGTTTGTCAACGATGGGGTAGTGCCACTATCCACGCTCAAGGAGTTGATGACACGCCTTGTAGACATCCACTCGCAGCATAGCAACATGCTGCTTGCGAGGTCCTCTTTCCAGCTGTCGATACTTGATAGCATAGCTGCTCATGACGATGAGATAAATTCCTATCAAGAGCTTTACTCTCAATATAAGTCAACAGAGAGGCAGCTTAACGAGTTGCGCGACAATTATGAGCGTAACCATAGCGAGGAGGATTATCTGCGCTTTCAGCTCGACCAGTTTAAGGAAACTGCTCTCAAGCCTGGAGAAGACGAGGAACTGGAGAACCAACAACGCCGACTTGCCAACGCCACAAGTTTGAAAGAAGACTTGTGGAAGGTGATGAAAATGTTGAACAGCGAGGAGAACTCACTAATTGATCAAATGGCAGACATTCACACTACCCTGTTAAACGCCGAGGAAAACTTGAGTGAGTTGGAGGGCATGAGCGAAAGAGTGAACAATGCCATCATCGATTTCAAGGATATAGCACAAAGCGTTTCTGCTATAGAAGAAGGTCTTAACGATGACCCTGCCACTCTGCAGCAAGTGGAAGACCGCTTGAACACTATCTACTCGCTTGAGCGTAAGCACAATGTTAAGACTGTGGATGAATTAATCTCCCTTCAAGAACAGTACAGCGCAAGGCTTGATGCTATTGATTGCAGCGAGGAACGTATTATCGCCATGCAGGAACAGCTTGCCATGCAGCAGAAGGCAGCTGCAAGTAAGGCCGATATTATCAGCAAGAACCGCAAGAAAGCTGCCGAGATGTTTGTGCATGACGTGCTGCCCATAGCTCAGAATCTGGGCATGAAAAATTTGCTTTTTGATATCAACTTCAATAAAGTGGAACTTAATTCTACTGGCAGTGACAGCGTTGAGTTCCTGTTTGCTTTTAACAAGAATCAGGCGTTAATGCCCGTCAAAGACACTGCCTCGGGAGGCGAGATATCGAGACTGATGCTTTGCATAAAGTCGGTGATAGCACGTTCGATGAATCTGCCCACCATTATCTTTGACGAGGTGGACACAGGCGTCTCGGGTGAGATTGCTCACAAGATTGGTGACATGATGGGTGAAATAGCGCGTCACATCCAGGTGATAGCTATTACTCACCTGCCTCAAGTGGCGTCGCACGGCACCAGTCACTTGCGAGTGTTCAAAACCGACACCGATACTCAGACGGTTACAAGCATAGAGCGCCTCGACAACGAGGAGCACGTTATTGAAGTAGCCCGTATGCTCAGTGGCAGCGAGATAGACCAAGCTGCCATCGACAATGCTCGCTCACTGATTGCCCAAAACACATGAACAAGAGCATGAATGTGTTGCTATGTCAAAGCTTTTAAACAATTGAAATAATGGATATAATCTTTGGACTTCACGCCATCATCGAGGCCATTGAGGCCGGAAAGACAATCGATAAACTCCTGCTCAAAAAAGACTTGAGCGGAGAACTTGCACGCACCCTTATAAACTTTGCAAAAGAAAGAGAGATAACCGTGCAGCGAGTTCCAGTGGAGAAGTTGAACCGAATTACCCGCAAGAATCATCAAGGTGCTGTGGCGATGCTCGCAGCTATCACCTACTACAAGGTGGAACAGGTGCTGCCTGCCGCCTTTGACGAGGGTATGAATCCTTTCTTTGTAGTGCTTGACGGGGTGACAGATGTGCGCAACTTTGGAGCAATAGCCCGTACATGCGACTGTGCCGGAGTGACAGCTGTTGTAATTCCCGAGAAGGGCAGTGTGAGTGTGAACGGCGACGCAATCAAGACATCGGCAGGAGCCCTCAACTATGTGCCTGTGTGTCGTGAGCGCAGCCTCAAGGAGGCTATCACCTATCTGCGCGAGAGCGGTTGTCGCATCATTGGCACCAGCGATAAGAATTCGGTAAATTACACTCAGGAGGATTATACAGGTCCTGTAGCTTTGGTGCTGGGTTCGGAAGGAAAAGGCATGTCGAGTGAAGTGATGCGCTTGTGCGACGCTTTTGTTGCTATCCCTGAATTTGGCAATATCAATTCTCTCAATGTGTCGGTAGCTGGCGGTATCATGATGTATGAAGTGGTGCGTCAGCGTCTTGCCGACGGGCAAGAAGCAAGGTGATATTAGTTATAAGTGTTAAGTTTTAAGTGTTGAGTTTTAAGTTTTAAGTGTTGAGTTTTAAGTGTTAAGTAGTAAGAAATAAGCATCAATCTTTGATATAAAATCAAAAGCCGCCAATGTGAGAACTACAATGGCGGCTTGTTTTTATGTTATAATCTTGGATTATTTATTTACCAAATGGTTACGCGGTCTTCTGGGTCGCGCCACATCTTTTCGCCTGGCTGGATGCCAAAGGCGTTGAAGAAGTAATCGAGGTTGCGGATTGCCACATTCACACGGTTGATGCCCAGTGAGTGTGGGTCGGTTTTTGTGCGGCGCAGGATTTCTTCCTTGGTGATGTTGGCTGCCCAAACGTTGGCATAGCTGAGGAAGAAGCGCTGATCGGGAGTGAAACCGTCAATTTTCTTGTCGCCCTTACCTTGTTCAGTCTTCTTGAAAGCGCTGTAAGCCACACGCAGACCACCATGGTCGGCGATGTTCTCACCCATGGTGAAGGTGCCGTTGGCATGTACGTCGTCGGCAACAATCTCGGCGCTGTACTGAGCACCCAGCTTGTTGGCGAGCTCTTGGAACTTGGCAGCGTCTTCTTCGGTCCACCAGTCAATCATGTTTCCGTTGTGGTCGAAGTTACGTCCCTGGTCGTCAAAGCCGTGAGTCATCTCGTGGCCGATTACAACGCCAATAGCGCCATAGTTGCTAGCATCGTCGGCATCGGGGTCAAAGTAAGGCTTTTGCAGGATGCCAGCAGGGAAGCAGATTTCATTGGTTGAAGGATCATAGTAGGCATTGACGGTTTGTGGAGTCATTTGCCATTTTGTCTTGTCAACGGGCTTGTTGAGCTGTGAAAGTTGATATTCAGCCTCAAAGCGGCGTGCATTTCTCACATTCTCCCAGTAGTAGGCATTTGGATCAATGCTGATGCCGCTATAGTCGCGCCAGGTGTCGGGATATCCCACTTTTACAGTGAAGCTGTTTAGCTTAACGAGGGCATTAACCTTAGTCTTGGGACTCATCCAAGTGAGACCCGAGATGTGCTCGGCAAGCGCTATTCGCAGGTTGTTGACGAGCTTGAGCATTTTCTTTTTAGACTCCTCGGGGAAGTATTTTTTCACATAGAGTTCGCCCACGGCTTCTCCAAGTACATAGTTGGGCACATTGAGAGCGCGTTTCCATCGTGGCTGCATCACTTGCTTTCCACTCATGGCGCGGCTGTACATGTCGAAGTTGGCTTGCTCATATTCGTCGGTGAGGTAGTTGGAAGCAGCGTCGAGGTACTTGAATGCCAAGTATTCTCTGATTTGCTCAATCTTGAGAGTGTTGAGCATCTCATTGAACTTAGCCATCGAGTTGAGGTGCATCACGCATACCTTGTCAACCTTGATAGATGCTGGCATGAGCAGGTTGAAATAGCTGTCCCAGTCGAAGTTGGGATAATCGGCCTTGAGCTGGTCGATTGTGCGAATGTTGTACTGCTTGCTGTAGTCGCGGCTCTCTTCGCGAGTCATAGCCACCTTGGCAAGCTCAGTCTCAATAGCCAAGATGTTCTTGGCCATCTTTTTAGCTTCTTTAGCTTTGCGTCCTGAGAGGGTGAAAAGTTTCTCAATGTAGGCCAGATAGGCGTTACGAACCTTCACTGTGTTCTCGTCGTTCTCGAGGTAGTAGTCACGGTCGCCCATTCCCAGACCGCCAGCGGTGAGGTACATCAGGTTTTTGTCGCTATTCATCAAGTCGGCCATAACGCCACTGTCGAAGAATGGCGAGGTTACACCAGTGTGCAAGTCGGCCAACATTGCTTCGAGACTGTTGCGTGGCATCTGATAGATTTGCGCGAGCATAGCTTCCACTGGGAGAGACCCTTGAGTGTTGCGCAAAGTGCTGTCCATGCCCTGCAGATAGAGGTCACTGACCTTTTGCGCCAAACTGCCCTTGGGGTTGTTGGTGCCCAAGTTCTGGATTAACTCTTTGAGCTGAGCGCGGTTGTTCTCGCCCAGTTCGTCAAAAGTACCAAATCGTGCATACTGTGGGTCAAGAGGATTGTTCATCATCCAACCTCCACAAGCATACTGATAGAAGTTCTCACCTGGTTTGGTGTTTGGATCAAGATTGCTCCTGTCGACACCTCTGGCAAGATTGCCTGCTGTCATAGTCATTGCTACCATAGCAAACGAAAGTAATAATAGTTTTTTAGTTTTCATTGTTGATGGTTGTTAATTATATAATAATGTGTATTGTTTCTATTGTGCAAAGATAATGTATGTTGGCGTAATTACATTAAAAAAAAGCCAAAAAATGAATTATTACTATTGCTCTAGGGCTTGTTCCAATGCTTCCCAACGCTTTAAAAATAAGAGAAAAAGAAAAAAATCTTTTTATTTCTTGCAGGATTTAAAACTTCGTTGTAACTTTGCACCCGTCAAAAATAAGAACGACGCTCGGAAAGATGGTAGAGTGGTCGATTACACCGGTCTTGAAAACCGGCGTGCCGAGAGGCACCGGGGGTTCGAATCCCTCTCTTTCCGCAACGAGAAAAAGACGTCCATTTGGGACGTCTTTTCTCGTTTAGGGCAGAGCTGTGGATGAGAACACCAGGTTCGCCATCGACCTTCAGGTCGCTTTCGTAGCAAAGCGGAGAAAGAATCCCTCTCTTTCCGCAAAATTTAGGCAACATGCTTATTATTAGCATGGTGCCTTTATTATTTCTGAAATCACGGGACGATACAGGGACGAAAATAGCTAAAAAGTCGTTGAGTTAGAACTAAAAATAATT
>JAFSPZ010000060.1 GCA_017451225.1 Muribaculaceae bacterium | reverse complement strand
TATTGGTGTGACTGGGGTGGAAGCCTATATCGATGGCACCGATGTAATCGCCACTTGTACCCTGACGCGATTGGGCATTGATGGCAATGGCTCAGTCTCACTGCCCATGTGGTTCACCTGCAAAAAGGGCAGCACCCAAGCGAAGTTCCGTCACCTGTGTGCCTGCGAGGTTCTCTATGTGTATAACAGTTCTGAGTCGAGTATCACGTTTAGGCATGGTGGATTTGAGGTGATGACTCCATGGTACAAGTATAGTGACAAAGTAGTGCTCACAGGAAAAAGTTTTTCAGGATATGAAGCAGGGCAAACCGATGCCCAGAGCAATGAAATCACGATACCCGCTGGAGAAACGGGCACGATAGTGTCTTGGTATGTTCCACGGTTTGATGTGACTGATGAGACACCCGACGCCACAATCAACAATGCCCGGCTCAAGGCCATTGTCAACGGCAACGCAGCCACCTCTACTGACGTACTGAAAGCATATAAATCTTTCGCACGCGGCAGTGCCTATTATATGCAAGCAACCTGGGATGGCTCAACTCTGAATTTCTCTAATGAGTTCTGTCCCGATGGAAACCATCCTCACATGATTGACCTTGGCTTGCCATCGGGGACAAAATGGGCGTGCTGTAATGTGGGTGCCAATAGCCCGTCGGAATGTGGAGATTATTTCGCCTGGGGCGAAACCACTCCAAAGACTAACTTTACACTGACTAACTACAAGTGGTATGCCGGTGGTGACGACCATAATATCACGAAGTACTGCTCAAATAGTGACTATGGCGTTGTTGACAACATAGTAGGGCTTGAGCTGGAGGACGATGCCGCCTATGTGAATTGGGGACCACAGTGGCGCATGCCAGGAACGGCTCAAATGAATGAACTATTGGGGAACTGCACAAGTGTATGGACTAAGGTAAACGGCATGTACGGTTTTGTTTTCAAGAGCAACATAAACAACGCGGCAGTTTTCTTCCCGGCTGTTGGCTGGTACAACAGAACTGGACTTAATGAGGTGGAGTCTGCGGGATGCTATTGGTCACGATATAATCCCTATACTTCTAGGCCTAACTTGGCATATATTATTTGCTTTCGCTATGGTAATATGGGCACGGTTTATCAAATAGGTCAATGTCTTAATCGATTTTGTGGTTGCACCATTCGTCCTGTGTATGTTGGACAAGAGTAGAGGCATCAAAAGTACAGTCTATTGAAGACAATACCATAGTATAAAAACACTGCAAGAAAAAATCCGCTTGCGGTGTTTTTTTAATGTTTTCTAGCCGTTTCATCATCCATTTGTTTATAATTGTATTTAATTGTTTGACAAATACCTGACAACCAACAACCATTTTCTGTATATTTTTTCATTAAAATGTGATGATTTATAAAAAATTTGCATAATTTTGCACGGAAAACCTATTAAACTGATTCTATAACCATTAAATTTAAAGCGTATGAAAAAGATTTTTACTCTAGCAATGATGTTGCTTTGTGTGGGCACGATGATGGCAAACTGGCAGCCTAGCGACACCGAAGCTACCCGTCTTGACGCCGAGGGAACCGACGGACAATTACAGATGAAGACCATCAGAACAGATGATGGCAAGATTATTTTGAGCTGGCTCCGTGGCGAGAGAATCAACAACGTGTTCTCTTATCAGCTGCATCTGCAGATTTTTGATGCCGAGGGCAACCAAATGTTTGGCGACGAGGGTATTATCGTGTGCGACAAGCGCACTCGCACTTACACTACCGACTATGCGCTCAAGCTGGCGCCAAACGGCGACATCCTCTTGGCCTACACCGACATTCGCAATGATCCCAACGAGGATTTTGCCGAGACCTATATGTATCGCTACACCCAGACGGGTGAACCCGTGTGGGATGCCGACGGTGTCCTGTTCCCTGCAGGACAGTTTCATGAGAATGCCCTGTCGGTCGAGGACATAAATCCTATTATGTGCGTGAGCGGCAACAACATCTATGCCGCAGTTAACCACACCGAGTATTATAAGGCAAAGGCCGACGAAAGCAACTGGACTCCTACTCCCTGGAACCCCAACATGCCTGACTCGGTAATCGTTAGTGAGAGCAAATGGCTGATTAAGCGCATTAACGATGATGGCTCATTGGCTAGCGAGAACACCAAGGAGATAGAATCGAAAATGCTGATTATGGAGCCTTCAGAAGGCGGTAACGCTTTTCTTGTGTATGACAACAAGGAGCTTGGGCTCTCGGGGCAGCTGCTCAATGCCGACGTGGCAAACGAGTGGGGCGACCCCATCGTTGTTGAGGAGAGAGCTATAACTACTGGCATGTATGTAGCCACACCTCTTGCCGAGGTTGACGAATATGGCATTCTGATGTTGTCCTACAGAGTGTTGACCGACTTCTACGGCTATCAGGTAGCCAACTTCGTTGGTCCAGATGGAAGAACAGCCGATGACCCAGTGACCCTGGCTGGCAACATCGACGGCGATGCCGGACCTGCAGCCATGGGCATCAAGGAAGACCGTGCTATGGTGGCATGGGAATATGCTTATTCGGCATCGGAGAATCGCATGAATGTGAACGTCGTTGACGACAACAACTGGTACTGTTGGGAAGATGAACTTGTTTATGGTTTTACACTCGAAACCAACAGCTCATGGGGCTATAAGCCAGTGAAGGTTATTCCCGCAAGCGACGGTTGGGTAGTGCTCTATGGCAATTGCACAAGTTGGAACGGCGCCAACTTCATGGTAGTGAAGATTGATGATGACGGCAACGTGCTGTGGACTAAGCAGATTTGCGAGGAAAACTTCAAGTCGAGCGGTTTCTCAGTAGTTTATGACAGCCACAACGCCTACATTTTCTACACTCAAGACCCTGAATATAAAGATGCCGACGGCGGCATGTATGTGATGTGCGTCGACATAGCTGGTCAGGTGGATGCCATCAACGAGGTGCCCACTGGCGATGATGTGGTTTCAACCGAGATCTACACCATCGACGGCCGCCGCGTGAGCAGCCTGGAGAAAGGCGTGAACATCGTGCGCACCACCTACAAAAACGGCAAGACAACCACCACCAAGGTAATGCGCTAAGCACTATTTCTAGTTAAAGAAAGAATAATTAAGGGCGGGCATCGTGCGTGATGCCCGCCCTTTTGAAATATCTAAGTTGAGTCTAACATTTAGTGTTTTTCGGTGAAAAATCATGTAATCACCGAAAAAAATCGGCGAATAATTTGGCTATTCTCCGAAAAAAATCTAATTTTGTCCCAAAACCAAAAGTATGCGATATATACACGATTATGAAAATTGGTGGAAGTTTCGTTATGATAGCGGACAGATATTGAATAACTTGGGGCGAATACGTGCCAAGCAGGGAAATGTTTTGGGAATAATGTTGTCATTAGGATTTGATTCTCAAGATGAGGCCGTATTAAAAAATATATCGCTTGAGCTGGTTCGTTCTTCCGAGATTGAGGGAGCGAAACTTAATATTGATGAAGTTCGCTCTTCAATAGCTCGCCGTTTAGGTATTGTAACTGCTGGGCTTATACCAGTTTCTCGCTATGTTGACGGTGTGGTTGAAATGCAACTTGACGCAACTCAAAATTATTCCAAACCACTCACTCATGACCGACTTTTCGGGTGGCATAATGTGTTGTTCCCAAATGGAATGAGTGGAATGTATCGTATAGATGTTGGTAAATATCGTTCTGGAGATATGGAGGTGGTTTCGGGTGCTATGGGCAAAGAAAAAGTTCATTATAAAGCTCCGTCAGCCCATCGTGTGCCAGTCGAGATGGAACGGTTTATCGCTTGGGCAAATGGCAGCGACGATGTCGATGCTGTATTAAAAGCGGCAATTGCCCACTTGTGGTTTGTTTCGATACATCCTTTTGATGACGGTAACGGAAGAATAGCAAGAGCTTTGACCGAAATGTTTCTTGCTCGTTCTGAAAATTGTAGTAAAAGGTTTTATAGTATCTCTTCCGAAATAAAAGTGCTGCAAAAGGAGTATTACGAAGTACTTGAGCGCACACAAAGAGGAAATGGTGATATCACCGAATGGCTATTATGGTTTTTGAGTTGCCTTGAACAGGCATTAGAATCAACCCAAAGCACGCTGTCGTTGGTAATGCGTAAAGCCCATTTTTGGGAGCGTCATCGAAATGTCTCTTTCAACGAAAGGCAGCGAAAGTTATTGAATATGCAGTTTGACGGTTTCTTTGGAAAACTTACCACTAGTAAATGGGCAAAAATAGCTAAATGTTCTTCTGATTCGGCACTGAATGACATAAATGATTTAATTGCAAAAGGCATCTTGAAAAAAACTAATGAAGGTGGCCGAAGTACCAATTACATTTTAGTTGATTGATGCTATAAAACAATTATTTGAATACTCACTATGCTGCAACGATATTTACAAGAAGGCCGCATCGAGGCGGGGTGTGATGAGGCTGGGCGTGGATGCTTGGCAGGACCAGTCACGGCTGCTGCGGTGATATTGCCGCCCGATTTTGAGAACGAATTGCTCAACGACAGCAAGCAGCTCACTGAGCACCAGCGTGACTTGCTGAGGCCTATTATTGAGCGAGAAGCACTGGCGTGGGCGGTGGCTATGGTCTCTCCCGAGGAGATTGACCGCATCAACATCCTCAAGGCCTCAATCACTGCCATGCATCGAGCTCTAGATCAGCTCAAAGTGCGCCCTGAACACATTCTTGTCGACGGCAACCGTTTCTATCCTTATGGCGACATCCCGTTCACAACTGTTGTCAAAGGTGACGGCAAGATGATGAGCATTGCCGCTGCGAGCGTCCTCGCCAAGACTCACCGTGACGAATATATGAGAAAAATTGCCGAGGAGTACCCCTACTACAACTGGGCAAAGAATAAGGGTTATCCCACAAAAGACCACCGCGCTGCTATCGTGGCACACGGCATCAGTCCCTACCATCGCAAGTCGTTCAACTTGGTGGGGCAACTGTCATTATTTGATTGAAATTCAACAATGTCCGGCAAAGATTGGTATCATCATCTTTACCGGACATTGGTTATTTAGGCTGAATTCAGTTTGAATCAGCTTTGCGGATTGCTGCGTTTGAGTTCCTCCACAAACTTGTCAATTTTTTCCAGCTCTTTGGGAATCTTGATGCGTTGAGGGCAATGACTCTCGCACTTGCCGCACCCTATGCAGTGCTCGGCCTGGCGCAGGCGTGGCACATTGTAGTCATAGCCCACGAGGAATGCCTTGCGGGCACGCTGGTAGTTGCTGTCCTTCTCGTTGCGAACCAGGTTGCCCTCCTTAATGCACTTGTTGTAATGCACAAAGATGGCAGGAATGTCAAGGCCGTAGGGGCAGGGCATGCAGTACTTGCAGTCGTTGCACGGGATGGTTTGTAGAGCAACAAGTTTGTTGGCTATACCCTCAAGGAATTTATTCTCTTCGGCACTGATGGGCTTGAGTGGCGAATAGGTCTTTATGTTCTCCATCAAGTGGTCCATATAGGTCATGCCGCTCAACACTGTTAGCACACCGTCGGGAGTGCCGGCATAGCGGAAAGCCCATGCTGCAACGCTGCTATTGGGGTCACGGCGTTTCATGTCGGCAACTATGGCGTCGGGCACATTGGCGAGGCGGCCGCCAAGAAGCGGTTCCATAATCACGGCAGGAATATCGCGCTTCTTGAGCTCTGCATACAGGTATTCGGCATTGGTGTTGCGCTGGTTTATTTCCTTGGCGTGTTTCCAATCGAGGTAGTTGAGCTCTATTTGCACAAAATCCCAGTGATAATCGCCCTCATCGTGCCATTGGAGCAAGTTGTCAAACACGGCGATATCACCATGGTAGCTGAATCCCAGATTGCGAATTTTTCCAGCTTCTTTCTGCTCCACGAGCCAGTCGAGCAAGCCGTTGTCCATATAGCGCTGGTTAAACTCCTCCACGCCGTCGTCGCCCATTCCCACTCCATGCAGGAGCATGTAGTCTATATAGTCAACCTGAAGTTCCTTGAGTGAGTTGTTGAACATCTTTTGGCTTTCTTCAAGCGGCCATGTCGAGGGGTCGAAGTTCGAGAGCTTCGTAGCGATGAAATACTTCTCGCGCGGATGACGATGCAGGGCGATGCCTGTAGCTTTCTCGCTACGTCCCTGGCAGTAGGCTGGTGACGTGTCGATATAGTTAACCCCATGCTCCAGAGCGAAGTCTATCTCCTTGTTTACAAGTTCTTGATCAATGGGAGCGTCGGGGTTCTCACGGCCTGAGTCACCGCCTTCCACTGGCAGACGCATCATGCCATAGCCCAACAGCGACACTCGGTCACCGGTATTGTGATTGGTACGGTAGGTCATCTTGTCCTTGGGCACGTCGGCTTCACCTATGGCGCCGCCATCCTGTGTGTTGTTGTTATCGCCGCAAGCATAGAGCAGCGCGCTCGATGCCACAGCTGTGCCTCCTGCCACTTTCAAGAAGTGGCGACGGCTCATGTTATGTTTGTCGTTTTTGCTCATTATATTCGGTGCTATTAAATAGTTCGGTGATCTTCAAGTCCTTCTACATGTATTGCAGCAACTGGTCGAGCCGGGCACACATATTCGCACTTTCCGCAACCAATGCACTTGGCGGCGTTGATGCTTGGCACCATGGGCGATTTCTCGTCGTTCTCGTCGAGCTGAATCATAGTAATTGCCTCGGTGGGGCAGTGACGGGCGCAGTTGCCACATGAAACTGGTGAGCCATCCTCGTTCTTGTCGCGAGTGGGAATGCACAGGAAGTGGCTCCACACCGCTGTGCCTATCTTGGTCGAAGACTTTTGTTCAAGGGTGATGGGCTTGATGGCGCCTGTGGGGCACACATTCGAGCAACGGTTGCACTCTGGGCGGCAGTAGCCACGCTCATAGCTCATTATGGGCTGCATGAATGTTTCTAGGCCGCTCGAGGGTTGCAGAACTTGATTTGGACACTCGGCCACACACAGCTGGCAAGCTACGCAGTGGCGAGCCATGTTGCGGGCGCTTATCGAGCCAGGAGGTGTGATGGGATTCTTGCGCTCGGGCATCTTTTGTTCTTCGATGACAGCCAGGCCTCCATCCACCTTTTTCTTGGTCTGAGCCATAGCTGCTCCTGCAAGTGCTATTCCACTGCCAATCAAGAAAGCGCGCTTGCCTTTGTCTACAGTTTGAGTGTTTTCCGTTTCTTGTTCTGTAGCCTGGGTAGCATCAGCGGCTTTGCGAGGACGGCCGTAGTAGATGGCGTCCTTGTGGCACTTCTCAATGCAGTTGCCGCAGGTCACGCAGCGGCTGTGGTCGACAGTACCGTTCTCATGGTCAATGCACGATGCCTTGCAGTTGCGGGTACACATGCCGCACTTGATGCACTTGTCATTGTCGATACGGACTTTGAGCAGCGAGAAACGCGAGAAAAAACTCAACAGAGTTCCCACAGGACAAATCGTGTTGCAATAGGTCCTGCCGCCGCGCCAGGCAAGGATGGCGATGATGACAAACAGCGATACCGCGGTCGCCAGCGATGCTACGCTCTTAATCCACACATGGGCAGGATAGACGCTGTAGTTGTTGTAATGCTCGGCTATAGCGCCAATGCCGTTATTGCACCATTCGTAGATGGGTTGGAACAGGTTGGTTGCAATCAAGCCATAAGTGCCGTAAGGCTCAAGGATTGCCATCAGCCCTCCTATGCCCATGACAATGGCGACTATGAATATCACAAGCACGGGATAGCGCAGCCATTTTATCTCCTTGGAGTAGGTGAAGCGGTTCTTTTTGCGCTTGCCGTGAAGCCATGAGATGAAGTCCTGCATCACACCTAGCGGACATATTACCGAGCAGTAGATGCGACCAAAGATTAAGGTAATCACGACCAGCGCCGCAACTATCACAAAGTTCAAGGCTAGCACTGCTGGAACGAGCTGAATTTTGGCGGTCCATCCCAGCCAGTGGTGCAGCGTGCCTGTAAAATCCAGAAATAGCAGTGTCACAGCAATAAAGCACAGCACTGCAAGTGTTCTTCTTATTTTCTTTAGCATGATAGGATGAATATTTTACTCTCTGTGAAGGTTTATTAATATTTTGATGCAAATATATGAAAAAAATATGAAAAAACATAGTTGAATCTCATTAATGCTCTTTTTTTGCCATTTTCTGAGGGAAAAATAAGGAAATAAAAAAAAACTAACTAACTTTGTAGGTTAAAACCTATGTTAAAGTATAGAGTTATATTATATGGAAAACTATAATAACGTCAATAAGAGTGAGTATGGATATCTGAGAGTGGCAGCGTGTGTGCCTCGTGTGAATGTTGCCGATGTGGATTATAACCTAAATGCAATCATCGAAATGGTGACGCAGGCTCACAACCAGCATGTTGACATCGCCGTCTTCCCCGAGCTGTCGATAACTGGTTACACTTGTGGCGACCTGTTCCACAGCAGCAAGCTGCTCAACAGCGCTTGGGACGCCATCGAGGAGCTGTGCCAATTTACCGATGCCATCAATACCGACATGGCTGTAGTGGTGGGAGCTCCGGTTCGCAAGGGAAATGAGATATACAACTGCGCGGTTTTCATTCACAAGGGCTCGGTGCGTGGATTCGTTCCCAAGACCTATCTTCCCAACTATAAGGAGTTTTACGAGAAACGCTGGTTTGTCGGTGGTGAAGACTCTAGCGAGTGCGAACCTCTAGGCACTTTCTTCAATATTTCGGAATATGCTGCTTTCGGCACCAACTATATCTTTGAGATGGGCAATGCTCGCATCGCCATCGAAGTGTGCGAAGACCTGTGGGCGCCTATTCCACCAAGCACAAAGGCTGCTTTGAATGGTGCCAACGTGATTCTCAATCTCTCGGCAAGCAATGAACTCATTGGCAAGCACGCCACATTGCTCAGACTCATCCAGCAACAGAGCAAGAGCTGCATCGCCGCCTATGTCTATGCATCGGCAGGATATGGCGAGTCGTCAACCGACTTGGTGTTCGGCGGCAATGCTATTATCGCCGAGAATGGCAATCTGCTGTGCGAAGGTGAGCGATTCTCCAGGGAGCCTCAGCTTCAGATTATGGATATCGACATCGAGGCTCTCGACAACGAGCGCAGGCTGAACACCAGCTTTGTGGATTGCGGACGACAGCTGGATAAGAACTTTTTCGCAATCCAGGCCGATCCCATGAGCTATGACGATGGTGAGTGTGAGTCTCACAGTACCAAGCCTGTTGACTTGGAACTGCTGCATCCAGTCAAGCGATTGCCGTTTGTACCAAGCGATAAGGATGACCTTGACAGTCGATGCGAAGAGATTGTAAACATCCAGGCGGCAGGTCTGATGCGACGACTGGAGTTCACTCACATTAGCAAGCTCGTGGTGGGCATTTCGGGCGGACTCGACTCTACTCTCGCACTGCTTGTGGCTGTAGAGGCCTTTGACAAGTTGGGCTGGAACCGCAGCGACATATATGGCATAACAATGCCAGGATTTGGCACTACCGACCGCACCTACAACAATGCCCTTGAGCTCATGCGCTCGTTGGGCGTGACAATCAAGGAAATATCAATCGTGCCTGCTGTGGAGCAGCACTTCAAGGACATAGAGCATGACGCCGGCAATCACGACGTTACCTATGAGAACAGCCAGGCGCGTGAGCGCACCCAGATACTCATGGACTATGCCAACAAGGTCAACGCCCTGGTGCTTGGCACTGGCGACCTGTCGGAACTTGCTCTGGGATGGGCTACCTATAATGGCGACCACATGTCGATGTACAACGTGAACTGCAGCATTCCCAAGACTCTAGTGCGGTATCTCGTGAGCTGGTTTGCCACCAAGGCTCAGTCCAGTGGCGAGAAAACCACTGCGGCAACCTTGCGCGATGTGCTCGACACTCCCATCAGCCCTGAGCTCACTCCAGCTGAGAACGGAGAAATAAAGCAGAAGACCGAAGACCTCGTTGGTCCCTATGAGCTTCACGACTTTTTCCTATACAACACGGTGCGCTACAACTACGGACCTAAGAAGATTTTTATGCTTGCGCTCAAGGCTTTTGAAGGCAGCTACGATGCCGAGACCATCAAGAAATGGCTCACTACCTTCTGCCGTCGCTTCTTCAACCAGCAGTTCAAGCGCTCATGTTCGACCGACGGTCCCAAGGTGGGCAGTGTGAGCCTCTCGCCTCGTGGCGACTGGCGCATGCCAAGTGATGCTTCGAGTGCGCTATGGCTGCGCGAGTGTGAAGAAATAGAGCTTCCCGAGAAATAACCCCCCTTCAATATCATTTCACGTTGAGTCTGGAAAATGAGTAAGGCAAACCAAGCATTCAGGTGGACCTATAACACGCTGCGAGCAACCATCATGACGGTGGTGGCATTGCTTGTGGTGGCCTATGGCATCATCTACTTGGGGCTCAGCATGCCTTATTTCCAAAACAAGTTGAAAGCAGTGGGCGAGAGGGAGCTGAGCAAATTCCTTGAGACCAATGTCACCATCGACGGCATTAGCATCTCGCCATTCAATCAAGTGCTACTTACAGGGGTTAATATTCCTGACCAGAGTGGGGGAGACCTCATCAAGGTCGACAAGTTGGGTGCTGGAGTTAGCCTTTACGACCTCATTGTCAAGGGCAAGATAATCTTCAATTATGCCGAAATTGACGGGCTACATGGCACAGTGACGCGTCCCGACAAGGAAAGCCCTACCAACTTGCAGTTCATCATCGACAAACTCAAGCCCAAGCCTGGCAAGCCACCCACACCCTACGACATCCGCATCAATAACGCTGTAATCCGCAACACCGACTTGGCCTACGATGTGCTCAACGAGCCTCATAAGCCAGCTGGGCAGTTTGACCCGAATCACATGCAAGTGACTGACTTGACTGCCGACCTAGTATTTCCGCGAATCAAGAACAACGATTTTGTTATCGACGTGAACAGGTTGGCACTCAATGAGAAAAACGGCTTTGTGCTCAGTGGCTTGACGGGAAAATTCAAAATCGATGACACAAGGACCGAGATTCAGAACCTGGTGGTAGACCTACCTGGCACTCATCTAACTCCGGCCAACACAACCTTCCACTATTCATCGCTTAAGAATGCCATCAATGAGATAAAGGTGCAGCCCATCACGCTCGACATGACCGACAACTACGTCACCTTGAGCGACCTCAAGAGTTTTGTGCCGCAGTTGGCTCAATATGTCGACCCAGTGAACTTCACTGTCGATGCAACGGTTTCGCGCGACAAGATTGACGTGAGGAAACTTGTGGCCGATGCGCAGAATGGTAACATCAAACTAGATCTCGAGGCTATTATGGAGAACTACCGCACGCCTCGCGAAATGGACTTTGATGTCAAAAACATCGACTTGACTGCCTCGGGTGGCGAGCTGTCGAGGCTCACGAGAAACTATGCGCACCTGCCCGACAATGCTCAAGCCATCGTCGACAAGTGCGGCGACATCCACCTCAAGGGTTCGGCGCGTGGTAATATCAACAATGTTCTGGGTGATATCAATCTCGACACGTCGCTGGGCGATGTCGCCCTGAAAGGCCACTTTGCAAGCAATCAAGGCGCAAAGCTCATTGATGCAGTGGTCTCAACCTCGGGATTGAATATTGGCAATCTTTTGAACAAAGAGGACCTGCTGGGCATGGTGGCTATGAATGCTACGGTCGACGGAACTGTATATGATGGCAATAAATTTGCCGGAAATCTTGTGGGAAAGGTCGACTATGTCGATTTCAAGGGTTATAGATATCACAACATTGATGCCGATGTCAATGTAGAGAACAACACCTACAAGGGCGTGCTCGCAATCAACGATGCCAACGGCAAAGTCAATCTGGACGGTGTCGCCACTCTCGATGGACCTAATTCGGTCTACGACTTTGACATTGAGGCCAAGAATGTGAACTTTGCCAAGCTCAATCTTGACAGCAAGTATCCAGCCAACAATCTCAACCTCAAGATGGCTGCTTCAATCACTGGAAACAGTCTTGACAACATAGCAGGAAAGGTTAATGTCAACAATGTTTCATTCATCAACTCCACTACGGGCAAGGGCTTCCACATGAGCAACATTACAGTCGATGCCGGCCGTGGAGAGGGCGACAAGGTCATCGACATCAACTCCGACTTCCTGCATGGTTCAATCAGGGGCAATTATGACTTCCATAGCCTTGTGCCAGCATTCAAGAGCATGGCTTCGAAGTGCTTCCCAGGATTTATGCATGGGCACACTCCGCCCAGCACCGGCAACAACAACTTTAGGTTCAATTTTGTTGTCGAGCCCAACGAGGAGTTTGAGTCCTACATTTCGTCCTATGCCAAGTTGCCTGTGAAGCTCATTTACAAAGCCACTATCGATGGATTTTTCAATGAGCGCGACAAAGAGCTGGCGGTAGACCTCAACTTGCCCTATCTGCAGCAGGGAAACAAGATTCTTGAGGGAACGAGTTTGCACATTGTCAAGGACTCGAGTGCCGACAATGTGGTTATGACGGCTCAAACCATCTTCCCCAACAAGAAAGGCAACATAGCGCTCAACTTGCTTGCCAACGCTGTAAACGATGGAGTAGATGCTAGCCTGAACTGGGTGTTCAACAGGGAGCATCAATACAATGGCACGGTGAGCCTTTCGGCGCTGTTGGGAAGGGATTCCAACGGCAAGTTCATGACCCGAGTCAATATCAATCCCACCGAGGTTGTGGTAAACGACACAGTGTGGAACGTGCATCAGGGAAGGCTCAAGTATGAAGCCGGTGTCATCGATGTGGAAGGAATCGAGGGCTCTTGCGACGACCAGTTTATAAAGATTGAGGGGCGGGCATCGAAGAACCCCGACGACGCGCTCAACGTGTCGTTGCAGAACATCCATCTCGATTACATCTTCGAGACATTGAAAATCAACCACGTCAACTTTGGCGGTGTGGCAACGGGCGAGCTGCAGCTTGCCGACTTGTTCTCCAAGTCGCCACGACTCAGCACCTCGCCGTCGCTGCATGTCGACAATCTGGTCTATAACGGAGCCCTGATGGGAGATGCCGACATCAAGAGTCACTTCGACAGCGAGAACACTGGAGTGGTGCTTGGATGCGACCTCAGCCAGAACAACGGCAGGCACACCCGCATCAATGGCGAAATATTTGCTGCTTCCGACTCGCTTTACCTCGAGTTTGACGCCGACAAGGCCAACGTAGAGTTTATGAAGCCTTTCATGGAAGCGTTCACCGACGAGGTGCACGGACAAGTGTCGGGACATGCAGTCCTCTTTGGCAATTTCAAGACCATCGATCTCAAGGGCGATGTTTATGCCGAGGATTTCAGCATCAAGGTGGGTTATACCAACACCACCTACTCTTGCACCGACTCGGTGCATATCAAGCCGGGCATGATAAGGTTTGACGACATCACCATCCGTGACCGCGACAAGCACACAGCCAAGCTCAACGGATGGCTCAAGCATGACGCTTTCCACAACCCCGAGTTCAATTTCACTGTGACCGATGCCCGCGACTTGCTGTGCTACGACATCACGCCGGTGATGAACCCCGATTGGTACGGAACCATCTATGGCAACGGCTCGGCGATTATCGCTGGTGAGCCGGGAGAGGTGCGCATTGGGGTGAACATGGAGTCGGCGAGCGGTAGCAAGTTCACTTTCGTGCTCAACGACACTCAAGAGGCTGGAGAGTATAACTTCATCTCTTTCCGTGACCGCGACAAGAAGGATGCGCCGCCTGCTCCTGCCGACACGCTTGTGGCGCAGCAAGACACAGTGCCCGAGATTGTGCGGCAGCTGGCGCAGCAGATTGAGAACAAGACCCAGCAGCAGTCGGCTCCCTCTCGGTTTGCTATCGACCTTCAGGTCGACATCACCCCCGAGGCCGAGATTGTGCTCGTCATGGACCCTGTGGGCGGCGACCGCATCCGTGCCTATGGCTCAGGAAACTTGCGCATTAATTACGACAACATCGACGATGCGTTCGACATGTTTGGAAAATATGTCCTCGAGAAGGGTTCTTACAATTTCACGCTTCAAGACATCATCATCAAGGACTTCACCATTCGCAACGGCAGCACAATCAGCTTTGACGGCGACCCCTACAACGCTATTCTCGACATCAGCGCCGTCTATTCGCTCAATGCCAATCTCACCGACCTTGACGACTCGTTCTCCACCGACCGTGACCTTAACCGCACCAATGTGCCGGTCAATGCGCTGCTCATGGTCAAGGGAGGCATCAGCGAGCCCGAGCTCACGTTCGATCTGGAATTCCCCACTCTCACGAGCGATGCCTACCGCAAGGTCAAGAGTGTGATCAGCACCGACGAGATGATGAACCGCCAGATTATTTACCTGCTCGCGCTCAACCGCTTCTACACCCCCGACTACATGAAGTCCAGCAGCAACAACAACGAGCTCACGTCGATGGCATCGTCAACCATTTCGTCGCAGCTCACGAGCATCTTGGGGCAGATTAGCGACAAGTGGCAAATCTCGCCCAAGTTCCGCTCCAACAAGGGCGACTTCAGCGATGTGGAGGTCGACCTTGCGCTTTCGAGCCAGCTGCTGAACAACCGCCTCATCTTCAATGGCAACTTCGGCTATCGCGACAACACTTTCAACACGCGCAACTCCAACTTCATTGGCGACTTTGACCTTGAGTACCTGCTCAACCGCAGGGGGACCATCAGGCTCAAGGCCTACAACCACTTCAACGACCAGAACTACTATGTGCGCAACGCCATGACCACTCAGGGCGTGGGAGTGGTGTTCAAGCACGATTTTGACCAGCTATTCAAGAAGAAGACGCCTGGCACGGTCGATACAGCGGCAATCATCTACTTTGTCCCCACCGATACGCTGCTGAAGTTCGGAACAAGAAACGACGACAACCACCCACGGCCATGACAATGAAACGATACACCTTCACATTATTATTGATTTGCGTGGCGCTGTGCAGCTTCTCGCAAAGCCGTGATGCAGCAGCCTCTCAACTCGCCGGCACGGTGGCAACGGGCGGCTACGGCGACGGCATTTATCCTGGTGGCTCGCTCCAGGACCGCCGGCTGTTTCTCAAGCACATCCGCGACAGCATCGACGCCATCCCCTTCGACACCACGCGCGACGATGACTACTGGCGCCGAGCCATTGTCAATGGCAAGTGGAGCTTCTTCACCGACCCCACCGTCAGGAAACCCTTGGTCCTGGACTTGGCATTCAGGGCCTATAATTTCTATTCCAAGGCGTTCAACAACTACGACACTGCCTATGTGGTGGGCATCCCCAAGGACTTCAAGGTCATGGTCATCAACGACAACTGGTTCGACAGCTATGGAGGAATGATTGCCGACAAGGAGATGAAGGTCTTCATGAACAGCGATGTCAACTCCAGCGTGGGACTGCATTTCTCCTACATGGGCATTGGCTACACCTACATGTTCGACCTCGACAACGTGTTTGGCGGCGACCCCACCAGGCATTCACGGTGGGACCTCTCGTTTGCCACCTCGAGGTTCTCGTTCGAGGCCTACAAGTCAAAAAACACTGGTCGTGTTACCATTGGCAGGTTTGGAGAGTACAACAACAAGAAGTATGTGAACAGGAAGTTCTACGGACTCACGCAGCGCACCTCGGGCTTTGACATGTACTATTTCTTCAACCACCGCAAGTACTCCCAGGCGGCGGCCTATGGCTACTCCAAGCTGCAGAAGCGCAGCGCAGGCAGCCTGATAGCGGGATTCCTGGTCTCGACGCAGAATGTTGACATCGACTTCAGCGAGCTGCCGCAGGAAATGCTCGATTACCTGCCCGACGAACGCATTGTGTATAAATACCACCATCGCTCCTACAGCTTCCTGCTGGGATATGCCTACAATTGGGTCTTCCACCGCAACTGGCTCTTTAACGTGACTGCGGCGCCGTCGGTGGGGTGGAACCATTCTTTCGACGACTCGGTCGACGGCAAGCGCGACATGCCGGCGGTCGACCTGAGGGGGAAAATCAGCATCGTGAGAAATTCGGCAAAATTCTTTATCGGGCTCCAGTTCCTCTTCGATGCGCATCTCTACCACAGCAAGTATCACAACTTTATCAACTCGCAGGAGGATATCACCATCTCAACGGGTATTCGCTTCTAATTGACACAAAGAATGTTTATTCAAATTTCTAAAGTAAATAAACGAACTAAATCGTAGGTCGAAAGCTTCTCCGATACTTACATTGGCAATTTTTTGGCGTGCCCCATTGCTGAAAACAAAAAAGAGACAAGAGCTACAAGAGTAAAACAAGAAAAACAAGAAAAACAAGAAGTCTTGTAGCTCCTGTCATCTCCTGTTGCTCTTGTCTAAAAACAGCCGCAGCAAAAAAAGAGTCAAAAACTACAAGAGTAAAACAAGAATTTCGACACTTTAATTCTTTATATCCACGCAAAATGTTTATCTTTGCATTTCAAACGTCTATAAAATAAACTAATTATGAAAAAGTTACTAGGAATTTTGATGATTGTTAGTTTTTTCGCAACTAATAACGTTTTTGCACAAACCGAAAACATAACCGGCAAGGCAAAAGAGTATTACGAGAAAGCACAGCAAGGCGATGCCGATGCTCAATATGATTTAGGCATTTGTTATTACAATGGCGAAGGAGTAACCCAAGACTCCAGCCAGGCGGTGTACTGGTGGCGCAAAGCAGCTGATCAGGGATATGCCGATGCTCAATATATTTTAGGCCTTTGTTATGCCGAAGGCGTTGGAGTGAGCCAAGACTCCAGCCAGGCGGTGTACTGGTGGCGCAAAGCAGCTGATCAGGGACATGCAGGTGCTCAATATAATTTAGCCCGTCGTTATTACAATGGCGAAGGAGTAAGCCAAGACTACAGCCAGGCGGTGTACTGGTGGCGCAAAGCAGCTGAGCAGGGATATGCACTGGCTCAATATAATTTAGGCCTTTGTTATGGAATAGGCGAAGGAGTGAAACAAGATAGAAGCCAGGCAGTGTACTGGTTTCGCAAAGCAGCTGAGCAGGGATATTCCAAGGCTCAATATAATTTAGGCCTTTGTTATGAAAATGGCTACGGAATAAACCAAGACTCCAGCCAGGCAGTGTACTGGCTTCGCAAAGCGGCTGAACAAGGCGATGAGAATGCAAAAGAGGCTTTAAGGAGATTGGGCTATTAAACTTGCATCAGCTCAGCGAAAAGAAATGGCTGTATATCAGCTAAAGGAATGTAAAAAAAGTCTGCTCAGCTTTTTAGCATTCTCATTGGCGGAAACTAATCTTGATAGATTTTTCAACATTGCTGCCCGCCACTTTTCCTATCTACCTTTGCCCTAGTCATTATTATCAATCATAATTACCATACCCATGCAGAACAATAAAATTTTTCCAAAAAGTGTCCCACCATTCCATGTACTCTATGCTGCGTTTCCAACGCAGCCCAAGCCTGGGTGATGCATTTGATTCACAGAAAAAATTTACAAAAAGTGTCCCACCCTCGATCACGATTCCCGATCACGTTCCTCGATTTTTCACAAAAAGTGTCCCACACTCGCTCCAGCGCCTTCAATCAAAACTGAAAATTCATTCCTAATGCTTACAAATCGTAACTTGCCAAAATTTACTCAAACTGTCCCATCTGTTCCGATTTTGACCACAAAACAATCGAAAATTAGTCCATTTTTCAAAAAGAAAAAAATTTTTTCAAAAAGTGTCCCATTTTCGCACCTCCCAACCAGCTGTCCGCTTACAATTTGTAACCATGTCAAGTGAGCCGTTTTAGTCTGTTTACGCTAATTTGAGTCAATAAGTGACTTTTTTGTTGGAAAAAAGGGTATAAATGAATTATTTTGAAAAAGGACCAAAATGGACTCGTAGAGTTTGAATTTTTTATTATATTTTTGTGGACTGAAAGATTTTTAACCCTTAATATTAGAAACCAAAATCATGAAAAAGTTATTAAATTACATCAGCGTTATGGCTCTGCTCGTGCTCACGGCATGCGGCGGCGCAACATTTATTAATCCCGATAAAAATGCCGTCGATTTCACCATCGAAGGCGGCGAGGAAAGTGTGACCATCGGCACCGACGGTAGCTGGG
>JAFSPZ010000059.1 GCA_017451225.1 Muribaculaceae bacterium | reverse complement strand
GGCAGTGAAGGTCACGCCCTCGAGCTCATATTCAATGGCCTTGAAAGTAACAATGATTGTGGTATTGCTCGAAGGCATAATGAATCGGTAAGCACCGTCCACGACCTCAACATTTACACTTTCATCATTTTCGGTCTTAATTTCGACGGTTTCGAGCTCGTAGCCTTCATTGGGAGTGACGGTAACAATAACTGTTGACAACTCAGCAACAGCGTCGCCAGGATTAATGGGCTGATTGTCGCCATTGGTCACTGCAACGGTTCCTCCAGTTGGTGCTCCCACGTAGTTCAAAACGTAGTTATTAAAGATTGATTTGAAGGTAATAACAACCAGGACATCAGCAGCAGGCATGGTGAAGGTGTAACCATTGTCACCATTTTCAATATCAACGCGATTAGACGTGCCTTCAATGGTGTAGGTGTAATAAATCTCATCTACCTTATATTCCTGATTAGGATAAGTGGTAACTGTCACTGTCTCGCCAGCGACGGCAACAATCTTATCGACCTGAGCAGAGCCATTTTCACCAGCATTTACTGTAACACTATAGGCATCGGCACAAATCACGTGAACCTCAACTTCACCTGCGGGCATCACGAAACTGAGATCAACATCTTTAGTAGAACCCTCAACTTGGGTAACAGTGAACTCGATTGGTTCCTCTACCAAGTTTGGAGCATGTCCACTAACCTTGTAAACTAACGCTTGCTTGAATTGGGTACCACTATCGGGAACAACGCGCATGGTAATAGTTTGGCCCTCGTGTGCGAAGCCTGCAGCGTCTACTACTACACACTTAACTTGTTCAACTGCTGAGTAATGATACTCAATTTCCTTGAAGGTAGCATTGATGGTGACATTAGCAGCAGGCATAACGAACTGATTGTTCTCGATTGTCACAGGCTCGCCGCCTTCAGTGGTACAGGTCAAGGTCTCGAGTTCATAACCAGGTTGAGGAGTTACGGTGAGAGTGATAAGGTCACCAGCCTTGCCACTGGTTGGGTTTGCTACAACAGTACCATTCTGAATGCCGTCGGCAACTGTTACGTTGTAGAGAATGTCGCCAGTAACAACGAGGATGTTTTTGCTTGGGTCGAAAGTGAAGGTGTAAACACCTGTCTTAGGGAAGTAGAGATTTGGCGTGTTCTCATAAAGCGAAATATTGGTGCCAAGATTATCGGCTGTGATCCAGTACATGCCATCGGCTTGTGCGCCAAGCCAAGTGAGAGTGGGCTCGTTGTCACCGTCCTGAACCTTCTTAACCACCTTAAACTCGCTGGTGGCTGCCATGCTTTGGCTGGCGGCAACCCACTTGCCATCGTCGCCCAGGAGCATGGGAATCACGTTCTCTTGAGCCCATGGAGTGCCCTGTCCCCAGCGAATCTCGTAAGAGATAGTGAGAGCACGGAAGGTAACAGCAACAGTCACATCGCTTGCCGGCATGACAAAGTGGTATCTATCAACCCAGTTATCAACCTGCACTGGTGTGCCATCCTGTGCAGTGACGGTAACTTGGTCAACAATATATCCATCAGCTGGTGAGGGGTATATTTCCACCTCATCACCTATAAAGCCAGAATTCATGCTGATGTTGAAGCTACCATTCTCAGTTTGAGCTTTGGTAATATAGAACATCTTCCGTGAGAATTCTGCACCAACTATCACATCGGCTGCTGGCATGGTGAGGTTGTAGGTGTAGGTGCCATCCTCATTATCGGTAGCAGACACTTGCTCACCATTGATATAGAGATGTTGGAGTTTGTAACCTGGATTGGCTGTGGCTGTGATAGTGATTGGGTCACCAGCCTTGCCACTGGTTGGGGAGGCAACAACTGTACCGTTCTGGATGCCGTCGGCAACGGTCACGTTATAAATGATTTCGCCTGAAACTACAAGTTTATTTGTTGCAGGGTCGAATGTGAAGGTGTAAGTACCACTATTTGGGAAATAAAGGTTCTGGTTGCCCTCGTAAAGCTGGATTTCGATGTTGAGAGTGCCAGCATTAATCCAATAATTGTCATTGCCTGGAGCGCCATACCAAGTATCGGTAGTCTCTCCGGCCTCACGTTTCTTCACAACCTTGAACTCGCTGGTGGCTGCCATCTCTTGGTTGGCAGCAACCCACTTGCCATCGGCGCCCTTGGTCATGGCAATCACGTGCTGTGAATCCCATGGAGAGCCCTGGCCCCAACGAATCTCATAAGTCTCGCGGAAGATAGTGAAGTACAACAATGCTGTGCCGCTGTACTTGTTCTTACCAGTGATAGTAACGGTACCGGCATTCATGCCAGGACCAACATTCTCGCCATACTCAACAGTATAGTCAGTTCCTAAAACAAGATTGTAGCCATCGGCACATTGAACTGCAGGAGTAATCTGCTGACCGCTAAATTCTTGTTCAGCAATAGAGTTAAACATTGCTTGAGTAATAGGAGTACACTCATGGAATTCAGCACTAACCTGAACGCCATAAGGTGCCTCGGGCATCGTGAAGGTGTAGGTTGCCACACCGCTAATGTCGGCGGGAGCATCACCCTGAATATCAACAAAGCTGCCCACTCCGGGGTTACCGGCCTTCAAGCCAGGAGCCTGAGCCGAACCACCATCGATGGTCTTCTCGGCTTTGACATCGCTTTTCTCGGCATAGAAGCCATTAGCAGGAGTGATAGTGATAGTCACCGTCTCACCTGGATCGGCGGTAGCCTTGTCGACAGCGACAGTGCCATTGGTAATGCCGCCCTTCACAGTAACAGGGCCGGCATAGACCTTTAGCGACAACGTCGTCATCAGCATCATCATCAAGACAATGCCGAACAGTCGTTTTGTCATGTTTTTTACCATAGTTTGAGAAATTAGTTAATATTTTGTTTGATTTTTTTCTTCGCTTTACCTCCCTCAGCTCCCCTCTAAGGATAGAGGGGGGGTGAGGGGAGTATGAAATCATTCAATTATGCTTTGTGCATTATTTAACAATAACCTTCTTACCACCACGGATGTAGATGCCAGGAGTGGGGTTAGCCACGGGCTGACCCATGAGGTTATAGTAAGTGTTGTCGCCATTGCCATTAGTGCTGATTGTCTCAACGCCAGTCACTGTGCCAGGAGTGCCAATCTTGAGAACTGGAATACCCTGTGCGCTTGCACTCATTGGCAAGTAGCAACGGTGAGCACCAACTGTTGTGCCATCCTGAGCAAGGATGAACTGGTTGTTGTAGAGCAAGTAAGCGTTGCTTACAGTCTGAGCCTCAAGGCTGCCCACGAGCAAGTTGGTTGGGATTGTGCCAGCCTCGCCAGTGTAAGGCATTGCGCTAACGCTCTCGTCAGCAGTCTCGCTGTAGAGCAGCACACATGTGTTGGCAGGAATGTAATCTAATGCCTCAACAGTAACAGCATCGCCTTGAACGCCTGTAACAACATAGGCAGTAACGTCCTCGGGCAATGCAAGACTTGCGTCGCCATACCAAGTAGCCCACTGGCGGTCGGCAGTAAATGCCACGCCCTCGAGAACTACTGGCTCAGGTTGTGGGTCCTCGTCTGTCTCAATGTAGATATAAACTGGATTTTGACCAGATGCATAGCAAGAGAACAATGGTGGATTGTTGGTAGCGTTGAAACGCATATTATTGCGACTTTCTTCACTCTTGCTAAATACTACATCAAAAATACCATCCTCAATTGTGATATTTACAAATGCATTATCACAAAGATTACCAACTTTAATTTGATTCTTACCATTATTAGCTGGTTGTATATATCCCTTATTACCTACCTCATAGAAGTTATAATAAATATTAGAAGCCCCTAAAACGAGAGTATTATATCCCTCAGCATAAGTAATAAAGGTTGGAAGCTCTCCAGTCTCATTGAGTTGTGTAGCTTGACGGTTATTTGTTCCTATCGTACTCATCACATAAACGCCATCATTTTCTTTCACACCAACTAAAAAAATCTGCTTGCCTGCCTCAAGTTGGCTCAAAGCAGTAACTTGCTTAAAGTTCGTTGCGTGAGCAAACTGCTTGAAGGTTGCACTAACTGTAACATCAGCATTAGGCATAACAAATGTGTGTCCATTCATTGCAACAAGTGTCTCACCTGCCATTACTGTGACAACATCGGGTATATAACCATCGGCAGGTGTTGCTGTGATGGCAACTACATCTCCTGCAATAGCGCTCTCCTTATCAACAGTTACTGTACCGTTCTCAATATTGCCGGCAACAATAACGTTGTGAGGAACGGGGACAACAGTTGCAACAAGTTTTGTCAAGTCGCTATTTACCGTGAGAACATAATTACCAGCATCTACCATAACGAAATGGCCATCATTACTGATATCGAGTTCTTTGCCCATATCTGATGGAACTGTCTCGCCATTAATCTCATGTTCGTTTAGATATATCCAATAGCCATTGCCACCCTTCCAGTTGTTCCACTCGTCAACGAAGCCAAATTGTGTGCCAGCTGCAAGCTCCATAGTAATGGTCCAACCAGCATCGGTAGAAGTTAATGGAGTCTTGGTTGCCCAGTCGTCGTTAGAATAGCTACCCTTCATGAAGAGCTGAGGAGTCTTCTCTACAGAAAGCTTCTCATCAGTACCAATAGTGAACGTGCAGATGCCACCCACAGCCATGTGGAAGTTATTGACTTGGTCAGCATACAAAGGCATGTTGGTATGATGGCCGCCATGAATCTCATAGAGGCCACTATTGTCACCACCAATCCAGGTTTCATTTCCATTCTCAACCTTTATAATCTTGAACTGAACATCATCGGCAAGCTCCACATTGTTGAGATAGTAATCGCCATTTGCAGTGCGAGTGAATTTGTAGTTCTCATCTTGATGAACCCATTCATTTCCATTCATGTTGAATGTGCCCACCAAATAATAGTCGGGATAAGCAGTTGACGAAACTTCGTTAAACTCTAGTGGCAAGAACTGAGGTGAATTATAATAACCACACACGCCAGTGATGTCGTAGGTCTTACCTTCATAGTTTTCAGGGATATTTTCACCAAGTGTATTAGTGTAGCAAGTCACATTTTGGTCGGCAACGACAATCTTGCCATTGCTGATAGTAGCATTCTTAATCACAGCATAACGGCCAAAGTTATCTCCCACTTGCGATGGAGTCAACTCAATTGGAGTTACTTGAACTGTAGATGTCGAAACCACAAGACCTGATGGATTTGTCATCTCGGGAGCACCCTTATAGGTCGTCTTGGTGCCAGTAAAGCCACCAGGAATCACATTACCAAGAGTATAAGTTTGCCCAACATTGCCATAAATAAGTATACCATTCTCATTATCTTGAGCATAGAGATATTGGCCATTCTGAGCTACAGCCACAAGGTCACCTGTGAAACCTATCACGGTGTTATCAGCAAGAGCATTGAATTCAGCTACTGTTGAAACCGAAGGTGTAGCAGTGAATGTCTTTGAAGCAATACTACTTAGTGTACCTTCAGATTCAGCAATAGCTTTTACAGTTGTAGTTTCATTGATAGTGAATGGAGCAGTGTAAAGAGTGCTCTCTTCTGTTGGGTCAGTGCCGTCTTTAGTGTAATAAATCGTAGCACCATCCTCAGCAGTGATAGTAACCTCAGTTGAACCAACAAACGCCTCATTGCCACTAATAGTGGGAGCAGCTACTACTATGACACCCGCATCAGCCAGCTTAACAGTGATTGTGGCAATACGAGGCTTGTTACCTGTAGCTACTGTTAAAATACCACTTTTTGCCCCAATTGTCCAAACGCCATTATTGAAAGAACCGTTAGATACTTCTGGCTCTGTTAATGGGTTGGCGCCGTCATAAGTGAACGTAGCACTCTCAATAATTAATTGTCCTGCATCAATTGTCAGTGTATTTCCCGCATATAATCGTGCATCGCCATTAGTAGCCGTGTACCATGCAGGTTCACTGCTGCCGCTTGCTTTATCAAAATCAATAGTAATGCCCCGCTTTGACGATTGTACCATTGCAGTGGCATTCTCTTGTGCAAATTCAGCACCTGTGCGATAGTCAAACATCACCTCGTCACCAGGCTGTGCAGGTGTCTCGATATAATATTTAATAGAGGCAACTTCACTATCGTCCATGCCACTCTTCATGGCATAGGCATAGAGAGTCTTGGTCTCATTTACTAAGATTGACGAGCCATCATAGGAAGCGAAGTTCACTCCATCGTACCCCCAAAAAATATCAGCGCCAGCAGTGGCACAACTGATTGTCACATTCTGTGCCGAGGTGTAATGACCAGCTGCTAGGCTGAAAGTGGGAGTAGCAACTTTTTCCAATGTAACGCCCCCGTCATCGTATGTCACTACAATACTTTTAACATACAAAGCTTTTTTAGCACTTGTTTGTGTTAAAGACACAACAATTGTTCCTGAAGCACTTCCTGTAAAAGTATAGTCAGTTGCGCTTGAAGTAAGTGAAACCTGTGAGCCAAAAGCAGAGCCACCTACTGTAACATTGCATTTTGCAGTAGTTTGGGAGGCACCTGAAGCATTTACCTTAATCTGAGTAATAGTGCCACTAATGTCGCTAGTAGTAAGATTTAGGTAAGAAACCGCTTTTGAGCTAGTTCCATAATGGATACCTCTAGATGTATCAAAAGTTGATTCATCTGCATCTGATGTCACCGTCCATGTTGTTCCATCATTTGCTGTACCACTACCACCACAAGCTGCAGTAAATGTCAGCGTAGATGTCGCTGCCCATCCGACGCCTATGGCGAGGACGGACATCATTAAAAATGTTAGTAATTTCTTCATACACAAAGAGTTTTAAAAGATGAATATTTTATGTTTTTATATCATGTATTAGCAATAAAATTTCGCAAATATAATTATTTTTATTTTAAATCATAATATATAATAATGTGTTTTTTACTGCTTGTTAATAACTTTTCAGAATGCGGAAAAAGTATCCAAATTTCGTTCTTTAAAGAACCAACAATTGCAACCACACCGAAAAAAGGAACACGTAATATTTAACTTATTGTTTTGTGTATTCTAAAAAAGTAGTATCTTTGTTGAAAATACAATTATCATGAAAAAAATTATTGCATTACTGTTCTCTGCTTGCTTGTCGCTTGGAGTGGCAGCACAAGAATTCTGGCTAGGAGCCGACATTAGTGGAACAAGCGCACTGGAGCGCTACGGTGTAAAACTCTATAACAACGCAGGCGAGGAACGCGACAACGTCACGCTCATGCATGAGCTGGGGCTTAACGCTGCACGATTCCGGGTGTGGGTAAACCCACGCGATGGCGAGTGCGACATGTACGACGTGCTGGCTATGGCCAAGCGTGCACAGGCTCAAGGCATGGCCATTATGATTGACTTTCACTACAGCGACTGGTGGGCCGATCCTGGAAAGCAGAACATACCCGCACGCTGGTGCCAATACAACTACGAAGCGATGAAACGTGCACTGGCAATGCACACCACCGAGACGCTCAAGTTATTAAAAAATAACGGAATAGATGTGAAATGGGTTCAGATTGGCAACGAGACCACCAACGGATTCCTGTGGCCTATGGCTCACACACCCGAAAACATGAAACAATATGCAGGCCTCACCGAGGCTGGCTACCGTGCCGCAAAGAAGGTCTACCCACATGTCACATGTATTGTGCACCTCGACGCAGCCTGCGACATTGACCGCTATCACACAATTTTCAACGGCCTTAAGAAATACAAAACACACTTCGACATGATAGGAGTGAGCGTCTACCCATACTGGGACATGGAAGCTGGCCTCACCAAAAACGAAGACGAAACGCTTGAACGCGTGATTGCCAACATCAACACTCTTGCACAGGAATATGGCTGCCCTGTGATGATTGTAGAAACGGGCTATGAAGCAAAGCGCCCCGAGGCAGGAAAAGCATTTATGACGCGTCTAATCGATGCTGCACGCAATCAAACTAATGGAAACTGCCCAGGTGTGTTCTATTGGGCTCCTGAAGCCGAAGGCCACTACCCACTGGGCGCATTCCAAAATCACCGCCCAACGGTCATTATGGACGCTTTTGATTCAAGGAAGTAGGAAGTAGCAACTAGCTAAAACTTTAAGAATCACACTTTCTCAACTGCCAAAACGCCACTGCCGAAGCGGCTGCGACATTCAGTGAGTCAACGCCGTGACTCATGGGAATGCGCACCACATAGTCGGTGCTGGCAATAGTCTCTTGAGGCAAACCGTCGCCTTCAGTGCCCATCACTATAGCGAGACGAGGTTCGGCTGCAAGAATCGGGTCGTCAAGAGGAATTGACTTGTCGGTCAAAGCCATAGCCACTGTCTTGAAGCCAAGAGAATTAAGGCTTTGAACAGGCTCATCAAGCCATGTCCATGGCACGAGGAATACCGAGCCCATCGACACACGTACGGCACGGCGGTTGAGCGGGTCGCAACTGGTGCTAGTGAGTAGCACTGCATCAATGCCCAAAGCCGCTGCCGAACGGAAGATGGCGCCAATGTTGGTAGTATCGGTCACTCCGTCTATAACAACTACTCGACTGGCATCACGGCACACCTGCTCCACACTTGGCATCACTGGCCTGCGCATGGCGCACAGCACTCCACGAGTGAGCACATATCCCGTGAGTTGTGCCAGCAGTTCGCGCTCACCAGTATAAACGGGAATGTCGCCACAGCGCTCAATGATATCGGCAGCATCGCCATCGATGTGACGGCGCTCGCACAACAGCGACAGCGGTTTATAACCAGCTCTCAGCGCCACGTCAATCACTTTGGGACTCTCGGCGACAAATATTCCTTTTTCGGGTTCCAAGCGGTTGCGTAGTTGAGCCTCGGTCAAGGTACCAAACACCTCCACCCCACTCTGTTCCAGCGATGTTATCTCAATAATTGCCATAGGACTTATATTTTGGTCACAAAGTTACAAAATCTAGCCTTTTAAGCAAAAAACGCAACACCTATTTGTGTATATCAAGTTTTTCATCTATCTTTACACTCAAAATATTAATACTTATTTCTTATGGCACACAACTGCGAAAATTGCAAATTCCGAGCTCATTACGACAAGAAACCAAATTCATTGTTGGGACGTTTCTGGCGCTGGCACATCAACTTCTGCCCAGGTTGGAAAGGCTATTTCACAAGTCAAAGCGAGGAGAAAAAGACAGAATTGCGCGAGAAGTATAACTTCACGAAGTATTGATTGGTTGCGTGACAAACCTTATCAATCCAAAAAACTAATTCAAAATAGAATAACAATGAAGAGAGTTGTCAAGACACTGACCTTAATGCTAGTTATAGCAATAGCATCACTAATTCTTCATCCTTTCCTTTGGATTGGAATTGTCCATAGTGGTTGGTTTGACTCTGAGACAATGCTTATGATGTGTGCTTTTTTATGCATCTATATTATTGTGGGAAGTTTTGTACTCTAT
>JAFSPZ010000058.1 GCA_017451225.1 Muribaculaceae bacterium | reverse complement strand
TGCCTACAAGTGGATGAACCTCACCCTTAACTATGGTCGCATCAAGGACTGTGAGACAATGTCGACCGAACCCTATCCCGGTGCCGACGATCCATTGGTAAGCCTCGTTCGCCCAATCAACAGCACCGAGGATTTCAACCAACTGTCAATCAATTTTGTGGCAAGTCCCGTGATTGGCTGCTGGCATCCACAATGGAGCGCATTTGCCGTGTTCCAGAATTATAAGACTCCTTGCGCCGACGGTTCAATCCTCACACTCAACCATCCCTATGTGAACCTCGTGTGGCAAAATGGTATTGAGTTGCCAAAAGGCTTCCGTCTGAGCGCCGTCATGGTATGGGCGTCACGCGGTGACTACAACAACTTCCGCCTCACTAAGACCCGCTTCAACACATCGCTGGGCATTCAACGTGACTTCAGCTTGGGACGAATGGGAACACTGACTGCCGACCTTCGTTGCAACGATATCTTCAATACCAACAAGACTGGTGCAGTAATCTATGGAATACGCGAGATATCAACATATAATCCCGCCCGTCGCACCTTCATGATTGACCTCACCTGGAAATTCAACACCACTCAAAGTAAGTACCGTGGCTCAGGTGCCGGCGAAAAGCAGAAAGCAAGAATGTAACCTAGCTTCGCAATAATATATTCAATGGTAATTCACGGAAAATGATTTTCCGTGGATTACCTAATTTAGTAGAAACAGTTTGCTGGCAATAATATTTTTCTTTAATTTTGCAATAAAAACAAGCGACAATGAAGATAAGACTAGAACAACCCAGCGACTACCGCGAGGTGGAGGAACTCACACGCGAGGCGTTTTGGAATGTTTATCGTCCTGGATGTTACGAGCATTTTGTGCTCAACCAGTTCAGGAGCAACCCCGACTTTATCCCCGAACTCGACCTAGTGATGGAAGAGGATGGCAAGATAATAGGCCACATCATGTTCGCCAAAGCAGAGCTTGTGCTTGACGACGGTACTAGACGCCAAAGTTGGACCTTCGGGCCCATCAGCATCCACCCCGACTATAAGAGCAAGGGCTATGGATTGAAACTGCTCAACTATGCGCTTGAGAAAGCGCGCGAAATGGGCATCGGTTTCCTGTGCATGGAAGGAAATATCAACTTCTACAAGCATGCAGGCTTCGAGCTTGCAAGCAAGATGGGCATCCACTATCATGCCGAGCCTCGAGATGCCGAGGTGCCCTATTTCCTCGCACAAGAACTCATTCCCGGCTGGCTGAAGGACAATGGCATAACTGAGGCAACCTACTGCCCTCCAAAAGGCTATTTCGCCGCCGATGAGAAATCCGAAGACTTCGCTGCCTATGAAAAAACGTTCTCCGCAAAGGAGAAAAAGTTTCAAGATGGTCAACTCCCACAGTTCTGCCAGAGCTGCGGCATGCCATTGACCAAGAACGAAGACTGCGGCACCAATGCCGATGGCAGCATCAGCTTTGACTACTGCAAATATTGCTACCAGGATGGCAAGTTCCTGCAAGACTGCACCATGGACCAAATGATAGAGCACTGCGCGCAGTTTATTGACGAGGTAAACAAGAATATGCCCCAGCCCATGAGTCACGAGGAATATGTCACAATGATGCGTGGATTCTTTCCAATGCTGAAACGATGGAGGAAATGATGGAAACCGACCGCATTATCCTGAGACCATGGCACGAGAGCGATGCCGAAACACTTTTCAAGTGGGCCAGCGACCCCGATGTGGGAACACGCGCTGGATGGCCACCACACAAGAGTGTGGAGGAAAGCCTCGAGATAATTCGAACTCTGTTCAACAACGACACAACTTGGGCAATCGTACTAAAAGAGAGTGGAGAAGCTATCGGTGCGATGGGCTATGGTCCCTCATGCGACTGCGACCTGCCAGCACGAGAAGGTGAACCGCTCATTGGTTACTGGGTGGGAAAACCCTATTGGAGCCAAGGCATCTGCACCGAAGCATTGAAGCTGATGATAGAGCACATAAAGGAAACTACTGACATTAAGTCGCTCATTAGCGGACACTTCATCGACAACCCCGCTTCGGGACACGTGATGGAGAAATGCGGATTCACAGCAACAGGAGAGACCTGCATAGACCCCACCCAATATCAAGGGGCAAACCGCCCAATCAGAGTACTTAGGCTGATTTTAATCCCATAGCTAACTTTGCAACCTGCAAATCTCTACATCATCAAGGCTATAAGTTCGGAGCTGATGAGCATATAGATGAGCATGCCCACGATATCGTTGGTCACCGTGACAAAAGGTCCTGTGGCAATGGCAGGATCAATCTTTAACTTCTCAAGGACAATGGGCACCATAGTGCCGAATACCGAAGCAAAGAGTACCACGGCAAATAGTGAGATCGTCACTGCAAGCGAGGTAATGTTAGCCTTGCTGGGGTCGTCGTCGGCTGGCCATATGAGGTTGTAAATGAACACAAGCCCTGCTATGAGCACCGCATTGAGCAGTGCCACAAAGAATTCCTTGAGCAAGTGCTTGCCAGCTTGCTTGAGTTCCAGGCTACCGTTGGCAAGACCTTGCACAACGATGGCGCTTGACTGAGTTCCCACATTACCGCCAGTGCCACCAATCAACGGGATGAATACCGCCAGTCCCGGCAGGATTGTCTGCCATTGTCCTTCCTCATCGCCATCAAGGATAAGAGCGTTGGCAATACCACCCACAATACCAATGAGCAGCCATGGAATTCTTGCCCTGAACTGAGTCCACACGCTGTCGCCAGTCTCCACTTCCGACACGAGACCGGTTGCCAACTGGTAGTCGCGCTCACTCTGCTCACGCACCTCGTCCATGATGTCATCGACGGTGATACGGCCCACAAGTCGGCCTATGGAATCGACCACAGGCATCGCCACAAGGTCATATTTCTCAAAGTCGAGAGCTACATCCTCGATTGGCGTGTCAGTTTTAACCGCTATGGGATTGGGCTCCATCACATACTTTATCTTGTTGGCCGATGGATTGGTGATAGTTTTCTTCAGTGGAAACACTCCTTTGAGGCGGTTGTCATCGTCAACGACATAGATGTTATAAATTTCATCCATGTCCTCGGCTTGCTCACGCATCGCCTTGATGCAGTCGGGCATCGAGAGGTTCTCGTTGACGACAATCATCTCGGTCGACATGAGTCCACCGGCAGTATCTTCGTCATACTGCATCAGGTCGACGATATCGCCTGCCTGCTCCACGTCGTCGATGTGCTTGATAACGTCTTCCTGGTCGTCCTCGTCAAGCTCCTGAATCAGGTCTACAGCATCATTGGCGTCCATTTGCTCGAGGGTCTTGGCAATGGTCTCGTTAGGCATCTTCTCGAGCAGGTCGGCACGTTCGTCCTCGTCGAGTTCGGCCAGCACATCGGCAGCCGTCTCATCGTCGAGCAGCTGCATAACAAACAGAGCCTCGTCCACGTCGTCGAGCCCAGCGATGAGTTCGGCAATGTCGGCGGGGTGCATGTCCTTAATGTACTCTTTGAGCTGCACCTCATCTTTTGTCTCGATCAGTTCTTTGAGCTGGTCGATATTGTCGATGTTAAATTCTTTCATAGCCCTGCTTATTTATTTTGAAGATTCTTAATAATATTGGTCAACTCAACAAACTCTGCAACGCTCAGCTGTTCGGGTCGTTTCTTGAAGACATCGCCATAATGCTCGTCGAGCTGCGCCATCGATTCGGGAGGAATCATTCCCCTGAGCGAGTTTCGCAATGTCTTGCGACGCTGGCCGAATGAAGCCTTCACCACGCTCTTGAAGAGTCGCTCGTCACAGTCGAGGTGCTCAACATCGTTTCGCACTAGCCTGATGACGCCGCTCTTAACCTTAGGGGGCGGGTCAAACACGTTCTCATCGACGGTGAACAGATATTCGATGTCATACCACGCCTGCAGCAGCACACTCACGATGCCATAAGTCTTGCTGCCTGGGCCTGCTGCTATGCGCTGAGCAACCTCGCGCTGGAACATACCGCTGCAGCACTTCACCTGGTCCTTATAGTCAAGCACATGGAAAAGAATCTGCGACGATATGTTGTAGGGGTAGTTGCCAATAACCACCATGTCGCCCTCACCCATTGCCTCGCGCAAGTCAAGCTTTAGGAAATCCTTCTCGATGATGCGACCCTCGAGGGCAGGAAAATTGGCATTCAGATAGTCCACACTCTCGCCGTCAAGCTCCACAACTTTGAGGTCGTGGCCGTTTTGCAACAGGAACTGAGTGAGCACTCCCATTCCAGGGCCCACCTCTAGCAGTGGCAACTGTTTGTAATCATCGACAGTGGCGGCAATGCGCTGTGCCACATCAAGGTCGATGAGGAAATGCTGGCCTAACGATTTCTTTGCTCTTACCTGCTGCATAAAGCTCAATAATATGGTTTGACTTGCAAAGTTAACAAAAACAAAGCAAAATAGTGCAAAAACCCACAAAAAATAACAGTACGAGAATCAAAATGACCCATTCGGGACAATCCGAACAGGCCATTAAAGCACTTGAAAACAATGCCGCATCAATTGCCAAGCAATATATTATAAATGGCTGTTATGTCGGCAGCATTGACCGCGCCGTCGCCATCCACGTCACTAGTGTCAAGATGAGTCATGTCGCCGTGAACCAGGATGGAAACATCTCGGCCGTGGACGTGAGCGCAATCTATGACGTGATGCTTGGCATCAGCAACCGTTTCAAGCCCTGGGCCGACGTCAATGGCGACGGCTACATAAACGCAGTCGACATCACAGTAATATATAACAAGCTTTTAGGCCTATAACTCCGACGAGCCTATTTTGCAGCTAAAAACATTTATTTACTAAACCATTATATAATCCGAATCGGGTCACACGCTCTCTGTACCGGTTCGGATTCCTTTTAAATTCAGCGCTCAAAACTTTTTTGGGGCTATCGTGATTAATAATTACTTCAAAAGTGTGGTGTCAATGAAAATAAATGTTTATCTTTGCAAGTTGTGACGCTCACAGGCATCACCATTTCAAACCAAAACATTGTTTCCAATTTTACAATGAAAAAAGTTATATCGGCATTATTAAAATATGGCATCCCCATCGCCATCAGCGTGGGGCTTGCTTGGTTCCTGTCGAAAAACGTTGACTGGAGCGCCATCAAGCAGAGCTTGAGCAACGACGTGAACTACTGGTGGTTCCTGCCAGTGATAGTGGTGAGCATCTTGAGCCATGTGTTCAGGGCGCTGCGCTGGCGACTGCAGCTCAATGCCATTGGCGTAAAGCCCTCGTTGAGCGCACTGGTGAACAGCATTTTCGGCACCTATTTTGTGAACTTGCTGTTTCCCCGCTTAGGCGAGGTGTGGCGTTCTGGCTACATTGCCCAACGAGAGAAAGCGTCGTTCACCCAGGTTCTTGGCTCGATGGTGGGCGACCGCTTGAGCGACACTGTCACGGTGGGCTTGCTCACGATTTTCACTTTTTTCATTGCTCAAGACGCTTTTATCAAGTTTTTTGACCAGCGAGGCGACGGTGGCGGCTCCATCTATAGCTCATGGGTGTTCTGGCTGCTGGTGGTGCTAGGTGTGATGGGCGTGCTGGCTCTAGTTTGGATATTCCGCAGCAAGAGCGAGAACAAAGTGATCGCCAAGGTCAGACTTATGCTAAAGAACCTGTGGGACGGCTTTGCTGCCATCGGCAAGATGGACGGCAAGTGGATGTTCCTGCTCTATACCATCCTGATTTGGGGTTGCTATTTCATGCAGCTCTACATTGCCTCGTTCGCCTTTTCATGCACCAAGGATTTGGGTGTTGTTGCCATACTGGTGCTCTTTGTGCTGAGCAGCATTGGCATGGCGGTTCCCAGCAACGGCGGCTTGGGCCCTTGGCAGTTTGCCATCATCTTCGGCCTCACGCTCTATGGCGTGGGCGCCTTCCCACCCAGCACACCCTACGATCCTCAAGCCTCGGCTTTTGCATGGGTGGTGTGGGGAGTGCAGACGTGCCTTCTCATCGTGCTTGGCATCTACGCCTTCGTCAGCATGGCAATTGACCGCAAGCGAATAGCACAGGGCAAGACCACAATCAAAACCGAAAGCCAAGGCGACGGAATGAAAATTTAGTCAATGCACAATGCATAATGCAAAATTAATAAAGCACTGAAAACTTACAGCTACCAGCGACAATTGTCCTTAATAAAAGAAAACAAGGAACTTTGTCCTCAATTGTCTTAAAACCGACAACTAACAACTAATAACTATACATATGAAACTCATTGACGACAACTTCGACGACTATTTTGAGAAAGGCGCTCCATCCAAGGACAAAATGCAACACGAGGAGACCGAGGAAGAACGCGAAGAGCGTGAGCTCATCGAGACTACCATCGAAAAGCGTAGCAACAAGAAACGCCTGTTTCTGGCTCTGGGCACGCTGGCGGTGCTCTTGCTGCTCATCTTCATCGTCCGCGACCAGTTCTTCCATGTCTATCAAGAGAAAGACGTGAAAGGGCGCATTGTCGACGTGGCACTGCGAGGCAGCATCTTCAACACCTTTGAAGCAAAAATGCTGTGCTATGACGTAGTTGCTCCAGGCAATGTGCTCAAGACCGAATTCAACTTCTCGGTAACCGACGACTCGATAGTTAAAAAACTGAGTGAACTCAAGCAAACTCCCCTCGCCGTACAGGTTCATTACAAGGAATACAAGCACCGCGTGCCATGGCGCGGCGAGACAAAATATATCGTCTCGGCCATCGACACAGTTACCATCAATGAGTATGTCGACAATATAAAAGACATCCCTCTGCCTCCCAAGCCACAGTCTCCCGCCGAGCCCGAGAAGAAAGAATAGTCGTGACCGCTACAAAATGCAACCATTAATACTATGATAAATATAAATAAACGAATTGCCGCATCGCTGCTTATAGCGATAGCGGCTTTCAATGCTTTGAACGCGGCAACTGTGACCGAGAGTCAAGCCCGCGCCATCGCTGGCGAGTTCTTCGGCGTTGCCATGCCCCAGCAGCCAGCAGCCATGAAAGCCAAGGCCAAGAGGGGCGCTGCGACGCCTTTCTATGTGTTCAATAATCCCGAGCAGCCCGGATGGGTGATAGTGGCTGGCGACGACCGAGCACGCACCATCCTCGCCTGGGGTGACGAGGATTATTTCGACGAGAGCGAGGTGCCCGAGTGCGTTCAGGACTGGCTCGGCGGCTATGTGGAGCAAATCGAGTCGCTCCACAACGGCAGCGCAGTGATAGAGCCTCAGGCTACTTCAACCAGTATTATTGCATCGACAAAAACCCAAATAGCACCGTTGCTTGGCTCAACCAAATGGGCACAAGGCCTGCCGTTCAACCAAGCATGCCCCAGCTTCACCCAATCGTACGAGACCAAATACTGCCCTGCTGGCTGCGTGGCCATCGCCATGGCTCAAATCATGTATTACCACAAGTCGAGTTACGGCTGCGATGCCATTGCAGCCTACACCTCGACAAGCGAGGACTTCACAGCCGATCGTCCTGCTCTGCCAGCCACCACATTCAATTGGGCAATCATGAACCCCTGGTACAACGACGCTAGAAGTTCGAGTGCCAGCGCCAAGGAAGTGCAGAAGCTTGTGAAATACTGCGGACAGGCCGTACAGATGAACTATGGAAAGAACTCATCGGCGGCCACAAGCCAGCGCAACGCTTTCACCTGCTACTTTGGCTATGACAAACTCAGCCAGCAGATAAGCCGAACCGATGTAAACGCCGCTACATGGGAAAACATGATTTATACCGAGATTGCCCAAGGTCGACCGGTGTACATCAGCGCACGCAAGCTCAGCGGCGGCCACGCATTCATTTGCGACGGCTATGACGGTGCCGGTCTTTACCACATCAACTGGGGATGGCGGGGCAGCAACAATGGTTTTTTCGCGCTCAATGCCCTGAGCGACGGCAACAATGGCGGCACCGGTGCCGCCAGCGGCGAGGAAGGCTACACCATGAATCTTCAAGCCATCATCGGTCTCGAGCCTGGCAAAGCTGCCCAGGCAGGCATCGACTACAACACCGTGGCTCTGTACAGCAACAGCCAGGACAACATTGCTGCCATTCAAGCTCCCACCACCAGCTACAGCAGGTCGGGCACGTCGGCTTCGTTTACCAATGTGCAGCTCATCGCCAACTACTGGAACAGCTCCAGCCAAACCTACACCTACGACCTGGGATGGGCGCTATATGACAGCAACGGCAATGTCAAGAGCACCCACACCGTGGCCACAGGCAAGAGCATTCAGGCTGGTTACTACACCTATCCCACCAGCAGCATCGCAACGGGCAGCGGCCTCTCGTCGGGGATCTACTATCTCAAGCCCATCTGCCGCCTGAGCGGCCAGAGCAACTGGCACCTAGCCCGAGGCGCGCAAGTAAACTATGTGAAAGCCACTATCACCTCAACCTCTCTCAAGCTTGAAGTTCTTGATGAACTGAAGGTTCAGAACCTCACTGTCAACAGCGTTACCCACGCAGGCGTTGCCAAAGCTGGAAGTCCGGTCTCGCTTCATGTCAATGTCACCAACAATGGCCTTACCGACTATAGCTACATCTACTTGTGGGCCGACAATGTGCTCACCACAGCCACCACCACCAGCGTTGGCATTGGCCTCACGGGCGATGTGGAGATGTTCTACACCCCTTCAACCTCGGGTCAGCACAGCCTCAAGCTCACCGCCGACCGCGACGGCAACCGTGTGCTGTTCAATGGCAATATCACCATCGAACCCTCGGCTTGGGCTTCTTTTACTTCCACCAACAGCGCCACAGTCTCGCGAAACACTGTCACCGTGAAGAGTGTGCTCACCAACACCAGCTCCTCGACCTACAACAACTATATCCTTGCCCGAATGTGGAAACATCGTCCCAACTCGGGCAACACTGGCTACAGCGACAACAGCATGACGCAAATTCTCAACTTGACGCCTGGCAGCACTGGGACTTTGAACTTCACTTTCACTGGACTTGAGCACGGAACCGCCTATCACTTCTCAATCTACTATTACAGCAACGGCGAACTCGTGAAAACTGGTTCGAGCACCTATACCATCACTCCCAGCCTCCTCGACATTGACGAGGACGGCAATGTCACAGCTACCGATGTCACCGCCGTCTACAACTATCTGCTCAATGGCGACCTGCAGCACATGGGCTACAGCGATCTCGACGGCGATGGAGTGGTCTCTGCCACCGATATCACTCTCCTTTACAACTACCTGCTTGGAAATTAAGCAATGGCACATTGCACAATTGATAATTCTTACACCCATGAGCGATGAATAAAAGTTTTTTCTCCTTTTTAATCTCGATAATAGCCGCCTGCAGTGGCATGAACGCGGCAACTGTGACCGAGAGTCAAGCCCGCGCCATAGCTGGCGAGTTCTTCGGCGTTGCCATGCCCCAGCAGCCGGCAGCCATGAAAGCCAAGGCCAAGAGGGGCGCTGCGACGCCTTTCTACGTGTTCAACAATCCCGAGCAGCCCGGATGGGTGATAGTGGCTGGCGACGACCGAGCACGCACCATCCTCGCCTGGGGCGATGAGGATTACTTCATCGAGAGCGAGGTGCCCGAGTGCGTTCATGACTGGCTCAATGACTATGTGGAGCAGCTTGCGCACCTCAATGTTGCAGAGTCTCATGATGGCAGCGAGGCTTCAATGCAGAGCATTGCGGCCGGCAACAAGGTTCGCATCGCTCCCATGCTCAGCTGCAACTGGGCTCAAGGATTGCCGTTCAATCAGCAGTGCGCTACCGTCACCTCCTCATCGACCACCAGTTACTGCCCTGCAGGCTGTGTGGCAATCGCCATGGCGCAGATTCTGTATTACTACAAGTCGGGCACTCCCACTGCTGTCCTTCCTGCTTACACCTCGAGCACCCTGAGCGCCTATATGGCTGAATTGCCTGCCACCACATTCAACTACGAGTTGATGAACGACTGGTACGACAAAGCCGAGAACACCAGCGAGAGCGCTCAAGAGACCGCACGCCTGGTGCGCTATTGCGCGCAGTCGGTAAAGATGGA
>JAFSPZ010000057.1 GCA_017451225.1 Muribaculaceae bacterium | reverse complement strand
TGTTGTGGGAATGATACGGTATTTTTCATCGTTGTACATCCGCACGGTCATCAACCCTGTTCCCCCGTTCATACCAGGGAATGCTAGTTCTTCTATCTTGTTAAAATCAATAATCATAAGTTCCAATAAATTCCGATTTATAGTTCTGATTTCACCGCAAAGATAGTGATTATTTTCTACTTGCGTTTACTTTTGGGGGATTTGTTGTTCATTAGGCGTTGGTAGTCGTCCTGCGCTTGCTTAATGCCGTGGTCGCCGGTCACGGTGTTAATCGTCACAAACGGCTCGTTGAGGCGGTCTTTCAACTCTCGTATGGTGTCACGCAGTTCTTTGTTCTCCTGAACAATGACTGTCGGGGTGCTTGACTGCGCTAACACGGCAGGTGCTGTGATCGTGCGGCTCACATCGGTCTGCCTCAGACTGCCGATTGTGTTTGTCCGCTGCACATAGTCCAGCGCCTCGATGAGTGGGCGAGCCACAGGCGAGGCGAGCAGTTTCTGCGAAGCTACCCATTCCCCAGCATGTACCACTCCAGCCACCTCGTCCACGGCACCAGGCTTGGTGAAGCCATCACTGGCAGAACCTTCTGTTGCAGATTTCTGCTGTTATATCTTGATTGCAGCCACCTGTTGTCCGAGAATAGTAAGTATCACAAAAAAGCGATTGATTTACTCAAAAAGTAAACCAACCGCTTTGATTCTCAATTGACGTGGAACATTAACTATACACCTTATGGTAGGTTTCTTTATACCCACTGATAGTTAGCACATTATCTTTAATGGTAATCTCATGAGTGAATTCGGCAGAATCGGAATTTCTAATAAGTTTTAAGGTATTACCGTTCAACTCCCATGTATATGACACACGAATAATTTGCGCATCATTCTTATACCCAGAGTGATAAAACTGGTGCTCATCAGAATCGAAAATAGCGATATTATGATATTCATCTCCATCTATCTCCCATGAGCTTTCCCATCGACCAATGAGTTGATCTTCCAAAGATTTGGGCTCATCTTTATCGTCGCCGCATGAAGTGAGCACAAAAGGCAGCACAAGCGCCATTAATAAGAGTATCTTCTTCATATTAAAAAGTATTTTTTGCAAAATCTCTATGCGTCGGCAAACACCTTGCCATTGTCTAGAACAATCTGCAACTTGCTGTACTCGCAGTGGAAGTCATTTTGCAGACGGTCGAGATAGCGTGCGCACTCCCATTTGCACATAGGCAGGTCGTGAAGCAGGTAGTTGCCGCATGCCTCGGGGCGTGTGGCTGGAACCTCGGTCTGTTCAAGAATCCACTTCAGGCACTCGATTGTGAGGCTGCGCATGTCTTCGACAGTGTAGGTTCCCATCATTATGACATACATGCCTGTGAGGCAGCCCATGGGACCAACGTAAACCACATCATCCTTGACCTTGCTGTTGCGAAACCATGTAGCCATGAGGTGCTCAAGGCTATGCATGGCCGCAGGAGCAACTGCAGGCTCTTTGTTGGGCTCGATGATGCGCAGGTCAAAAGTGGTGAAACCTTTATCAACGCGTGAAACGTAGATGCCTGGCTTCAAGTGGGTGTGATCAATAGTGAAACTTTGTATGACTTCCATAATTAATTTTATGCCCATAGGGCATTATTTTTTATAAATTCACATAAAACAAGCCGCATTTATCGAATCACAGCCGATATATTTATTCAGCTGACAAAGCTAGACGCAGTCCACGGGTGTTGCCGCGAGCGTCAGGGTTCTGCGGCTGGCGATAATACACTATCAGGCTATATGCGTATTGGTTGGTACAAGTGCCACCACGCTTAACGCGTTGAGTTCCTGTTGCTGGTCCTGTGGGGTTGGTCAGTGGCTCTGCGGTAGAACTATAGGTGGCAAACCAGTCATAGCACCATTCCTCAACGTTGCCACTCATGTCATAGATTCCAAGTTCGTTGGGAGCCTTAGTTGCCACGGTCTGAGTGCCCCAACCATCAGTCCACAATGTTGATGAAGGAAGAGTCTCTTTCCACCAAGCCACATCATTGACGTTCTCACTGCCAGCATACTCATAACCATGAGTCAGGTTTCCACCGCGTGCGGCAAACTCCCATTCGGCCTCGGTAGGGATGCGGAAATTCAAGCCTGTCATCTCATTGAGTTTTGCACAAAAAGCCAAGCAGTCGCCATAATTCACATAGTCAACAGGTCGCTGGAGATTGATGCCTGCGTCCCATGAATTATGATTAGAGTGCAAATCGGCATTTCCATATTCATTGAAGTAGCTTGGATTTGATCCCATCACAGCCACCCACAACTCCTGAGTGACCTCGGTTTGACCAATGCTATAGGTGCTAAGCGTTACCTCGTGGGCTGGATAAGCGTATCCCACTTGCTGGTCAACTCCCATCATGAAAGTGCCACCTTCAACTTCCACCATCTTGAATGTCACACCATTAACGGTGTACTCGGTCACACCCACTTCCTGTGGTCCAGCACCAAGCAGGATGTTATAGAGTTCGGTTATGTCATAGCTTGTGATTGTTCCATCACCATCCACATCACAAGTGGCAGCATAAGTGAGGTCACCATTGAGAAAGTAATTGTACAGCTCGGTCACATCCGATGCTGTTACGGTTCCGTCGCCGTTCACGTCGCCATACACATTGGCATAAACTGCCACATTGCAAGCGACAATCGCCAAAATAGCAAGTAATGTTTTCTTCATAATAATATTATTTATTTAAGTTTATTGTTTGTTTTCAACACCGCAAAGTTAGCATTATTTTCAACAAAAAACAAGCCTATGTATAAACTGACACATTAAAAAAACGGCCCTTTGAGCCGTTTTATATTAATGTTGAAAGCACTAGTCTTCCTCTTCGACAATCACTTTGTTGTAATCTTCGGTTGCACCAGTGCCAACATAAACCACATGCATATTATTGATGCCTATTTCAATGTCCAAAAGCAATTGCTGGCCACCATAATCAAGGGTTAACCTCTTGCCGTTCAAGGTCCATTTGAACGCAATATCGGTCACAACAGTACCATCCACCAAATGACGGCGCGAACCAGTGCGCTCCTTCTTGAAAACATAATGATAATCATCGACCTGAGAGCCCACAGGCCTGACAATTGCCCATTCGCCCAAAAGCTCCTGCTCGTTAGCCGAGAGGACATCATTATCGTCACCACATGAGGCGAACACCAGTGGCAGCATTATTGCCAGTAACATAAGTATCTTCTTCATATTTCAATAGGGATTAATATTTACATTTTGTGCAAAGGTACAACATTTTTCAAAATCACAAGTTGATTAAACAACATTTCTTTTTCAGTGCATTTTTGTTGCTTGCCATTTTGCAACAATTAAGGGAACACCTCAATTTCAATTGCGCTCTGATTTAAAGGATTCTTGTCAAAAGGCTAAGTACCGATTTTTTTACAAGAGAAAGGGTTGTTGATGTATTCATCGCCTCTTGCAGTGGCACGTTCTTGGGTGTCACTTCAATCACTTCAACAAATCCCATCTCATCAACATCAGCGTCACGGTCTAAACTGCCGCAAAGGGCAATTGCCGGAACCATGTGACGTCTAGCAGCTCGTAACACACCGGCAGGAGCTTTACCCATCATCGTTTGCTCATCGATGCGCCCCTCACCGGTAATAATGAGCTGAGCGTCGGCAATAAGGTTGTCAAAATCAGACAACTCAAGCACAAAGTCAACACCCGGGGATATAACTGCATCAAGCATAGCAACCATCCCTGCAGCCACACCTCCAGCAGCACCGGCACCAAGCATCGAGGCAACGTCTTTAGGCAATTTGCGCGACAGATTCCTGAGGCCGCTTTCCAATTCAATCACTTGACGTGGCGAAGCCCCTTTTTGAGGAGCATAGACTGCTGCCGCCCCATTGTCACCCAGCAGAGGGTTGTCGACGTCGGTCAACAGAGTGAAATGCACGTCGCGCACACTTTGTGACAATCTTTGCGAATCAATATGATCGATGAGCGACAGATTGCCGCCACAGGATCGCAGCACATTACCATAAGCATCCTGAAACTCACATCCCAGTGCAGCAAGAATACCCATCGCACCATCGCAAGTAGCGCTACCGCCAAGCCCCAGCACAATGCTTTGCGCTCCATTCTCAATGGCATGGGCAATCATCACACCAGTACCTATCGTTGATGCATTCATTACATCGCGCTCGCCATCAGGGACGAGAGCAAGTCCGCTGGCTGTGGCCAGGTCCATATAGGCTGTAGCGCTTTTGTCATCAAGAAGATAATGGGCCTCAACAGGTAGCAAACATTCAAGACATCCAGGCACTCGAACACGACACTCCCTGCAACGGCCACCTTGCAGCTGCTTGATTGCCTGCATGGTACCATCGCCACCATCGGCAAGAGGCACCTTAAGCACCTCTATGCCAGCACAGTTTTGATTGATTACTTCTTCTATAGCGTCACACAGCTGCCGGGAAGTGGCACTCCCCTTGAACTTATCTATTGCGACGACTATTTTCATCACATCAGTCGACCTGAACAACCAGGTAATTAGAGTATTGCCAGAACAATGTGGGGTTGATTATCCTTATGATCTTGACCCCATTGGCTTCACTAATGCTGTAAGAACCTTCGGGGTGAGTGGTCCATATCTTAAACTTCTTGCTATGAAGATTTATCTCGTTGAGAGTGCGCTTGTCGGCTTTGGTAAAATAAGAATGCATGATGTTGCTGTTCTGCATCACCTTGGTTTTTCGCAAGAAGCCTGTCTCAATGATTTTGTGATTCTTAAGTTCTTTCTTTGACCCAACGGCATAGTAGCACACATTTTGCTCATCAACAGCACGTTTTCTTTCTTCATTAATTCTTTGGTTCTCCTGTTGAAGATTGCTTTTCTCGGCATTGACATTGGCGTTAACAACTTTCAATGAGTCAACCCTACCGCTCAAATCTTTGATTTGAGCATTGGCAGCATCAAGTTTTGCAGTCAGATTGTCAATCATAACCTGCTGGTCGGCCAACTGCTGCTTGAGATTGGCGATAGTTTGGAGCATCGACTTGCGATCATTCTCATTGTAGGTGTTATTGGCCTCGGCACTTGTAAGCTTTTCTTCGAGCTGGGCAAGGCGATTCATACGCTCTTGAATAGAGTTCTTGATGAGCAAGATGTCATTGCGCATCTGCTCGCGCTTGTCGGCTGTTTCCTGGTTGAAATTGGTTGTCGACACAATCTGCTCCATGCGCTTTATTTCGTTGAGGCCATCGCTCACCTCATTCACCAGTGTGCTGAGTGAGTTCATGTAGTCTCTAGCCATTTCCAGTGAGTCACGCAATAGCATGCTATCATCACTAATCGATGTGTCAGTCAACATGTCAGACTCGTTGCCTTCTTTATTCTTGTCGCGGCAAGAAATCACAGCGAGGCACACGAGTGCAACAAAAGCTATTGATAATATCCTATAACACTTCATCGCAATTCTTATTTTTAGAGTATTTGTTTTTGAATTTAGCATATTTATCTATTTTGACTTGTTGATCTATGGACTTGCCTGCCACTACCAAAACTATCTCTCCACGTGGTGCCTCATGCTTGAAATGCTCTACAAGCTCTTGCAGGGTGCCGTGGCATGTTGTGTCATGAAGTTTCGAAATCTCACGGCACACCGAGGCCGAGCGATCGGCGCCAAATGTGGCTACAAACTGCTCCAGAGTCTTCACAAGCCTCATGGGAGACTCATAGAAAATCATGGTGCGTCGTTCTTGAGAAAGCTCTTCCAAACGAGTGGCACGGCCCTTCTTGGCGGGCAGGAAACCTTCAAATGTAAAACGCTCGCAAGGCAATCCCGAGTTTACTATAGCAGGCACAAAAGCTGTGGCTCCAGGAAGTGTTTCTACTGTAATGCCATTCTCACGGCAGGCTCTTGACAGAAGGAATCCTGGATCACTGATACCTGGAGTGCCGGCATCGGTCACTAGGGCAATAGTATCTCCAGCCTTCAATTGCTGGACAATAGCGGTTACCGTCTCATGCTCGTTAAACTTGTGATGGCTTCGCATGGGAGTGGTTATATCGTAGTGCTTCATCAGCACAGCACTGGTGCGGGTGTCTTCGGCAAGAATGAGCGATACTTCTTTGAGAACTTTCACCGCGCGTGGTGTCATGTCCTCAAGATTTCCCACTGGAGTGGGCACCATATATAACTTTCCTGCCATTACTAATGTGTGTCTGTTTTTTATTTTATGCCTTGTGAATAACCTAGGGCTATCAATCTCATAAACTCCTCAACGACATCTCGGCTCATATCCCAATGCAGCTCGCCCGACACATAGGACTTCACATCCTCAACGCTCTTGAGTGACTTGATGTGGTGGATAGCATCGTCAAACTTCAGCTGGTCGTTATCAAAAAGTTCGCGCAAGAACAAGAACCTGTCGTTAATGCTGAAGGCTGATGTCACATCAAAGCCTGTTTCGGTTTTTTCCTCTTGCGATGATTTAGGCTTGAAAGCAGGTGGCACAGAGGAAGATGACGACGTCTTAAAACTGGGAGGGACAACTTGAGAGCGAGTCGTTGGTGGCAATGGAGGACTCACATGACCAGGTTTCGGACCCTGAGATAACGACATAGCGTCAAACATGGGACGAGACGCGCTGTCTTGAGCCTCTTTTTCCAAATCAATTATCACATGTTCATCCTCTTTTTTCAAAGCCGAAGGAGCACTGGTAGCTGGCGATTCCATGTCACAAAGAGACAACTGCTGCGCTTCCTGAGCCACAACAGCAGCCTTTTCTTTGTAGCGTTTCACCACTTCGGGCGGAACATCATCATGATGCCGTTGCATCACAAGCAACAGGCCCTCAAGCTCATACACATGTGTGAGCATATTGTCGATTGTAGCCTTCATAGCCTAATATTCCTTCCTTAATCCTATTAGATATATTGATTTAGCTTGCAAACATATAAAAAATTATTAAATGTCGCATAACAAATTCAAAAAAATTGTCAACAACCAACAATAAAATCGCGACAGAATCGCGATTTTATAATAGTTAGATATCAATGCTCTGGGTCAAAAATGCCTATCAACAAGCGGTCTATCTTGTCCTTGAGATTTGGGCGGGTTCCATGCCAATTGTTAACCAAGACTGCCCAAGCATATTTGGGCTCATCGGCAGGATAATAACCCACATAGCACTGAACATCACGCATAGAGCCAGATTTTACCGCGAGATGAGTACTCATCGCAGTACCAGGAATAACAGTACCTATGCGCGCATTAACGCCCACGCGAGGCATCAAGTCAACCAAGCGGAGCTGTTTCGCGCCAAAGCGGCGAGACGACATGTAGGTGAGCATGTCGCCAAAGAAACGAACGGGCGCCTTGTTGTTTCGAGCAAGACCGCTACCGTCATATTGGAACTTGCCGCTCACATCGAGACCACGAGCAGCAAACAAGCTATCGATGACCGCCACTCCCTCACCATCAATAGGCTCACGACCGCTATTAACAGCAATAGCCTTGAGCAATGCCTCGGTAAACATATTGTCGCTACGCTCTAACAGCGAAGTGATAATGTCGGTCAAAACCGGGCTTTTGTGGGTCATAAGCAACCATCGGCTCGAGCTCGAGGGCAACACATTATTACCAACCCTTATTCCCGATGCTGCAAGCGTGCGCTCAAGGCTGTCGAGTAGAAGCACATCGGGAGTGGGATTAGAAACATCAAAATAGTAGGTAGTGTCGGCGGCTGTGCCTGTAAGAATGATTGTTGGGTGGGCATACTCCAACAGTACTCCTACATTGTCCTTATTACCAGCACGCATCTTGTTGACAATTTGCACACCAGGCACATTGGGCACGAAATGAGCATTTTCAATTTTACCGTTGTGGCTATCAAACACAAGTCGCATGCGGTTATCGCAGTAGTTCAAAGCGTGAATGCCCATACCAAAATCCCATGCCAGGTCGTCGGCACACCAGTCACCATTGTAGGCAGGATAGTAGAAAAGCGAGTTATCGACTATCACCTTGCCCTCTATTTGGTTGATACCCTGCTTCTTCAAGGTCTCGATAATCTCATGCACGATGTCGAGATTGTCCTTGAAATACACTGACCCCAACGTGGGATCACCCTTGCCAACTATCACCAGATTTCCCTTCAAGGTGCTACCGTGAATCTCGCCATCGAGATACACAGGAGTTCCAAAGGTATAATCGGCACCAAGCAGCTCCAGAGCGGCCGATGAGGTCACGGTCTTCATGGTCGACGCAGTGATGCAGGCCAAGTTGGCATTGCGGCAGCCCAGAGTCTTGCCTGTTTTCACATCAACCACTATCACGCCTAATGAGCCGTGACGCATGAGCGAGTCATCAACAAAGCGGTCAATCGCCTTTTGAGTGCGCTGGCTTTTCACCTCTCTTGCCTGCATCACGACAGCTGTCATGGCAAGCAGCATCATTACAACTATTGATTTTAGTTTCATGTCTCTTATCAAGTCTTAAGCAATAATTATTCAGTCAAAAGCGGGATTAATCGAGAACTTCTCCACCCCACTCCAGCAAGTTTGCGGCTATACCGTCGGCCAGGTTCACGAGCGAGCACAGAGGATGCTCGTCGCGAGCTGTGTTTAAACATCGTGTGAGCTCATAACTGTTCATGGGCAAGTCCCATGCAGCCATGTGCCAACGTATGGCAAGCAGCTCGTCATCATATATTTCCAAGCCGCTCATCAGTGCTAGCATCGCCGATTTCTCGCCATGCCCCATGGGAAAATTGCTGAAGCTCACATCGTAGGTCGCAACCTCGCGCCATAGGCCGTCTTCACCCTTGCGCTTCTTTATCGTGGGCTGATAGATGTCACTCTTGCAGATGTCATGAAGCAAGGTGGCAATAATCACGCTCTCCTTCTTTAGCCGCGGCTCCAACTCAGGCTTCATCGAAATAACCATCTCGCGCAGCTTCAATCCAGCCTTGCACGTGTTCAGTGAGTGTACCAGCAGCCCGCCATCGCTGTTAAGGTGGTGATTAACACTGGCTGGAGCAGTAAAAAAACGCATTTTGCCGTCATCAAGCATTTCGATGAGGTCGTCAATACCCTCTCTCCCTGTAGATTTAAGAAGGATTATGAACTCGGCTTTATATGATTCAATTTCTTGTCTAGTCATCTTTCTTGCGATTACGTTTATTCTTCTTTCTCTTCTTATTTTTATTCATGTATTTCAACCAGGCATAATGCTTGCGATGCTCAAGATAATCAAAATCGCTCTCATGTACATAGGCCTCACGCTCAAACCCGATGCTGCGGTAAGCATTGCCTTTGAGCAGCAACCTCAATGCCCACTCTATCAAGTATATGAGATAGAATGGAATATAAGCCAGCTCACGCATCTGAGCAGTGTGGATGCGCTCGTGGTTTATTAGACGCTTGGTCACGCGCACATCGGGGTGGACAAAAAACACCCCAAACAGATTGATTGCAGCATGACGGCGCAACGGCGGCATATATCGGCTTTTAACTATCTTCATCCTTGGTTTGAAATCTCATTTGTGGAAATTTGCGTTTTTCTGTTCTAAATCACTCAGTATTAGTGTTCTCTTGATGCTTTATATAAGTATATTATTGACACATTCCACTCTAACCCGATGCTGTAGACAACACCTGCTCGCGGAAGATTTTGTCTTTATTCAGACGCTCATAAGACTTCTTGCTAGCACACTGGTGCGATTCCTTTTTACTGTAACCTGAGCCGTCGGCAGCATAGATGCCGCCAAGAAGAACTGCCGTCTTGAACACTGGATTGCCATCCATGTCGTTAATAGTGTCAATGAGCTGGAACTCTATTGTCACGCGATACTTCTGGGTCCATTCTATGAGCCTGGACTTGTAGTTGCGCTCAGTCTTTACAAGCTCCCGCAAATCTAAATGCTCGGCTATTATCTTCTTCTCGATGAAGTCTTTACAAGCATGATAGCCTCGGTCGAGATAAATTGCACCCACAAGCGCTTCAACAGCATTACCGCTAATGTAAGAATTGTGGCTCGATGAGTGAGTCGAAGCCCTCACATGCGACTCCAACCTGAAGGCCTTGCCAATGCGGTTGAGGCTCTCACGCTGAACTATCTTGGCACGGGTACTGGTCAAAAAGCCTTCGTGCTTGGTGGGATAAACGCCATAAAGATAGGCCCCCACCACGGCATCGAGTATTGCATCGCCCAGGAATTCCAAGCGCTCATTATTGGCCCAGCGGCCGTCCTGCGTCTTAACCGGCATAGAGCGATGAACAAAGGCAAGCTTGTAGTACTCAATATTAACGGGATAAAACCCTGTTATACCATGAATAAAAACATAAAGTTCCTTTTCCTTAGCGAAAAGGAACTTTATGTTTGATATGATTCGGTTAAACAAGGTTGTGGAGTCAAGCTTTTTCATGGCAAGGCTCCACGGCCTCATGGACTTTTCAGGAAGCTATGGTGCTTACCTTGCCATCGATGGTTTAACGTCAGATTTTGATACTGAATTAGTCAGTTATCAATACTTCTTAACTATCAAGCTCGCATTGTGACCGCCAAAACCGAAGGTGTTGGACAACGCAACTTTTACCTCACGGCGCTGAGCTTTGTTGAAGGTGAAGTTGAGATTGTAGTCAATCTCGGGATCATTGTCGCCTTCCTCATGATTGATGGTGGGAGGAACAATGCCTTCCTCACAAGCCTTGATGCAGAACAGGGCTTCCATAGCACCTGTTGCACCCAACATGTGACCGGTCATCGATTTTGTCGAGCTAATGTTCAACTTATAGGCATGCTCGCCAAAGACTTCCTTGATAGCCTGAGCCTCGCTCAAATCGCCAACGGGAGTCGATGTTCCATGAACATTGATGTAGTCCACTTCATCGGCGCCAATGCCGGCATCTTCAAGCGCACGCTTCATTACCAGCGATGCACCCAAGCCCTCGGGATGACTGGCTGTGATGTGGAATGCATCGGCACTCATGCCACCACCTATCACCTCGGCATAAATCTTTGCTCCACGTGCAAGTGCGTGCTCAAGCTCCTCAAAGACCAGTGTAACACCGCCCTCGCCCATCACAAAACCGTCACGCGAACCGCTGAAGGGACGCGAGGCAGTCTCGGGACTGTCGTTGCGGGTTGAAATGGCCTTCATCGAGTTGAAACCACCCACGCCAGCGGGGAATATTGCAGCCTCCGAGCCACCTGTGACAATGGCAGTTGCCTTGCCCAGGCGCACGTAGTTGAAGGCATCGATCATGGCGTTGGTCGAAGTGGCGCAAGCCGATACCACACCATAGTTGGGACCACGAAGCCCCCACTTTATCGAAATGTGACCGGCAGCGATGTCGGCAATCATCATTGGGATAAAGAATGGGTTGTACTTGGGACCCTTGTCCTCATTCTTGGCATAGTAGCCTGCCTCGTTCTCAAAGGTGTGAAGACCGCCAATACCAGAGCCATAGATAACTCCAATCTCGTTGCGGTCAACCTTCTCGTCGTCAAGAAGCTTTGAATCGGCGAGTGCCTGGGTGGCACTTGCCATAGCATAGTGGCAGTACAGGTCCATGCGACGAGCGTCGCGACGGTCCAGATACTCCTCTACGTTAAAGTTCTTGACCTCACAGGCAAACTGTGTCTTGAACAATGAGGCATCAAAATGAGTAATAGGTCCTGCACCGCTCACTCCATTAATGGCGTTCAACCAAGTGGTCTCTACGTCATTTCCAAGGGGAGTGATGGCACCAAGACCTGTTACCACTACTCTCTTTAATTCCATAACAATTAAAAAGGAGATTGTATTAAAACAATTAGCGTTTTAATTACTTATTATTCAGCAGCTTTAGCAGCCTCGATGAAAGAAACAGCGTCACCCACTGTTTGAATCTTTTCAGTCTCAGCATCGGGGATAGTGATATTAAATTCCTTCTCAAGCTCCATAATCAGCTCAACGGTGTCGAGGCTATCGGCGCCAAGATCCTGAGCAAATGTTGCTTCGGGAGTAATTTGTGACTCACTAACACCTAATTTATCAACGATAATCGCTGCTACTCTTTCTTGAATCTCTGACATAATACTATGAATTTTAAATTGTTAAATAATTATGTTCGTTTTTTGCGGTGCAAAGTAAGTAATTATTTGCCAAATAGAAAAGCAAAACATCAAGATTTTGCTAACAAGAAACTGTTTTTTCTGCAAATTTTCCTTAATGAGGCTTAAAACAAGCAACTTAAAAACACAAAATTACCTTTTTTAACGATGTAAGGCTCCAAAATGTGCCTTCATTACTGCTCTCAGCCTCATTTAGACCGCTTTGTCTTTTTCGTTATTTGTGGCCTTTGACTCGCCCAAAAGGAATAGGTTTAATCACAAAAACTATTTTTGGGAAATTTCTTCCTCAAGAAATTCGCAAGCGTCGCCAACGCAGTCCTCACACGAGCGCAAAACCTTACCCGTGCCCACTCCCTTGAGAAGCTTGCACTGGGTGGCACCGTTGCGTTCCTTGAACCGATTCATGATATTAATCATGGGCTTGCGCGCTTTGAGCTTGTCGCGCTTGACAAGGCCCAGAACCATGGCGGCTCCAGTTATCGCGCCGCAAGTGCCCTCCATGTTGCCCATGCCGCTGCCAAAGGCGCTACCCAGCGCCATTGCAGTTTCTTCATCTATGCCAGCCAAATCGGCATAGGTTGCTATTACTGCCTGAGCGCAATTGCACACTTTCTTTCTCTCTATTGCAATGTGTTTTCTTGTTTCCATGTTCAAAAAAGTATTTTTTACGACACAAAGGTAGTGGTTTTCACACACATAAAAAAGAAAGCCCCTTGCATTATTGCTGATGCTAAGGGACTTTTTTTACTTGCGGGGAAGATGCCGCTCATTCATCGGCGTCTTCTTGTTCTTTTTGTTTCTTCAAGCGGTTTTCCTTTTTGCTTGAAGAGCTGCTTGTGTCTTTCTCTTCGCTAAGGTCAATTTCTTGTTTTTGCTTGTCGATAACCCTATATTGAAGGTAGGCTAAGTCTTGGTCGGGCATGATCTTGAACACTCGCCCAAACTCTCGACGCCATTTCATGTAAATGCTGAAGAGTCCTTTCTTCAGATAGGCATCAACAAAGGGGTGGACATACATAATAAAACCTTTAACGCCCAGATCGTTGACCAAGTAGTCAAGCTTGTCCTTAAGGCGGTCGGTGAAAAGCAGCGAAGGCATCACTTCCCCCTTACCTCCACAAGAGGGGCACGTCTCGCTCGTCACAATGTCCAGAGCTGGACGAACTCGCTGGCGGGTAATCTGCATCAAGCCAAACTTGCTCAACGGCAAAATGTTGTGGCGTGCACGGTCCTTTTGCATCACTTCTCGCATGTGATCATAGAGCGCTTGACGATGCTCACTCTTGGCCATGTCGATGAAGTCTATCACAATGATGCCACCCATGTCCCTCAACCGCAATTGACGAGCTATCTCGTCGGCGGCTAGCAGGTTCACATCAAGAGCGTTGCTCTCCTGGTCGGTGGTCTTGCGGGACCTGTTACCCGAGTTGACGTCAATAACGTGCAGTGCCTCGGTGCTTTCAATAATTATGTATGCGCCCGAACGGAACGATACCGTCTTTCCAAACGACGACTTCATTTGCCTCGTGACATTGAACTTGTCAAAGATGGGCTGGTCGTCGCTGTAAATCTTGACAATGTCGCCACGGTCGGGGGCGATTAGGCTCACATAGTTGTGAATTTGCTCAAAAATCTCGGCATTATTCACATGGATGCTCTCAAAGTCTGGATTGAAAATGTCGCGTATCAAACTCACCGCGCGGCTCTCTTCCTCATAGATGAGACTAGGAGTTTCGCTGTAGTTTATCTTTGACACACTCTCTTCCCAGCACTTGAGAAGAACTTTCAACTCACTATTCAATTCGGCAGCGCGCTTGTTCTCGGCCGACGTGCGTACTATAATACCAAAGTTCTTTGGCTTGATGCTCTCCACCAGGCGGCGAAGTCGCATCTTTTCGGCACGGTCTTTAATCTTTTGCGACACCAAAATCTTATTGTTGAACGGAATCAACACCAGAAAACGACCGGTGAATGTGATTTCGGTGGTCAAGCGAGGGCCCTTGGTTGATATCGGCTCCTTGGCTATTTGAACAATCAGTTCTTGTCCAGCTTCGAGCACGTCGGTTACCGAGCCATGCTTGTCAATGTCGGGCTGCAGCTTCATTTTCGACAGATTAATCTGTCGCTTGCCGCCGCTCTCGCGCACTTGCTTTATGAATGATGAATAGCTTCCAAATTGTGACCCTAGATCAAGGTAATGAAGAAATGCCTCCTTGCCATATCCCACGTTAACAAACGCGGCATTCAATCCTGGCATAAGCTTCTTTACCTTGGCAAAATAGAGGTTGCCCAGTGCATAAGAGGCGTCGCGTGACTCCTTTTGCAACGACATCAGGCGGCCATCTTCCAGCAGCGCGGTGCTGATGCTCGTGGGCTTTACGTCTACAATCAGTTCACTTCTCATCGTGAATTACTGTTATTTTGTATGACACTCGCTCATGGTGTATTGTCCTTTTCACTATATATATTATATTAATGTGTAAAGCAACTCTACAACTGGCGAGTGGGAACGGGGGACAGACACCACACTCGGTGGGGAGCTGTCAGTCTATATGCAAAAGAACAAACTAATGATTTTGACCTCATTCGATGCATAAAAACACATAGCGAGCTCTCATCATTTGTTTGTTCTTCGCTTAGACTCAATCAGAAAGATCACTTCTTGTTCTTGTGACGATTCTTTCTAAGTCTTTTTTTGCGCTTATGCGTAGCCATCTTGTGGCCTTTTCTCTTTTTACCGCTTGGCATTTTAATTAATTTTTTAGAAATTTATATTCTTAAGTTGTCGTTTCTGGATTCTTATTTCTTTACCTGCTCCATGAAAACCTTGGCGGGCTTGAAAGCTGGAATCTTGTGCTCTGGAATAATGATAGCTGTGTTCTTAGAGATGTTGCGAGCGGTCTTCTGTGAACGAGTCTTCACGATGAAGCTGCCGAATCCTCTCAGATAAACGTTCTCACCCTCAGCGAGCGAGTCCTTAACGGTCTCCATAAATTTCTCAATAGTCTCCAATACTGAGGCCTTGTCAATGCCTGTAGATTTAGCGATTTCGCTTACGATATCTGCTTTAGTCATTTTAGTAAAAATTTTATTGATTGTTTATAAAAAATATCACTCTCTCATTTGCAATTCAGTCACCTCCTCAACGCTTGATTTTCAGGCCTAAAACGCCCAAAAAACAAGCCCCAAAACAGGGACCTTCATTTTTTGCAAGTGCAAATATCGTACTTTTTTTTGAAATACAACCTATTATTCACATTTTTTTATCAGTTTTTTTCAGTTTTTTTCTCATTTTCAGCATTTTTACCCCACTATTTGGCCTAAAAAGGGGACAAAACCCACCCTTCATCTTAAATCTGACGTCTGAAATCTATTGTCTGAAAACTTTTTCTTACCTTTGCAGTGGATTGCATCACCCTGCAATGACAACAAAACTTTTCTCATGCAACAATTTACAACTGTTTTCATAGATATTGACAACACTCTGTGGTGGTTTTCGCGCAACAGCGAGCTGGCACTTGAGACAACTTTCAGGCTTATGGGTTGCAACACATGGTGCAAGAGCTACCAAGTTTTTCATGACCATTATGAGCATTACAATCATGAGTTGTGGCAGCTCTACAATCAAGGAGGTGTAAAGAAAGAAGTGCTTGAAGTCAAGCGGTTTGAACAGGCTCTTGAGGCGAGCAACTATTGCTGCGACGACGTTGACGAGCTTGCAACGGCAATGAACTCTTGCTATCTTGACCAACTCGTCAAGAATCATCACCTCCTGCCGGGCGCTGTCGAACTGCTGCAATACCTCCATGACAAAGGTTATCAAATCAACGTCATCAGCAATGGGTTCAAAGGTGTGCAGGAGCGCAAACTTGCCGACGGCGGAATGAACCGTTACATTACCCACGTAGTGTTAAGCGAAGACTGCGGCATCACTAAGCCACGGCCAGGCATCTACGACTACGCAATGAAACTGTGCGGGGCCCAGCCACAAGACATCGTCATGATAGGCGACGACCCTACAACCGACATAGCCGGCGCACTAGCTGCTGGATGGCACACAATCTATTTCAACCTCTCAGGAGTCCCCTGTCCCACAGCCCACCACACTGTCACATCACTACTGGAAATAAAGAACCTGCTATGACTAAAGTTGAATAGTTCAATTTCTCATTTCTGACATCTGATTTCTGTTTTATTGTTTTTTTCACTACTTTTGCAGCGCAAATCATTTAGCACACATCAATAACACCATATGGAACAAGAACAAAAACTCAAACTCGAAGAGCAAATCATCATGATGCTCAAGACGGTGTTTGACCCCGAAATACCAGTTGACGTCTATAGCTTGGGACTAGTATACAAAATTGACCTCAAGGACGATGGCAACGTTATTATCGACATGACACTCACAGCTCCCAACTGCCCTATGGCCGACTTCATCTTTGAAGACGTTCGCCAAAAGGTTGAAAGCATCGACGGCATAGAAAGCTGCACAGTGAACCTCGTCTACGAGCCCGAATGGGACGTACGCATGATGAGTGATGAGGCAAAACTGGAACTCGGGTTTGACCTGGATTAACTGAAGCAAGGTGAAAAAAGTCTTTTTCCTTTCCGACTCGCACCTGGGAGCGCACTATATCACCAACAAGCGTGAGCATGAGATGCGCCTCGTGAACTTCCTCGACAGCATCAAGGATGATGCTGCCGAGCTCTATCTGCTGGGCGATATTCTCGACTATTGGTACGAGTATAAATATGTAGTTCCACGCGGGCACATTCGTTTTTTGGGAAAGCTTGCCGAACTCGCCGATGCCGGCATGAAAATCTACTGGTTCACAGGCAACCACGACGTGTGGCTCTTTGACTACCTAAGCAACGAGATTGGACTAACCGTGATTAAGGGCAAAACCCAGATGGAAATCATGGGCAGCCAGTTCCTGTTATCACATGGCGATGACGTGGGATATCAAAATAAAATGTACCGCTTCACTCGGTGGTGCTTCTATAACCCCGTGTGCCAATGGCTATATGCCAGCGTGCATCCTCGCTGGACCCACCCCATCGCAACAAGCTGGTCACAGCACAACCGCATCACTCGTTCACCAGAAGAAGAAGAAAAGGGCAAGCAAGTGTGCTGCGACCGACTCGAGACATACAGCAAGGAATACTTGGCCCAGCATCCTGAAGTAAAACATTTCATCTATGGCCACGTTCACCTGGCTCGACACATGGAACTCGACGGCAATCGCACCATGACAATATTGGGCGACTGGATCGACCAATACACCTATGCAACTTTTGACGGCAACGATGTTGAACTACACAAATTTGATGTTTAATAACATCTTTTTACATAACCCTGATAATCAACCGATTGAAGAATGGTCAACATTTTTTCTTACAAAAAGTTATGGCTTATTCAAAAATTATACATAACTTTGCAACGCAATAAGAAAACACAAGGTCATTGAAGAATATTTGAATCTTTCCTTCCAGAGATTATATTCTGGATTTTTTTGGAAAGGCGCCCGCAATCGTTTGCACTCTTTTTATTCACAACATTGAAGTGACAGCCGACAAAGGACGCAACAAGTGGTTTTTCAATTGGATTGCATAACTAGTACAACTTTCTAACAAAACACGAAACTGCGACCCATTGAAGCAAAAAACACATTTTGCACAATCGCGTTTCCATCATGAAAGCATTACCTTTGTATATACAATAAACCTCAAAACATTCTTTTATTACCTTACATTAGATTATTACCTATTGAATGCTTAGCAAGGACTATTTGAAGAAAATAATCCTTGCTAATTTTTTGTATATCAAGGATTGAAGTTTAGGGCTTGAGAGTTTTTCCCATGCTATTGAGTGCATGAAGGCCCAACGGTATAGCCAGCATGAAGGAAGCTGTGTCGGCTACAGCCTGAGCTATCTCTACGCCCAAAAAGCCCAACACCCAGTTGCCAATGAAGATTGCGGGAATAAGGAAGATGCCTTGACGCGACATCGCCATTATAGTGGCCGGAACGGTGCGGCGTATGTTCTGCAAATACATGTTCACCATCACCACATATCCAGTCAAAGGGAATGCCAAGCACTGATAACGAAGAATTTCGGTGCCCATGCGGCTCACCTCGGGGTCACTCTCAACGAACAGAGACACCAACTGCCGAGCAAAAACAAACCCTGCCACAGCAAGAATAGTGCAGTATATAGTCGACACCTTGCAGCTGTGGATGAAGGCGGCGCGCACACGGTCAAACTTCCCTGCACCGTAGTTGAAGCCACACACAGGCTGAAAACCTTGCCCGTAACCTATCATCGCAGCGCTGGCAAGCATGGAAATGCGGCTCACCACCGAGAAGCTGGCAATAGCCGAGTCGCCATAGATTCCTGCTACATGGTTGAGAATAAGGGCTGAGATGCCCATCATCGACTGACGCGCCAGCGATGGCAGTCCGCCAGCGGCAATATCGCGGTAACGTTGCATTGTGGGTTTGAACTGCGATAGACGGATTGGCACCCCTCCCCTCTTTCCCGAAAGCATTAGCATGAGAGTGAAGCTCACCACCTGCGATAGTGCCGTAGCCATGCCAGCTCCTTTCACCCCGAGCCCCAGCCCAAAGATGAAGATTGGATCAAGAGCCACGTTGAGCGCAGCTCCCGTCATTATGCCAAGCATCGAGAGCATAGCATTGCCTTGATGACGCATGAGGTTGTTCATTGTGAAGCAACTCATGATGAATGGTGTACCGAGCAGGATGAAAGTGAAATAGTCGCAAGCGTAGGGCAGAATTGTCTCGGTGGAACCGAAGAATCGCAATACTGGCTCTATAAATATGAAGCCTATAATAGCAATTATTGCGCCCGTAAGCCATGTCGACACTAGTCCCACCGATGCCATCACACCGGCATTGTGGGTGTCTTCGTGGCCAAGCATGCGTGAGATGTAGTTGCCAGCTCCCTGCCCGAAGAAGAAAGCGATGCTCTGCACAATCGACATGTAGGAGAACACGATGCCAAGCGCCGCTACGCTCTGGGTGTTGATTTGCCCAACAAAGAAGGTGTCGACCAGGTTGTATATGCCCGTCACGAGCATGCTCACCATGGCAGGCACAGCAAGCCCAGTGACCAACCTGCCTACTGGCTGGGTGGTCAATTTCACAAATTTAGCATGCTGTGCTGGACTGTTGTTGTGCATTAGGGGTAATCAGTTTTCAGTTGGATGAAGATATTATACATTATGAATTGTGCATTATTCATTATGCATTTGTTTACCCTTGCCCTTGGCTCTTGGGGGTGACACCGGGTGTGGGAGGGGTGACATGGAGTTGAAGCGTGTGTATATAGCCTCTACGGTCATACAAATCAATGCCATCTTTATGTATCTCAATGCGCATCATGTCGCTTCCATCCAAAGTGCCAGGAAACTTCAAAATGCCTCGCACGCGGCCATTCTGGTCACAAATCTGGATGCCAACATCTTTGGTTACTACCCATAGATTGCCTGCTCCGTCAAATGTCATTGCTTTCACGTCGAGTTGCGAGTTGTCGTAGCTGTGCAGCCAATAGAAAGGTTGCCCATTTTGCTCATTGCCATTCTCGTCTATCGTGTACTGCCACAGGCAATTTGAACCAGGTTGAGCTTTGACCATCAGTGTAGAGTCAGGATAGATAGCAATAGGCACATCATTTTCATTCTCTTTAACGACCCATAACCATGGTTTCCATCCTCTGCCTCCATAAACCAGCATTGTGTCGAGCAGGTTGTTCTGCGTCTTGCCGCAGCGGGGTGCCTCAGGCCAACCTTGCCACATCCATTCCATTACCTCAGGGAAAATCTCATTTGCACGCTTCACACCGTGGTAGCAGTCGCTCCAGTCGTAGCGGGCGTCGTAGCCAGCAAAGTCGAGCGCAGAGGCGAGTATGCGGTTGCCCTCGTACCAGTGGCCGAACAATGGGTTCCACACGTCGTTGGTGCCGTCTTGCAGGAAGATGCGCAAGGGGCGAGGCTCACTCTTGCGGACGATAGCCTGGAGGTCGTTGCCGCCACGCATCGCCACAAAGGTGCCCACGCCGCTGAACACTCGGCTGAACAATTCGGGGCGATGCCAAGCCGCCGTGAAAGCTGCAATGCCGCCACTGCTCAGGCCGAAAATCATGCCGTCGGCTCCTCGATGCGAGAGCTTAATAGGAAGCCCACGGGCAGTGGTAAGGCTCTCCACCCAGGGCAGCACCTCGTTCTCGATGAAAGAGGCAAACGTGCGAGTTGTCATGTCAAACTCGTTGCTGCGGTTGTAGCGAAGCACATTGCCATCCTTATCCTTTATGACTCCTGGCTGGACAAACACACCAATGGTCACCGGCATTTTGCCCACGGCAATGAGGCTGTCCATCACATTGGGAGCATTGCACAATATTCCATCAAGACCCACATAGAGGCAGGCAGGCGAACTTGCATCATAGGCATCGGGCACATAGACCTGAATTTCACGCTCGGTGCCAGGATAGTACGACTTGCTCTTGAGTGTGCCTTTTATTATTTCATGTGCGCTGGCGGTAAAACTCAACATCACAACCAGCACAACTGTCAAAACGCTATGTTTCATTGTTATCAAAATAATTTTGTGCAAAGTTAGTCATTTTTCTGCTCCAAAGTGGACTATTATTGTAAAATGCATTAATTTTGCACCCGTTTAAAAATTTCAACCCAATAAAATGCCACATCTAAAACGAATGAACTGGACATTATTTGCCACACTAGGATTGCTCATCTTGAGCAACATTGTAATGACTTTTGCTTGGTACGGACACCTGAAATTACAGCAGATGGGCGTAACATCACACTGGCCGCTCATTGGAGTTATTGTATTCTCCTGGGCAATCGCCTTTTTTGAATACATGCTCATGGTTCCTGCCAACCGATTAGGGTTCGATGGCAACGGAGGCCCTTTCTCTCTCTTGCAACTCAAAGTCATTCAAGAAGTGATAACGCTCACGGTATTCACTTTCTTCTTGCGTATATTTTTTAATAATGAGCAACTACATTGGAATCACTTTGTGTCGTTCGCTCTACTCATCGTCGCCGTGTATTTCGCTTTCATGGAGACTGATTAAAGCTCATCACTTTAAACTTACAACTATTTTCAAAGTCAAAGATGTACAACAATTCTCTCTCGCAAGCGAATAAAAAAAATGCAAATGCAAATTTGAGAGATTATAATATATCAATAGATTTTAATAACAAATACAAACTTTTATTCAATAAACGCATTAAAATTGACGCAAAATCATAATTTTTCTTAAAAAACTATGATTTCTAAAATAAATTGCATTATATTTGCATCTGTTTTCATGGTATTAGTTTTTAAGATATGAAATCCTAAACGTCGTGACGACGATTTCTTTTTCATTGTTTAAGGTTTATGTTAATGGTATTAGAAGGTTAATTAGTTAAGCAATCCCCGACGCGACGTCGAGGATTTCTTTTTTGACGTTTTCTGAGCAGTAAAATATAAAACAATAATGGCCAACAAGTTATTAAAAACTCATCGGCCATTATTCTTGGTGATCCGCTTGGGGTCGCAAATTGTGATATTTTGTGATTTTTCTTGCCGTACGTTGTTGTCGGTGTTTTTATTTAATATATTATAAATCAATGGTATAATATAAAATATAACTTCAAGGTTGTTAACATGTAGAATTATTAAAAAACATAAAATAACAACTGATATGGGGATTTATATGGGGAAAATTCTTTGTTGTCTCCATATATTGTTGTATCTTTGAAACAGAATAAAAACGATAATAATTGTGTGTTATGGCTTACGAAATTTCCATATCGAAGAAAGTTGACAACACTGGTCGCTCTGAATTATCATTGCGCTTAAGGTTAGGAAAAATTGATCAGCAAGCATCGACTCATCTGTTTGTGAATCCACAGCATGTGCGCTGGGAAAATTATGTAAGCAGCAAAGGCCGTAAAAGCAAACGCCTAGTCTTGAAAACATCTCGCCTGAAGACAGACGAAGTGCAACATACCGAAGATGTAAAGAAGCAGCTGGATGATATGCTTGAGTTTATAGACAATAATCTTCAGCAAGTAGGTGCGAACAATGTTGGTAAGGGTTGGTTGGCGCAACAAATTGATGATTTCACCAATCCCCACGATGATGAAGTTGATAGCGATGAAAGCGAGCTAAAACAGATGTCTTTTTTCGAAATGTTTGATGTTTTTCTTGAGAAACGTGAAATATCGCAAGGCAAGAAAAATCAGTACAAGGTATTTCGTCGAATCCTCCAAAGATATGAGATGTATAAGCAGCTGTTGGATCCAAAGTTTAAGTTGTCTCTTGACACGCTTGATGGAAATGGAATTGAGGAAATTGGAGATTATATCAAAAAGGAGTATAAACTGCTGGAGAAGTTTCCCAATATTATTGAGGCGGTTAATGAGAGCCGTCAACCTGGGCCGCGTGGTCAGAATACAGTGAATGGTCATTACAAGAAACTTAAGGCTTTTGTGAGATGGGCGATTGACAAGGAGTACACCACGAACAACCCATTCCGCAAATTCAAGATTCCGAAAGACATTTATGGCACACCGTACTGCTTAACCCTTGAAGATTTGAGTCAGTTAGAAAAGGCTGATTTGAGCAAACGTCCAGGCCTTGCAGTGCAGCGCGACATTTTTGTTTTCCAATGCTGCATTGGCTGTAGGGTAAGCGATTTGAAAGAGCTCACGATGGCTAACGTCATAAATAACGAGATTCATTACATTGCTCGCAAGACAAAGGATGGTAACCCAAAGACGATAAAGGTTCCTATCAACAAGACTGCGCAAGCCATAATTGACCGCTATGCCGATCCTAAACGAAAGGAGTTATTACCCTTCATCAGTGACCAAAACTATAATGAGGCAATTAAAGAAGTCTTCAAGCTGACTGGCTTAACTAGAAATGTAGTTGTTCGCAACTCGTTGACAGGAGAATCCGAGATTCGTCCTTTAAATGAGATTGCCAGCAGCCACCTAGCTCGCCGCACTTTGACTAATATTCTATATAAAAAGTATAAAGACCAATCCTTAGTAAGTGCAATAACCGGACACGCCCCCAATAGTTCCGCCTTCGCCCGCTACCGCGACATAGACGAGGACATGAGAAGAGAAATGGTGTCTGTTTTGGATTTATAAAACAAAGAGACTGTAGGGGACACCCCATATTGAGTAAGAAAATAATATTGTCATGTAACCAATATGTAACTGAGATGCTAGTTTTGCAGTACATTTCCACCATTATCAATTGGTTAATAACGTTTTACTACATAAGCCCACATATAACTCACATGTAACAGGAAAAATGTTTAGCAATTATACGTAAGTGCCATTTATATCGAAATATAATTAAGAACAAGACAGAAAAATCAAGTTTTATAAATGATGCTTTTGCAAGGTTAATAAATATAAGTAAAGATCAATTATTATCGTCATGAAAAGAGAATCAATTATTTCAGAACGTACAAAGTTAATATCATTAATATTGATAATACTAGTGCTTGGTGGACTTATTTTTTATGGATTTATTGCTATATTTACTCATATTCAAAACTGGCGGTGGATTGTTGGAGTTTTCTTGCTCTATTTTTTACTTTTTGAAGGTGTTTGTTTCATAAATAAACGTTTTAAATCTAAGTCTACTCAAGTTGTTAAACAAATATTACTTTTCCCTGTTATTGCATTAAAATTTATGTTAGATATTGCAAAACCTGCAGTTTATGTGTTAATGTCTCTTTTTTACATGATATTGGTGGGCTTTGCAGTTCCTTTTTCTATACTAACAGGCTTAAATCTATTATTCAACTGGAGCCTCAATTCAGAAACCATGTTGTTTATTGCATTTGCATTAGGTTCAATATTAAGCGTTCACCTATCAAAAATAATGCAATCTTTGATTTGTAAGATTCCTCCTTTGAATCAAGGTGAGCATAAATTCCAACTATTAGGGAGAGATTTAGCAAAATCATTACTGTCCCATTAAAATAAGAAAGAGTTCTTTGAAATAATTGATATTTAGTTTGTTATAGAGGTTTTGTGAGCGAACGGATCTGAATTTGTAATTTTGCGATTCTCAAAAAACGCAAGACTATGTACAATCCAAGATA
>JAFSPZ010000056.1 GCA_017451225.1 Muribaculaceae bacterium | reverse complement strand
GAAAATATACTTTCACAAGCTACCGCACAAGCGGTGAATGAATTATATGGCTTAACTGTTGAGCCACAAACTATTGTACCACAAGCCACCCGCAAGGAGTTTGAGGGCAACCTCACCATCGTGGTGTTCCCCTTCCTGAGGGCATCACACAAGGCCCCCGACGCCACTGCACAAGAGATTGGAGAACATCTCGCTGCCAACTGCGAGGCTGTAGAGAAGTTCAACGTCATTAAGGGATTCCTCAACATCAGCATCAAGCCTTCGTTTTGGGCACAGTTGCTCGATGACATCTGCCGTGACGAGAACTACGGCTTCAAGCAGGAAACTCCCGATAGCAAACTCGTGATGATTGAATACAGTTCGCCCAACACCAACAAGCCTCTTCATCTGGGCCACGTGCGCAACAATCTGCTTGGTTTCAGCCTCTCGCAGATTATGAAAGCCAACGGCAACAAGGTGGTTAAGACCAACATCGTGAACGACCGTGGCATCCACATCTGCAAGTCGATGCTCGCTTGGCTCAAGTGGGGTAACGGAGCAACTCCCGAGAGCACTGGCAAGAAGGGCGACCACCTGATTGGCGACTTCTATGTGCTCTTCGACAAGCATTACAAAGCCGAAATCAAGGAGATTTCTGAAGCTCAAGGCATCAGCGAGGAAGAAGCCGAAAAGCAGTCAACCCTTATGCAGGAAGCTCGTGAAATGCTCAAGAAGTGGGAGGACAATGATCCCGAGGTGCGTGCCTTGTGGGAGAAAATGAACTCATGGGTTTATGCAGGCTTCGACGAGACCTACCGTCGCATGGGTGTAGACTTCGACAAGATTTATTATGAGAGCCAGACTTACCTTGAGGGTAAGGAGAAAGTTGAGGAAGGACTCGAGAAAGGCGTGTTCTACCGCAAGGAAGACAACAGCGTATGGGCCGACCTCACCCCCGATGGACTCGACCACAAGCTCCTGCTGCGCAGCGATGGCACTAGCGTCTACATGACTCAAGACATTGGCACCGCTAAGCTCCGTTATCAGGACTACCCAATCGACAAAATGATTTATGTAGTGGGCAACGAGCAGAACTATCACTTCCAGGTGCTCTCGCTGCTACTCGACAAGCTCGGCTTCAAGTGGGGCAAAGACCTAATTCACTTCTCTTATGGCATGGTGGAACTTCCTCACGGCAAGATGAAGTCGCGCGAAGGAACAGTGGTTGATGCCGACGACCTCATGGACAAGATGGTTGAAGATGCTCTTGCCATGACCAGTGACCGTCTCGAGGGCATGAGCGATGAAGAAAAGCGAGAGGTGGCACGCATCATTGGCATGGGCGCGCTCAAGTATTTCATCCTCAAGGTTGACCCACGCAAGAACATGCTGTTTAACCCAGCCGAGAGCATCGACTTCAACGGTAATACCGGACCATTCATCCAGTACACCTATGCTCGCATCCAGTCGCTGCAGCGCAAGGCTGGCGACAACCTGCCAGCACTCAACATAGATGCTGTAACACCCAACGAGAAAGAGATTTCTATAATTCAACGCGTCGCCGACTTCCCAACAGTTGTTGAAGAAGCAGGCAAGACCTATAGTCCTGCGCTCATTTCCAACTACACCTATGAGCTAGCCAAGGAGTTCAACCAGTTCTACCACGACTACAGCATACTCAAGGAGGAAGACGAGTACATTAAAGTGTTCCGTCTCGAGCTCTCACGCACCGTGGCAGGCGTCATCAAGCGCGCATTCTCACTCCTAGGCATAGAAGTTCCCGAGCGTATGTAGCATTTTGGCACATTTTTTGCAACACCGATTTTATTACAAAAACTAACAACTATAAATTATGAATAATTACAACAATCTTCCACCGTTGCCACAGGCTAATGCTACTCAGGCGACACCTTATCAAAATGAATGGTCGCTCACGACCTATATGTCAAAAGTGATGCGCAAGGTTTACATGAAAATGTTCCTTGGACTTCTCGTGACAGCGCTCACTTCATGGTTAGTGCTTACTAACGAAACTATTCTCATGACTCTAGTTCAAAGCCGTGGGCTACTTATTGGATTGTGTGTTGCCGAGCTTGCTCTAGTTTTCATCCTCTCGATGGCAATCAACAAACTTAGCTCTCCAGTAGCAACACTCCTCTTCTATGCCTATGCCGTTATTAACGGTATTACACTCACACCCATCTTCTTGATGTACACCATGTCGTCAATCGCTCTCACATTCTTCGTGACAGCTGGCGTGTTCTTGGCTATGTCCATCTATGGTTATACCACCAAGAGCGACCTCACTAAGTTTGGAACTTTCATGGTAATGGCCCTTATTGGACTCATTGTATGCACCATTATCAACATCTTCTGGGCAAACAGTGTTATGGACTGGATCATCAGCTTTGCCGGTGTGATAATCTTCATTGGCCTTACAGCATGGGACACACAGAAAATCAAGCAAATGGCACAGGAAACCGACGAGATGAATGTTGGCAAACTCGCAACACTAGGTGCGCTGTCGCTCTACCTAGACTTCATAAACCTTTTCCTCTATCTACTAAGATTCCTCGGAAACCGAAACTAAGAAAAATAAACACTCTGCAAAAAGAGAATCTTCGCTTGGCTCGACGAAGATTCTCTTTTTTATTTACATAATACAATAAAAATGGCTGATTGTAGTTTTATTATTATAACAATAATATTTTTGTCGTTTTTAGATTATGAAGAATTTAACTAGAATACTCGTGGCAATGGCTTTGATCATGTCCAGCATGGCAGCATTTGCCGACGACGACATTCCAAAAGATGAGTTTAACCCCATCACAACTGGTGTTACTTCACTTAGCATCACTCCCGATGCGCGCGGTGCGTCTATGGGTGATCAGGGTGCTGCAACCGACCCTGATGTGAACTCACAATTCTGGAATCCATCAAAGTATGCATTTGCCTACAGCAAGGCGGGAGTATCTATCTCCTACACCCCTTGGCTCCGCAAACTCGTTAACGATATCTTCCTTGCCAACCTCTCGGGTTACTGGAAAATTGGTAGTAACGACAATCAGGCAGTGAGTGCATCTATGCGATATTTCTCTCTGGGTGAAATCAACCAGAGCGACGATGGTGGCAATGCCGTGTCAAGCATCAACCCGTTTGAAATGTCGGTCGATGTGGGTTATTCACGCAAACTGAGTGAGAAGTTCTCAATGGGTGTTGTGCTTCGTTACATCTACAGCGACCTTGGCTACAACAGCTATAGCGGTACCGACCAAACTACAGGTGCATCGGCATTCTCGGCCGACATCTCGGGATTTGTCAACACCTACCCCATGGTTGGACGCAACGAGTGCCAGTGGAACCTTGGTTTCAACATCTCTAACATCGGTTCTAAGGTTAGTTATAACGGAGGTGACGACCCTGCTTTCCTTCCCACTAACATCAAATTAGGTACAGCATTCACATTCCCATTGGCCGACTACCACAACCTCACCATTTCGGCCGAGGCTAACAAACTGCTCGTGCCAGCACGTCCACGTCTTACAAACTATGACAACCAAGAGGATTATGAGCAAGCTTTGCAAGACTGGAAAGACATGTCCTCAATTACAGGTATCTTCAAGTCTTTCAGCGACGCTCCTGGTGGATTCAAAGAAGAGTTACGTGAGATTACCTTCTCTATTGGTGCTGAGTACAGCTACAACCAGCAGTTCTTCCTGCGTGGCGGCTTCTTCAACGAGGACCGATATAAAGGTAACCGTAAATACTTTGGTTTGGGTGCCGGATTTGCGCTCAACGTCATCAAGCTAGATGCAGCCTACATGATTGCAACAGCACAAAACAGCCCTCTTGACCAAACACTGCGATTCACTCTGTCGTTCGACATGGACGGCATTCGCAACCTGTTCAACAAATAAAACAATAACAACATTATATATCATTAGGGATGAGGCGTGCCTTGTCCCTATTGTTTAAACACAGGACACATTATGCGCATAGGATACGGATTTGACGTGCACCGCCTTGTTGAAGGGCGCGATTTATGGATTGGCGGCGTAAAAATTGACCACGAAAAAGGATTGCTTGGCCACAGCGATGCCGATGTAGCAATACATGCCCTTTGCGATGCCCTATTGGGTGCAGCAGCTTTGCGTGACATTGGCCACCATTTCCCCGACAGTGACCCTCTTTATAAAGGCATCGACAGTCGCAAGCTGCTTCGAGAAGTAATACAACTGCTGGATGAGAAAGGCTACATCTTGGGAAACTGCGACATTACAATCTGCGCCGAGAAGCCGAAGATGAATCCTCACATCCCGGCCATGCAACGTGAACTAGCCGAGTGCATGAACTGCAACCTCGATCAGGTATCTATCAAAGCTACCACTACCGAAGGCTTAGGCTACACAGGGCGTGGCGGAGGCATAGCCGCCCACGCTGTAGCATTGATAACTAAAATTGATTAAATTAAGAAATACTCAGCTATTATTCCTTGCCCAGTTCTTTATATCTGCCGTGCCACCTGCAAGGCAGTCAACATTGCCACGCCGGTGTCGTCGGCAAGCTTCAAGCTGTTGTGGCCACTCAATATTGAACCAATAGCATATAGATTCTCTATGGGTTGTCCATCTTTGATGGCATGGAACTCATTGTCAGTTTTCACGCCAAATTCCATGTAAGGCTGCGCATCAAACAGATTCTCTTTACTCCACTCCCCACGATTCTCAAGATATTCAACATCAAGTCCGAATATTGGCTCTCTAATTCCAGCTGAGTTCGACATCAGACCTCCATTCATGAACGAACCGGTAGCCAGCACAAAGTGGTCGGCCTCAATATCTTGGTCTGGGAAGTTCTTTGCCTGAACACTCAACACTCGGCCTCCAGCCATCTTTCCTGTCTTCACCATACTGCCCAGCAAGAAAGTGCCGCCATTCTGAACAAAACGTTTGCGCAGCTTCGACAGCAGCCTCGTTCCTGCCACACTGGGTGGTAATGTCGACACAAAGCGCACAGGAAGTTTTATCTGCTTTGCAATTTTTTGAATTGTATCGTCTCCATCAAGGCCAAACACCGCTGGCAAAACCACCATCTCGGCATCACCCACCTTAGACCTTATCTTGCGGGCAAAATCATTCAACACACCATCGTTCTGCATCAGTTTCGCAACTGCAGTAGAGCGCATCACTGTGGGATTGCTTGTTAGTTTATCCACAGTGCCAAGCTTTATGTCACACACATCGCATTCCATTCCCAAGCGGGTGAATGACGACGCTATAAAGTCGGCAGGAAAATCAAGAAAACTATGCATGCTCACCACCGTCACTTTGTTCCATGACAAAGTCTTCTGGCTGTCAATAGCGACATAATCATCAAGTGTCAGCCATGTAGGACGAAGCAAGCCCAATGGAGTCATGCGGTAATGGTTCCTATCGCTCGAACGGCCATAGAAACTAAGGCCAGCGCCTTCAAGTATTACCGGTGCCATAGCTGCATTGTGAACCACATTGGCCAACCCCATCTTTGAATATGGATGACGTGGACTGAGCGACTCTATTACATCAAGTGGATGTTCAACTTCATTGCCATCCTCGTCATAACCCAGCAGGTCGATAGAACCCGAACTGAAGTTGAGTTTACTCTGCCCTTTTACCATCAGGGCCACCCTCTTACCGCTGGTGGCAAGAGCTATTCCACACATGATGGCGCTCATTCCGCCACCTATCACTATTACATCAAATCTCATATCGTGTCGCTATTCTCGGTTTTCTTATTTCATTGTAAGACCGCACAGGCCTTCATAAATTGTAGTCGTCAATTGAGCTTCATTCAGGGTTGACCCCCATGCAATCGGGCGCATTCCTTTCCAGCGCTCGTTCATGAACGAGGCCAGGTCGGCAAGGGTCTCCTCGGCGTCGCAACCTGCCTTACACAGTAGCAATGCTGCTCGGCAAGCACACAGCTTACCCTGGCAAGAACCCATGCCCATGCGAGTGCGGCGGCGCAAGTTTGTCAAGTTATTGACATGAAGTTTCTCTATGGCATATTTCATCTCGCTCACGTTGGCGTGCTCACATTCACACACCATTGCTTTATCTTCGGTGCTGTGCTCCTTGATTTCCTTTGTCAATGACCCATGACGCTCCTGAGCGGCTTTCATCGTCACAGCATGCTGGTTGCCACGTTTCTTGGGAGCTTTCTCATCGCTGCCTGGCAATGGCAATATTGCTGTAGTACAAGCGCCCACTTTGTCAATCTTCTTGCACACCAGGTCGGTAGCTCTTTCGGCCATCAACCTGTAGGTCATCAACTTGCCGCCTGTAATGGTGATAAAGCCATCCAGACCGTCACGCTCTTTATGGTCCATGCACACAATGCCGCGGCTGATGCTGCGTCCCGAGGGATCATCATCACTTGCGACCAATGGCCTCACGCCAGCATAAGCTCTCAAAATGCGAGTCTTTGCCAACGATGGAACAAGTTTTACGCCTTCCTTGAGCAAGATTTCCACTTCTTCCTGCGTCACTCGCATATTGTCAATTTCAGTAATAGGAACACGGTCGCTGGTGGTGCCGAGCATACTCACTATCTTATCAGGGACGAGAATATCGCCATTGGCAGGTTTACGGCAACGGTTCAGCACCATGTTGTTCACTCTATGGCTGAAGATGAGCAACGACCCCTTGGCAGGAAACATATTTATAACAATTCCGGCCTTCTTGGCTATCAGAGTGCCCCAAATGCCCGCAGCGTTAACAGTCACTGGTGCAAAGGCTGTACTGTCCTCACCTGTGAGATTATTGTGCAGTTTAACACCCACTACACTGCCGTTTTCCACAATAATATCGGTCACCTCGTGATAAGTGAGAGCCACAGCGCCATGACGACGAGCATCAAGCAGGTTGGCGGTAGTGAGAGCAAACGGGTCAATCGAAGCATCGGGCACACGCACTGCACCAATGAGCGTTGGGTTAACAACAGGCTCTAGGACTCTAGCCCAGGCGGGGTCTATTATTTCGGCATTGATGCCGGCATTAAGACAAGCGTCTACAAAGGTTGTCTGATAGTCAAGGTCATCTTCGGGAAGTGTTACAAAAAGGCCATCGGTTTCCTCAATACAGTGACGGGCAATGCTGCGCAGAATCATGTTCTCGGCTATGCATTCAGCAGCACTTTCCTGATCGGTCACAGCATAACGGGCACCACTATGCATCAAACCGTGGTTGCGACCTGTGGCGCCATTTGTAAAGTCGAAACGCTCAACTAGCAACACCTTGAGTCCCCTCAAAGCGCAATCGCGAGCCATTCCGGCACCAGTGATGCCGCCTCCTATTATTATAACGTCATATTCTGGACTTGAAGGTTTGTTAATTTCCAACATTATTTTTGAGAGAGTTTTGACTAGGTTAATTTCGAGTTTTAAGAAACCCAACCACAAAGATACAACAAAAAAACTGTAGTTCCTCGTTTTTAACCCTTTTTATATGGATGACACAAAAAAAACCAATTTTATTTGTTCTTTTAAAAGAAAAAAGGTATTTTTGTAACCAACTAAAACTAAATACATCTATTCATCATGAACATACTTATCGTTGGAACAGGATATGCAGGTCTGGTAACTGGCGCATGCTTTGCCGACTTAGGAGTTAACGTTACTTGTGTAGACTCCGATGCACGCAAAATCAACTTGTTGCTCTATGGAGGGCTGCCCATCTATGAACAGGGCTTGGAAGCCATGGTAAAAAGGTCGGTGGCAGCACGAAGACTTAACTTTACAAGCAACTTTGCCAACGTCTTTGACAATGTCGACTATGTATTCTGCGCAGTCGACACTCCTCCAGCTCAAGACGGCAGTACCGACCTCACTCAAGTGATTGACACAGCTACCCGTTTTGCCAACAACATCAACAACTACGCTGTCTTCATCATCAAGTCGACAGTGCCACTGGGAACTTCCAAGAAAATAAAAGAAGTCATTCAAGATATACTTGACAAGCGCAACGTTGACTTTGAGTTTGACGTTGTTTCAAACCCCGACTTTCTTACCGAGGGTAACGCCATCAAGAACTTTATGAACCCCGACCGCATCATTCTTGGTGTTGACAACGAGCGCTCCCGCAAAGCAATGGACACTCTCTATCATCCTCTCAAGTTCAAGTATTTCCCCGTGATTTATACCGACTCGACCACTGCCGAGATGATTAAGTATGCCGCAACCTCCATGCTTGCCACAAGAGTAAGCTTCATGAATGAGATTGCCAACTTGTGCGAAATCGTGGGAGCCGACATCAACACCGTGCGGCATGGTGTGGGAACCGACAGCCGCATTGGTCCCAAATACATCTATCCTGGATGTGGCTATGGTGGAACACTCTTTCCCAAAGATATCAACGACCTTATCAACATTGCCGAGAAAAACGGCTACTCAATGGAGGTTCTTAAAGCCGTCGACAAGGTTAATGTTAAGCAGAAGCAACGACTCTTTGAGAAGTTCAACAAGTATTACGGCGGTGACATCAAGGGCAAGACTGTTGCCCTGTGGGGATTATCGTTCAAGCCCAACACCGACGACATTCGCGAGTCACCATCAATCACAACTATCGACTTGCTGCTGCAAGCAGGATGCCACGTGCGTGTCTACGATCCAGTAGCTATGAACGCCATCAAGTTCCGTTGGAACGACATATATTGTGCCCTCGACATCTACGATGCCGTAAACAAGGCCGATGCCGTTATGCTCGTGACCGAGTGGCGACAGTTCCGTGTCCCCTCATGGGAGAAAGTAAAGGAGGCTATGAAAACTCCGCTCGTCATCGACGGCCGTAACATCTACGACGGCAAAGAACTAGAAGACATGGGATTTACCTACTTCTGCATAGGTAAAGAACCAAATGACAAGGGTTAATTAATGATTAAGGGTTAAGTTTCGCACTTAACCCTTAACACTTAATACGAATTTTTCCCATCGAGAGATAAGTTCTGCCATATCCTCGGGCAGCTCGCTGTCGAAGTCCATCTGCTGGCCGGTTGTGGGATGTACAAATCCCAGCGTCTTAGCGTGAAGTGCTTGCCGAGGACAGATTTTAAAGCAATTGTGAATAAATTGTGCGTAGCTCGACGAGGTATTGCCACGCAGTATCTTGTCGCCGCCATAACGCTCGTCATTGAATAGCGGATGTCCAATGTGGCGCATGTGCACGCGAATCTGGTGCGTGCGGCCCGTTTCAAGCTGGCATTGAACAACTGCAACATGATTAAGGTTCTCTATCGTGTGGTAGTGAGTCACGGCATGCTTGCCCTGGTCTCCATCGGGGAACACCGCCATCTGAAGACGGTCACGCAAGCTGCGTCCAATGTTTCCCTCTATTGTGCCATCAGGCTGTTTCATAGCGCCCCACACCACTGCAATGTACTGGCGCTTGGTGGTCTTGTTGAAGAACTGTAGTCCAAGCGATGTCTTGGCGTTGGGAGTCTTGGCAACTACCAGCAGCCCACTGGTATCCTTGTCAATGCGGTGGACGAGCCCCATGCGAGGGTCGGTTACGTCATAGTTTGGGTTATCCTTGAAATGCCAAGCTAGCGCATTCACGAGAGTGCCGTCATAGTTGCCATGACCTGGATGAACACACATTCCTGCAGGTTTGTTCACAACCAGCAAGTCTTCGTCTTCATAGACGATATTCAGTGGAATATCCTGAGCTATAATCTCGTTCTCATAGCGCGGACGGTCCATCACCACCGAAATCTCGTCGCCTGGATGCACTCGGTAGTTGCTCTTTACAGCACGGCCATTCACTCTGATGCACTGAGCCTCGGCGGCGTTCTGGATGCGGTTGCGCGACGTGCCTTTAATGCGCTCCACAAGATATTTGTCTATGCGCAGCAACACATGTCCAGGCTCCACCACATAGTGATAGTGCTCCCAGTAGTCACGGCCGTTCTCGGTGAAATCGGGGTCGCTGAAGTCGCTCTGGATTTCTAACTGCGAGTCGTCGATGATGCTGTCGTCAAGTGTTGCCATTATTTTTGACACGTTGTAATTATAATAAAAGGGAGCCTAGTCACAAAAACCTCAGCTCCCTGTATAGGAATCTTTTTGTACTATATTACTTCTGATTCTGATTGCTGCGCTTGGGCTCACTGGCCGCTCTTTGCTTCTGCTGGCGATGCAGTGAGTCTTGAACATTTTCGGGCAGCACGTCAAATGGAAGCTCCGGTACTTGACCATCGCCCACCTCTATGCTGATTTGGTCCTTAATTGACACCTTGCTGCCTGGCGTAACAGGATGGCCATTGACCTTGATTGCCAGCACCAATCCTTCATCGGCGCTAGGCACAGTATCTACGTTGACATACTTGAATCCCATCGACTCCAATCGGTTTTTGGCGTCACGACCCGAGATGTCGCTCAAGATGGGCAGGTTCACAGTCTTGGGGTTGTAGGCGTTAATTGTCAAGTAGACAATGCGAGTGGTCTTGGCCATAGCGTTGCCCTTGGGCTCTTGCTCAAGCACCATACCGGGCTTTACGCGCTCGTCAAACAGTGAGTCGCTTATCTCCCATTCAAATCCGGCTTCTTCTATCTTGTGGATGGCATTCTCCAGACTCATGTTGCGCACCGATGGCACCTTGGCCTCCTGGCCATGAAGGGTGAACACATCAATCAGAAGATATAATGAATACCATACAGCCACAAAAACTATAATAGCTCCCAGAACATTAACAAGAACGGGATGGTTTTTTCCAAATTCTCCTAGCATATAATTGTTGGTTGAAAATGATTGGTTCTCATTTTAACGTGCAAAGATAGCAATTTGGCCGTTATTGGGCAAATAAAATACGATTTTTTAATCGTTCCATATTTTGCCAGCTCAAAGACCGGCACACCACACAAGTGCCTAACAAGCTATAATTCAATAAAATAACCAATGAGATACCACCATTGGCATCTCATTGGTATTTATAGATGATTTATTGTCAGTTTGTTTTAGATTCCTAACAGAATGGTGTAAACGGTAGTCACATCGCTTGAAGTAATCGCGCCGTCACCGTCCTGGTCACCATTGACAATTGAACTGGTGTCGCTGTTGAGAATGAAGCTATAGAGAGCGGTAATGTCGGCTGCGGTAACCTCACCGTCACCATTCACGTCGCCAGCAACTGGATCTCCACCTGGAATAACATCGGTGTAATAAATGGTGAAGTCGTCAATATAGGCCTTATAGGATGTGGCGCCTGCGCTCATGCTGATGCGGTAACGCGCTGGCACGTCCATGTTGAAGGTATACTTCAATGTGGTACTGCTGTTGGCCGAAACTGTCGAGGTTGTCTCACCGTCACTGTTGGGCACTGTATTCCAAGTCTCTCCATTATCGGTCGAAGAATACAGGATGTACTTGGCTGCGGTTGTCGATGCGTTGTAGGCATCAAAGCTTACCATGTAGCTGACATAGCGCACATTCTGAGTCATCGTGAGTGATGATGGCTTCTTCATGATTACCGAGTGTTCACCGTTGCAGTAGTCGCTTGCTGGATTGTTCACATAGCAGTTCACGAATTTCCACTTCGAGTAAACACCCTGCACATCATCACTTGGTGGAGTGGTTGCAACAGGCATCTCCTCAAAGTCCTCAACCACGCTGTGCAGCGATGAATCGTCGCCAACGGTGAAGTAAATCACGCCATTCTGCTCGCGTATGTTAGTGATATTGTACTGACAAGCGAGTCCACTCCAGGTCCTTAGGTTAGGGGTTGTGGTGTTGGTGATAAGAGTGGCACCGGTTGGGAATGTGTCGTCGGCTTGTTCATTGCCAGTGCCATTTCCAGCACGCAACAGCACATAGTAGTTGTGAGCTGGGTTGCTGTTCACATCATTGCTGTCCCACACCGAGGTGTTGGTCGAGTCAACCCGGCATATGAGCATGCCATGACCAGGTGCATAGGCATCCCACTTGGTATTCTGGCGGTTCTCAAGATAGAACTTCACCTGTGTTTCGGGGCTGTTGATTATATAACCCTCGCCAGTAGAGCCTATCTGGTTGAGTGCATACTCACCCTTGGCATTGATTACCTGAGCATTGGCAAAGCCAATCGAGTAGCGGTCATAGAGGCTGTAGGCCACTGGGGTGCGAGAGTAATTGTTGTAGCTACCTCCCGACATCACCTCCCAGTCACCAGGAATCTGGCTCTGGCCACCGCCATCTTCATAGTCAGTGTCATAGAGGTCGGGCAGGCCAAGCACATGGCTGAACTCGTGGCAAATGGTGCCAATGCCGTCAAAAATGCCATAGTATGAGTTATACAGATACTCGGTCGAGCAGGCATAGGTGCGAGCGCGCTTGCCGTCAACAACGATGTCCTCCCAATAAAGGTCGCTCTTGTGAGGCCACAGGTGAGTGCTTGAGCCGTCGCTGTTTGAACCGCTACCGGCACCAATGAAGTAAATCATGTCGATATTGCCGTCGTTGTCACCATCATACTGGGTGAAATCAACTTGCGAGTTAATTTGTAGCATTGCGGCCTTCCAAATCTCGCCAGTGTTTTCCCACTTATTGTGGTCATCAACCGAATAGTTAGTCAAGTGAACTGGACCATACACGTCGAAAGTGGGGCTGAAACGACCCTGGCTGTTGTCGGTGTAGTAGTCGCGCACGCTACCGGTGCAAGCGCCATAATAGTTGGAGGAGCCGTCCTCGTTGGTGTAACCAGTGTATCCCACCTCGTTGGCCATGCGGTCGTAGAAATCATGCGCATCGCTGCGAGTGAACTGGCAGTCATTATAATCCACAAGGATAATAATACCGCGGAAATTGTTGTAATCATACTGAGCTGCCTTCGCCCCTGCAGCCTTGGTTTGGGCATCAATTGGAGCACGACGGGCCTTGCCGTTACGGGCGTCAACCTTGCTGATGATGCCTTTCTTCAAGGTGCTTACAAACTGTGCTTCGCTAGCCGAACGATCATTCACCTCGTGAGCTATAACCTTACTGGGCACGACGTCGTCGTTCTTACTCATGGCATATACAAAATAACCTGCCTCGTTGCGGACGATGGTATATCCATCGACCGTGGTGTGATAGTTAAAGAACTCGTCGCCAACGATTTTTATCGTCAACTGTGTACCATCGGGCTGAGTAACCTGGATGGGGATGGGGACTGCCGGCACTGCGAGCGCAGCGAGCGTCACAAGCGCGCTGGCAATCAAAGTGAAAATTTTTTTCATGTGTGTTTAAGTTGTTTATATAATTGTGTATTTGTTTTTTATGCTATCATGGCAGCACGTGACTTTCACATCACTACTATAGATGTTTTTCAGCCACAATTTGCAAAGATAAACGATAATTTGTTTTTGTGCAATTATATATTTATTTTTCTTTACATCAGCCGATAAATTTCAGTGAATTGAGGAATGTAATATGCGATTGGCACTGAGATTGAACCTAATGAACCATTTAAATTTATTGTCATTATTTTTTATTATTTTTAAATAAAAATTCCTATCTTTGTAGGTTAAAAAATGACAAAAAACAAACGAACAACTCCATCGTCGAAGTTACTGACTTAATACACAATATTTTATAAACCAAAAACATCTTTATTATGAACAAAAAATTATTACTCTGTTTATTGATGTGGGTAATGTGCATGCCAGCCTTTGCCCAAGAAACCGAGACTTTGACCGTGTTTGACGGAACTACCGAAGGGACAGAAACGTCGATAGAAATAAAAACCAACGACTATCTTCCTGTATACACTCGTTACTGGAACAAGGCAGGCACCAAAAGCCAATTCATTATTCCAGCCCAATTTTTGACCCAAATGAAAGGCGGTGACATTACTTCGGTGAAGTTCTACTCAACCAGTTACAGCACCCCCTACACCTCGGCTTCTACTGCCGATGCCTATGTGGGTGAGGTGGGCTACACCACATTTGATGCCAGCGAAGGTCATTTCGACTTTGAGCCCAAAGCTAATTGCACAGTCATCTATCAAGGCAAGATTACCGTTGAGAGAGTGGGGCCAACCAATCAAGAGTGGGGTGAAATGACCATCACATTCTCTACACCCTACAAGTATCGTGGCGGCAACCTGCTCATTGGCTTTGAAAACACCACCGCCGAAGGCTGGAAGCAATTCAAATTCCGTGGACAGAACGTGATGTGGCATGCAGGCCTTGCAGGATGCCAATTGACCGACACATATTACTATAAGCAGCAGTGCGACTTTATCCCTTGGACCACTTTCACCTACACTCCTGGCACTCTTCCAGCCTATGAGGAGTTCTACATGGTGGGTTCATTCAACAGTTGGAACACTAACGAGGATGGCGGCCGTTTGGTATTTGCAGGCACCGAAGAAGATGGCGTTTATGAGACTGAAGGCACACTTGAGGCTGGTGCTGAATTCAAGGTTATCACTCCCAATGGCGAAGGTAATGACTGGATTTGGCTTGGTGGAATTGATGAGTATGGCGGTGGCTACTTCTTGATCAACAATGGCCTGCTCAATACTCCTCTGCAGTTGGTTGACGGTTCTAACTTCCGCATGGAGAATGGTGGCAAGTTCACTTTCCGCCTTAATGTCAACGACATGACTCTTACTGTTATCCCAGATAACACAGGCGTTTCTGGTGACGTGAACGGTGATGGCGAGGTTACTTCATTTGACATTACTTTGCTCTACAACTACATTCTTAGTGGTGACATGACCGACATCGTTAACGGTGACCAAGACGGTGACGGCGCGATTACCACTCACGATGTGACATTCGTTTATGAAATTCTGCTTGCCGGAAAATGATAAAAACGAAATAATCTAACAAGAAGGCGCCCACTGGGCGCTTTTTTGTTTTAAAGGAGTGCATTGAGGTCACAAGTGTGCAGCCTAAAACTATGAACTTTTTAACCTTGTTCCCACACACTGCAACACACTACCTTTGCGCACGCACACGTACCTTAATTAAAAATTTAAAAGCATGAATAACACAAATACAACACGCAAAACACATAATAATCCCGAACTTGCTAGGCTTTGCTACACCTACATGTGCAGCTTTGCGAGATTTTCCGTCCAAACACCCATGAGCAGCATTTTTTTCAAAAAGTGTCCCAAGCATATTGAGGCAGTTATGTCTTGCAACCCTTGTCATCTCCTGTTTCTCCTGTCTAAAAACGTCAAGCGAAAAACAAATTGTGCATTAAGCATTCTGAATTTAAAAAAGGCACATTTAATACTTAATTTTACCCCGCTATGCTTACAAATTATAACTTGCTAAAATTTACTCAAACTGTCCCACCTGTTCCGTTTTTGACCATAAAACTACAATAAATTGGTCCATTTTTCAAAAAGAAAATATTTTTTTTCAAAAAGTGTCCCATTTTCGCACCCACCCAAAGAGCGCCTACTTACAATTTGTAACCATTCAATGTGAGTCTGATGACCCCCAAAACCAAGAGTTGTTTTGATTCATTTGATTCCTTTAATTCCTTTAATCGTTTATCACAATGAAATGCGCAAATTGTGCATTAAGCATCATGAATTATGTATTGTTAAATTATTTTTGTATCTTTGCAGGTTGAAAAAATGCCAATCTAGGCTATGGAATTCTAAATCATTGAATAACATTAAAATCTCAAACTATTATGGCAGAGAATAACGAAATAAAACCAGCTGAGGAGAAGAAGGTCCTCAACTTCGTACAACAAATCGTTGCCGACGACTTGGCAGCAGGTAAGAACGGCGGACGCCTTAACACTCGTTTCCCGCCCGAGCCCAACGGCTACTTGCACATTGGCCATGCCAAGGCGATATGCATGGACTTTGGCGTTGCCGAGATGTTTGGAGGCACTTGCAACCTGCGTTTCGACGACACCAACCCTCAGAAGGAAGACACCGAGTATGTTGAGTCTATCAAGCGCGACATCCACTGGCTGGGCTACGACTGGGGTGACCGTCTGTACTATGCCAGCGATTATTTCGAGAAACTTTACAACTTTGCCATCGACCTAATAAAGCGAGGACTCGCCTATGTTGACGACCAAACCAGCGAGGAAATCGCTAAGCAAAAAGGAACTCCCACCCAGGCAGGAACCGAGAGCCCCTATCGCAACCGCAGTGTCGAGGAGAACCTCGACCTCTTCGAGCGCATGAACGCAGGGGAGTTTGACGAAGGCACCCGCGTGCTTCGCGCCAAGATTGACATGGCGTCAAGCAACATGCATTTCCGCGATCCCATCATGTACCGCATTATCAAGACCCCACACTGGCGCACCGGCACCAAGTGGAAAGTATACCCAATGTATGACTTCGCACATGGCCAGAGCGACTACTTCGAGGGCGTGACCCACTCTATCTGCACATTGGAGTTCGTGCCTCACCGTCCTCTCTACGACTATTTCGCCCACATTCTTGCTGGCGACACTGTCAACGAATACTGCCCACGCCAGATTGAGTTCAACCGCCTGAACCTCACCTACACCGTGATGAGCAAGCGCAAACTGCTGCAACTGGTAAAAGAAGGACTGGTGGCTGGTTGGGACGACCCACGCATGCCCACAATCTGCGGCCTGCGCCGTCGCGGCTACACTCCACAGTCAATAAAGAACTTCCTAGACGACATTGGCTACACCAAATATGAGGCACTGAACGACATCGACCTGCTTGAGCATAACATACGCGAAGACCTGAACAAGAACGCCAACCGCGTGTGTGCCGTAATCAACCCTGTGAAGGTAGTTATTACCAACTATCCCGAGGATAAGGTTGAAATGCTCGCTATGGACAACAACCCCGAGCAGGAAAACGCAGGAACTCACGAGATGCCCTTCTGCCGCGAGATTTACATCGAGCGTGACGACTTCATGGAAAATCCACCCAAGAAGTTCTTCCGCATGACTCCTGGCAAAGAAGTACGCCTGAAAGGTGGCTACATCATCATGTGCAACGATGTGGTGAAAGACGACGAGGGCAACATAGTGGAGATTCATTGCACCTATGATCCCGACACCCTGAGCGGCACACCAGGCAGCATGCGCAAGGTGAAAGGCACATTGCACTGGGTTTCGGCACGCCATGCCGTGGAAGCCGAGGTGAGACTGTATGACCGCCTGTTTGCCGTTGAGAACCCATCGGCCGAGAGCGAGAAAGACTTCCGCGAACTGCTCAACCCCGACTCTCTCAAGGTGGTTACCAATGCTAAGGTTGAGCCTTATCTCGCCCAAATTGCAAAGCCCGAGGACAAGTTCCAGTTCCAGCGCATAGGCTACTTCTGCGTCGACCTCGACAGCACCCCCGAGCACCTAGTGTTCAACCGCACCATCACCCTCAAGGACAGCTGGGCCAAGGCACAGAAGAAGTGATTAGTTCACAGTTCTGAGTTCTTAGTTCTAGATATTCTAGAACATCTAGAAACTCTTGAATGATGCAGCACAAGGAATTAGTAGAGAAACTGTCTAAATCGCTCAGCCGCAGCAAGAGTGATATCAACAAACTGATGGAGGCTCTGAGCAACGTTGTTGTGGAACGTTGCTCAGAGCTTGACAGCATCAGCGTGCCTCGGTTTGGAACTCTCGAAGCCGTGAAGCACAACGAAACGGTCGAAACTGATGAGCAAACAGGAAAACGAACACTAATGCCTCCCCGTGTGGAAATGAAATTTACTACCAGCACTGTGCTGAAAAAACGCTTGAACCGGCCATGAAAGAAAAGATAGCATTTCCGCAACTGGTGGAGCTCGTGGCCGAGAAAGCAAGCACGACCACCCGCATGAGCGAACTGTTCCTACAAGAACTCTTCGCCACTGTAACACAGGTTCTTGACAAGGGTCAAAGCGTGACAATCAAAGGACTGGGTTCTTTCAAGCCTGGCAAAGACAACGACGAGAAAACGGTGGTCTTCACCCCCGACAAAGACCTTGCCCAGGCTGTCAATGCCCCATTTGAGCAGTTCAAGCCTGTCGAGCTTTGTGACGAGGTAACTCAAGAGCAACTCGACGAGATTGATGCCAGCATGGAACCTGAGCCAGTTGCCCCCGCCATTATTGAACCATCACAGGCTATTGAGCCTGCCCATGAACAGACGACAGAGACTACACTTGAAAAGAGAGTTGAAGCTGTAGTAGAGCCTCAGCAAGAAGAAAAACAAGTGGAACCACAACCTGCTCGAGAAGAACCACAGCAGCCACAACAAGAAGCCATTGAGGTACCAAAGCCCTCCAGCAAGAAGAAATGGCTGGCTATTGCCGCTGCCATCGCTGCGATAGCCATAGTTGCCGGGATCACTTCGCACTACATGAGCAAACCAAACGCAACTAACACTAACATTGCCAAGAATGATTCTATTGTCGCTGCAAAGCCAGCGCCAATGGTCACCGATACGCTACGAGTTGACAATCTGCTATTTGACATGGCCAAGCGCCACTATGGTGACAAAGCATTCTGGGTTTATATCGCTATAGAGAATCAAAAACAGCATCCTGATTACCACAAGATTCCCATTGGGGCTTCGCTCGTGATTCCACCCGCCGAGAAATACGGTATCAACAGTGACAGTAAGCAAAGTCTTCGCACTGCTATGGACGAGGCAATGAAACTCAGCGCCCAAGTAAAGGCCATGAAGAAGGAAAACGGCAAAGATGATAAGAAGGAAAAAGATAAAAAGGACGAAAAAGACCGCCACCATCATCACCATCATCATCACCACTAATAGTTGCATAGCACCATGATTGACCGATGCTTCAACTCAGTTGCAAGAGTACTATTATTTATAGCGCGAGCCACAGGCATGACCTACAATGAGATAAACATCATTGTCTATTATCTCATTGTGCCCCTAACGTGGACGGTAATGATTGACATCCTAATCAAGATGCCCATCACTACACCATTACTCCTCATTACATGGGCGGTAATCTTCTTCGTTCACCACAACGATTTCAGGAAGTGGTGCGACTGGGCATTTGACAAATCGGCAGAATTCCTGCTATGGTTCAAGCGAATAGGCTGGAATTACGTGGTAAGTTCAGTAATCATTTGTGTCGTAGTTCCCATCATCATCTACGCGGCACTCATAATCGCCTTGATTAAACAATAACACATTGTTTATATAAGTAACTGACGAGACACACAACAAGTGCCATCATCATCATGAAAGATGATGCCAGCAGTTTCAGCTAAATGCGCAAAACAAGTTATTTAGCGCACTATAGCTTAAAATTAATTGGCAGGGTGTACCACACATTGACAGGTTCACCTTTGGAGTTTATTCCTGGCTTGAAAGGAGGCAGCATCCTGCACACTCTCACCGCCTCTCGGTCAAGATCGGGATCAACACCTCGCGCCACTTTCACTTGTCCAACAGTGCCATACTTTGTAATGACAAATTGCACGACCACTTTGCCTTGAATTTTGTTGGCAATCGCAGCTTGGGGATAACGGAGATTTTCCGAAATAAAATTTATCAAAGCAGAAGTACCACCCGGGAATTCAGGCATATGAGCTGCCGATGTCAGAACTTCATCTTCATCCTGAGATGGCTTTGCGACAGGTGTTGATGGCTGTGCTTCTTTTATATTATAAGATTTGTGTAACTTTGTGTTGAGCTTCACTTTCTCATGAACCTTTTGAGCCGAAGCCGTGCAATAACAGAGTCCCACAAGCATCATTACCAGCACTGAAATAAAAAGTTTATAAAACTTCATAGTCGTAATTATTTATACAGATAGAGTTGTTATTAATCATTCGGTAAAGGCGTTCCAACCCTGAGCACGGATTTCGAGCTCAGCCTCGTCGCGGGTGACCATGTAGGCGCCAAGCTCGGGCTTGGTGATGCGACCAATGAGCTTAGCGGTCTTCATCTGCTCAACCTTCTCGTGGTCGGTGAGGGGCACAGTGAAGAGCAGCTCATAGTCCTCGCCACCATTCATGGCAGCTGTGACTAGGTTCATGTTCAACTCCTCGGCCATAACGGCAGTCTGGTAATCGATGGGTATGCGGTCTTCATAGACACGGCACCCCACCCCGCTATCCTTGCAAATGTGTAGCAACTCGCTCGAGAGGCCGTCGCTAACGTCCATCATTGCTGTAGGGCGAATGCCAAGTTCACGCAGCTCGGCAATGACGTCGGCACGAGGCTCGGGCTTGAGCTGACGCTCAAGCAAATACTCATGACCGGCAAAGTCAGGCTGGAAGTCCTTCTGCCCGGCACTGGCTGCGCGCTCACGCTCAAGCAGCTGAAGGCCCATATAGGCAGCTCCAAGATCGCCGCTGACGCAAATGAGATCGGTGTCGCGTGCTCCGCTGCGATATACAATGTCCTCCTCGGGAGCCTCACCCAAGCAAGTGATACTAATGAGGAGTCCTGTGACCGAAGCCGATGTATCGCCGCCAACCAGGTCTACACCATAACGCTCACAGGCGGCATATATGCCGGCATAGAGCTCGTTGATGTGCTCGACGGTGAAACGTTTTGAGATTCCTAACGAAACGGTGATTTGCCGCGGTGTGCCGTTCATGGCATAGACATCGCTCAAGTTCACCGCCACCGCTTTGTAGCCAAGGTGCTTGAGTGGCGTGTAGGTGAGGTCGAAATGAATGCCTTCGAGCAACAAATCGGTGGTAACAAGGGTTTTCTTGTCGCCATAGCCAATCACCGCACAATCATCGCCCACACCACGCAGCGTGGAAGCGTTCTTAACCTTAAAATCACGTGTTAGGCTCTCAATAAGCCCAAACTCTCCCAATGTAGAAATCTCAGTCTCGCTCATAAGTCTATAATTATTATTTAATAACTACAGATTATCCTGAGGCATCCCTGTGAAATATCAGAGAAGAATCAGAATAATCTGTAGCATGGTTTTTAGTGCTGGCCAAGGGATTACACCTCGTCAAGACGATTGATGACTTCTTGTACCATCAAGGTCATAATGGGCTCGGCCTTGGATGCAGCTTGCTGAACCTCCTCGTGCGATACATCAACAAAGATGCCCTCGCCTCCCAAGTCGGTGATAACGCTAAGTCCGAACACTTCCATGTCGGAGTGGCGAGCCACAATCACCTCGGGAACAGTACTCATGCCCACTGCATCACCGCCAATGCGATAGAAGAAGCGGTACTCTGATGGAGTTTCAAAAGTGGGTCCTTGAGTTCCGACATACACACCTTCCATCAAGCGAATCTTGTTCTCCTTGGCAATATTACGCGCCAATTCTATAATGCGGTGGCTGTAGGCCTCGTTCATTGCAGGGAAGCGTGGTCCAAGCTCATTGTAGTTCTTGCCCCGCAATGGGTGATCGGGGAAGAGGTTGATGTGGTCGGTTATGAGCATAACATCTCCAACGCGGAAGTCGGGATTCATTCCTCCTGCAGCGTTGCTCACGCATAGCACTTTCACTCCTATCGCTTTCATGACACGAATGGGGAAAGTGGCCTCTTTCATCGAGTATCCCTCGTAGTAGTGGAAACGTCCCTGCATTGCCATGACATATTTCTTGCCCAGCATGCCAAAGATGAGTTGACCCTTGTGACCTTCTACAGTGCTTACTGGGAAGTTAGGTATCTCTCCGTAAGGGATGGCAACCTTGATGTCGATTTTATCGGCAAGATTACCAAGTCCAGAGCCGAGAACGATAGCCACCTTAGGCATCTCGCCTCCCACTTTCTCCTTGATGAAAGTGGCAGTCTCTTGAATCTTTTCCAGCCAGTGAATTTCTTTTGTCATAATAGTTCATGTATTTAATTAATAATGATAAAATCTAAAGGTATGAAAGTTGTGCCTCTGATCAATACATATCATTCACACCCTCAATCTTCTTTTGCAGCTCATAGATGAAATCGCGGTCCTCGTAGTTGAGGAAATCGGCTTGAATGGGTATGAAGTAGATGTTGTTCTGCTTTGTGGGTGGGTAATATGGGCTATTGAGAATGCGCACAGCATCTTTCTCGGTAGTGATGATATATTTGCGCTTGCCTTCAAGCTCATGTAAGAGCTTGAAGATGTATCGAAAATCGTCACGGGTATAAGTGTGATGGTCATCATAATGAATGACTTTGAGGCGTGTGCCAAACTGTTTCAAGTACTTAGCAAAAGGACGCGGATTGGCAATACCGGCAATGCCAAGGATGAGGTCATCCTCATCGAGCCAGTTGAGTGATGTGAGGTCGGGATTACCAATGGGGAACACTGGCTCGGGAGCACCATAACGCACCTTGGAGAAATAAAGCTGCTGATACTTGAACAGGTCCATATGCTCCTTTACCATGCGCAAGTCAACCGGCTTGACATCGTCGGGACACTTGGTAACAACCACCATGTCGCACTTGAGGATGCGATCGGCGGGTTCCCGCAGACTTCCCAACGGCAACAGTTTGTCCTCATAAGGTGGTCTGTTGAAGTCGACCATCACCACACTAACTTGTGGCTTGACATACCTGTGCTGCATGGCATCGTCAAGAATGATGAGATTGATGTCGGGATTGATGCGAAGCAGGTTATTGATGCCCTTGCGACGGTCTTCACACACCGCCACAGTAACCATTGAACGGAACTTGCGGTAAATCTGGTATGGCTCATCACCCAAGTCAACCGGTGAGAGATTGTCACTTGCCAGCACAAAACCCTTGGTGCGACGCTTGTATCCACGGCTAAGCACAGCGATGTCATACTTGCGGCAGAGCCTGGACACGATATATTCCACATGAGGAGTTTTACCAGTACCACCCACGGTGACATTGCCAATTGAGATTACCGGCACATCAAATTCCTCCTGCTTGAGCAATCCTGTGTTGAATCCCATCTGCCTTATCCACACCCCAGCGCCATAAATCCATGACAAGGGTGTGAGCAAAGCCCTCTCGGTTGCTCCCAGCACATTGCGGCATATTCTTAATATGTTATCAATATCCATTTAAGGAGTTGATAAATTATTTTTTCAATTCAATACTATTATCACTTAAAATTTTATCTCTATCGGCTCCATGAGACATAAAATACGGTCACGCTGCAAAATAGTCTGCAACTGCTCATAAGAGCTGTAAAAAATTCCCATGCGTTTCTGTATGTCGCTTTCCACCTTCATATATCCCATTGAACTGAGCATATCCATAAATGACATCTCGGTATTAGGATAATCACAAACCGAGTAGTCTCCATTTTTGAGTTTTGCCTGCTTGGCAACCCACTTGACAGCGGCGCCTAGTCCACCAAGCTCGTCGACGAGACCTATTTTCTGGGCAGTAACAGCATCCCACACTCGTCCCTCTCCAATGCTCTTAATGTAATCTTGCGAGGTTTTGCGACCAGTTGCACAACGACCAGTGAAAGTTTCGTAGCCGCGCTCAACATAACGCTGCAGAGCGGCCTTCTGCTGCTCAGTAAGAGGATTGAAATAGGCACCAGCGAGTGCATTCTCGTTAGTTTTCACTTCCTCGATATTCACACCCAGAGTGTTGTTGATGAGATTGCTGGCATTAGGAATCATACCAAAGATGCCAATACTACCTGTAATAGTGAGAGGCTCGGCAAAGATGCGCTGAGCACCTGATGAGATGTAATAGCCACCCGAAGCAGCATAGTCGCTCATTGACACTGCGAGAGGCTTGCCACTGGCTTTGAAATCCTCGAGAGCCTTCCAAATCTCCTCGCTTCCAAAAGCACTACCACCAGGCGAGTTCACCCTAAGGACAAGACCTTTTACATCTTCGTCATATTGCAACTCACGAATCTGCTCAGCCATTAACTCGCTGTAGATACCTTCACCATTTATTGCTGTCATGGGATTGCTTCCACCATCACCACTATTAATCTCTCCTGTCGCATAAAGCACTGCCACAACCTTATTACCAGTTCCCATTGGGTCATCGTTAGATGCAACAAGATCCTCGGCGCTCACCAGTTTGAGATCGTCCTCTTTCTCAACGTCGGTCATGGCGCGTAGTTTATCCTCAAATTCCGAACGATAGCAAGTTTTATCTATAATCTTATTTGAAAGCAGCTCCTTTGAACTCATAGTCAACAGCAAGCTATCGGTAAGGGCATTAAACTTAGTTGTGTCGATAGCACGGTCTTTGGCCATATCGCTCGAGATAATTCCCCACAGGCTACCCAGATAGTGTTCCTGCTGCACGCGATTAGAATCACTCATCTGCTCAAGCATATAAGGCTCGACAGCACTCTTGAAAGTGCCCACTCTCACCACTTGCATTTCCACTCCAACCTTGTCAAGAAGTTTTTTCATATAGGGAGTCGCCGAACCAAGTCCATGGATGTCGACCATTCCCTCGGGATTGAGAAATATTGAATCGGCAATCGATGCAAGATAATAGTCACTCTGCATAATAGCCTCGTCGCCAAAAGCATAGACAAACTTCTTGCTCTGCTTGAAATCCTTTAGTGCTTCGCGCAACTCATAGAGCGACGACATGCCCGATGCCATTCCGCGGCAATCAAGATACACGCCTTTTATGTTATTATCATTTTTTGCTATCTTCAAGCCCTTGATCAATGTCAACAGACTCTGTTTCACGCCCTTGTTGGACATCAATGACATGAACTGCACGTTCTCGGCTGCTACACGCTCCTCGAGTGTTCCCTCCAAATCGATATACAGAATTGAATTTTTCTCTACTTTGGGAGCCTTATTCATAGAACTTGACATTGAGCCAAAAATCGCGAAACTCATCACAATGGCTGAGATTGTGAAAAAAATCAATGCCAGAAAAACGCCCACGAACGAGCCACACACTACAAGAAAGAATTTCTTCAACATATTACTATAATTGTTTTGTTTTTAAGCAGATAGCATTATGTAATATTGACTATCATCTCGGTTATTAATCTCGTTTTTTATGCATAATGGATATTGCATCCGCATGCAATCTACAAAGATAGCAATTAATTTCCCAATATGAGCGATAAAAAGCAATTTATTTTTATTTTTTTCAAAAAATAAGTTGGATAACATCTAATTGGGCACCTAACATAATACAACTAGTCCTCAAAAAAGCCAAAACAAATGGCTCTTTTAAGGGCATAGCATTTATGAAAAATAAGATTTTTACAAGAATTTAAATCCTTTGAGGTTAAAGCCGCGCATGAAGTCGGCAGCTGGCATGCGGCGCTTTCCTGAGAGTTGAAGGGAAAGGATTTCGAGTGTTCCATCGGCACAATCCACGACGAGGTGCTTGCCGTCGGCTGATATAGCGCCTGGTACAGGCTCATCTTTCTTGACAGGCTCGCCTGTTGCGAAGATTTTGACATGGCACACATTTCCCTGCTCATCAACGAGTTCACTCCATGCTGCGGGATAAGGAGAGAGTCCGCGAATGTGGTTGTAGAGTTGCTCGGCTGGTCGGCTCCAGTCGATGCGGCATGTCTCGGTAAAGATTTTAGGGGCAGGAGTGGGCTCTTCGCCTGCTGTCAGCATCTGGTCTTGAGGAATTGGTTTCACTGTTCCGGCAATGATAGCGTCGACCGTTTCGAGTACCATATCGGCTCCCAAGAGCATCAACTTATCGTGAATGACCTCCACATTATCGGTGCGCCCAATCTCGATGGCTTGCTGCTGAATGACATCACCTGTGTCAATCTCGTGCTTGAGGAAAAAAGTGGTCACACCAGTAGTTGTGTCGCCGTTCATAACTGCCCAGTTGATGGGTGCTGCACCACGATATTTGGGCAGCAGCGATGCGTGCAAGTTGAAGGTGCCCAGCGGCGGCATAGCCCACACGACCTCGGGAAGCATGCGGAAGGCAATGACGATGTGCAGCTGTGCATTGAGGCTGCGCAGCTCGTTGACAAACGCCTCGTCCTTAAGTTTTTCGGGCTGCATTAGGTGCAGACCTTTCTCTACAGCATATTGCTTCACTGCCGATTGAATCATGCGGTGCCCGCGACCAGCAATCTTATCGGGCATGGTCACCACACCCACTATGTTGTAGCCACCCTCTACAAGCTGTCGCAAGCTCTCGACTGCAAAATCGGGTGTTCCAAAAAATACTATTCTTAAATCGTCTTTAGTCATTTTTTAAGGAGTGAAAGGAATTAACGAGGTGAACTTTCTTCTTTTATTGTGCCTTAATTAATCGTAGCTGTAGTGCTTGAGGATCTCGCGGTAGGTATTAAAAATCTTTGACTTGGAGACGAAGCCTACGTACTTTCCGTCCTCCACTACTGGGAGATTCCAAGCCTTGGTCTCGTCAAAAGTTTTCATAACCTGCTCCATAGGTGTCCCAACCTCGATTTGCGCTGGTGGTGAGGACATGAACCTGTCTACATAGATGCGCCTGTAAAGATCGGGGCGGAACATTATGTTGCGAATGTCATCGAGAAGGACAACGCCCAAGAGACGCCCATCGTCATCAACAACAGGAAAGAGGTTTCGTGAACTCTTGGCTATAACATCGACCATCTCTTTGAGACTCATTTTGGGATGGACTGGAGTAAAGTCATTTTCAATCACACTATCCATCTTGAGCAACGTTAACACCGACTTGTCCTTGTGATGAGTGAGCAACTCGCCACGTTTTGCCAAACGGCGTGAATAAATGCCATAGGGCAGCAATATGCGCGATGTAAGGTAAGAGACAACCGAAACGATGAGTAGCGGTAAGAATAGCTGGTAACCTCCAGTCATCTCAGCGGTAAGGAAGATTGCCATGAGCGGTGCATGCATCACACCAGCCATCACCCCTGCCATGCCCAGCAAGGCAAAGTTCTTGATAGACAGTGGCAAGCTCTGGTCAACAACTCCTAATGAGTTGAGAAGAAATGCGAAGAAAAAACCTGCCATGCAGCCAACATAAAGCGAGGGAGCAAACGTACCGCCCACACCGCCACCACCATTGGTGGCACTAGTAGCAAACACCTTGGTGAAACACAGGCAACCCACGAGCCCTACCGCCCACCACAAGCTGGTGCGGTGATCGTAGAACATACTGTTGTCGAACAGCGGTTTCACATCGCCATTGAGAAGGCTGTTGATAGCTCCATATCCCTCACCATAGAGAGCAGGAAAAAGGAAGATGAGAAGACTTAATATCACAGCCCCAATGGCAAATTTTACCCAATGATTGGTAATGCGCGCAAACATATTCTCCATCATCTCAATTGCCTTGTTGAAATAAAGCGACACAAAGCCACAGAATAAGCCAAGCAATATAACGAATGGGATGCGTGAAGTGAAGAATGGCTCGCTTTGCGAGAAGAAAAACTCCACATTGTATCCAGTGAAGGCATAGGCCACAGTGGCGCCCGTCACCGAAGATATGATGAGTGGTACTACCGACCTGGAATTCAGGTCAATAAGTAAAACCTCTATCGTAAACAGCACACCCGCTATGGGAGCTTTGAAGATGCCAGCAATACCAGCAGCTGCTCCACAACCAACGAGAAGCATGAGAGTTTGCGGTGACAACCGGAAAAACTGCCCTAAATTAGAGCCTATTGCTGCTCCTGTGAACACAATTGGTCCCTCGGCTCCAACCGAACCACCAAAACCGATGGTTACCGACGATGAGACGAGTGAGGCGTACATGTTGTGAGTCTTGAGCCGGCTCTTGCGCTGAGCGATAGCATACAGCACACGTGTTACACCATGATAGATGTCGTCTTTGATGATATATCGCACATAGAGACCAGCAATCAGAATTCCCACCACAGGGAAAACAAGGTACTCATAGTTACCTCCAGCGATGTGTACATGTTTGGTCAAAATGCCTGCTATAAATCCAATAAGAAACTTAAGGAGCACTGCAGCCAATCCCGAAACAGCCCCAACAACAAGTGCAAGAACAACAACGAAGGTTTTCTCCTTGATGTGAGCCTCACGCCACTTGCGAGCACGGTCTACCCAACGAGTAAATCCAGTCTCGACAGGCATTTCGGAGGTCTTATTTACCTTATTGAAGCTGTTCATCACACACCTTTCCCGGTAATAACGATTTTTAAAGTATAGGCAAGTATCTTGACGTCGTTGAGGAGCGACATATTCTCAATATAGAGCAAATCATAGTCAAGACGCTCAAGCATTTCGTCGACATTCTTGGCATAACCAAACTTCACCTGCCCCATAGATGTAATTCCCGGACGCACCTGATGGACAAGGAGATAGGCCGGCTTGCGCGCAACTATCTGGTTGATGTAGTACTGACGCTCGGGGCGTGGTCCCACCAACGACATGTCACCCTTCAATACATTCCAGAATTGTGGCAACTCATCGATGCGGTACTTGCGCAAGATGTGCCCAACCTTGGTGATTCGAGGGTCATTGTCACTAGAAAGCTGAGGCTTATTATCTTTTTCGGCATCAACCACCATTGAGCGGAACTTGTAAATGTTAAACTTCTTGTTGTGATATCCCACACGCTCTTGCGAGAAGATGACAGGACCATGAGAATCGAGTTTTATTATTATCGCCACAATGATGTAGACAGGAAGCAACAACACCATTAATACAGCCGAAATCACAATATCTATCACGCGCTTGATATTCTTGCCTCCCTCGCTCATAGTGTTTCCACTCACGTCAACAAGAGGATCGCCATATAAATTGCTGAAACGAGCACGTGACATGAACACATTGTTCTTGTCGGGGGTCATCTTGATGGAAACATCAAGGGAGTAAAGACGGTCGATGATGGCCAGTATCTGCTCCATGTTCTGCTTGGTGGGGACAACTATAATCTCTTTAACATCGTTGTCCTTGCACACTTGAGTAATGCTCTCGAGACTAAAGACAGGAAGAGTGATATCTTTCACTCTATTCTCTCCTGGCAGGTCGACAAAGCCAACTACGTTGTATCCCAGAGTGTTGATAGTATCGTGCAGACGTTTATAAAAAGCGAAGCCCATAGCCCCACTTCCCACAATGAGGGCATTGAAATGCAATTTTCCTGAACGAATCTTGCGAGTGCTTGAGTTGGTGATTAAAAGCCTCACCACATAGACAATGACAAAGAGCACCCCAATCAGTACAAATATTACCTCATAGTTCTCGGTGCGGCTCCCGACCATATCGTTAATTAGAGCCACAAGCATTATGAAAATGCCATTGCATACAGCACTGATGAGCGTGATGATAAACTCTTGTAGTCGAGACTTGCGATAAGGGACATTGTAGTATCCCGAAAGATAGTAAACAAGCATCATCAGAAGCGGGAAGACAATCTGCCCCATAATCACATTATAGGACGTGAGGAACGACACGAGCGAGACATGCCCCTTTACAAAACCCAGATTGTATCGCAGCACATTGAAAAGAAGCCATGCCACGTTGGATGACAGGTAATCACCTATCACATACTTCATCCTCTGTATACGTTCGCTTGTCATCAATGCCTTAATAAAAACTGCATTTACTATTAGGGTAATCTTTTATAATGTATGTCACCTTATTATTTTAAAGGTGCCATCGCCATGGAGCATGATTATGTTGGATGCTGCATGAGCCTTGTTGTCATCTTGCCGATATTTCACCACATAGTCCACACCGCTCTTAATTTCGTCGGCAATAGCTGCAAACGAACGTGGGCTCTCGGTGCCGCTCACGTTGGCCGAAGTCGACACTATGGGCTTGCCAAAAGCTTCACACAGACGTTGAGAGAACTCCTCGTGAGGGATGCGAATGCCCAAAGAATCACCGTCACCCAGCAAATTACGGGCGACATTAAAGGCACCATCATAGATTATTGTCAAAGGTTTGACCGCTACATCGAGCAATTCTCTTGCCATTACGGGAACATTAACCACATAATGGTCCAAACGCTCAGCGCTGTCAAGAAGCACGATGAGCGCTTTGTAATCATCGCGCCGCTTGAGTGAATACACTTTCTTAACGGCCTCCTCGTTGGTAGCATCGCATCCTATGCCCCAAATAGTATCGGTGGGATATAATATCAGTCCTCCTTTATTGAGGATGTTGATGCATGATTTAATATCTTGGTCAAATATCATGATTGTTTTAACTTCATTTCTCGTTCGCGACAGAAACATGCCCTATCGCCAAAACAAAAAACAAAGGTAATGCAAACTGAGCGATAAAAAAAGTAAAAACCGATTTTTTCCATTTTTATTTATAATAAAATGTTAAATCTCGTATTTTTTAATCAACGGCTTTAAATTTTTTGCTAAGTTTGCAGTCTAATAAGGAAAACAAACAATACTATATATTATGATAAAGAAGAAATACACTATTTTAGGCCTTGCTATTGTTGCTGCAGCGCTAATATCTTTAGCGCCAAGCACAATGGCCAAAGGCGGCAAAAACGGTGGCACTCAAGTCATCTACACTGGTGAGATAGCTAAAAAAGTAATAGGCTATAATGGCACCACACCTGTAAAGATTACCATTACTAATGGCAGAATCAGCAAAATTGAAGCACAGAGCAACAAAGAGACTCCGGCTTACTTCAACAAAGCAAAGGACAAAGTGTTCAAGCAGTTCATTGGAAAGACTGTTGACGAAGGAATCAAGCTCAAAGCAGATGTTGCAACAGGAGCCACCTATTCAAGCGAAGCACTCATCAAGAACATCAAGATGGGTCTTAAGGAATCAAAAGGACAATCTAACAAAGGTGGCAAGAGAATGTCGAGATAATCGTCTTTAGGGCTAAAACAGTAGAATATCAGGAGCAAGGCTAATTGAAGTCTTGCTCCTGATTTATTACATCCTTGATAGTTGCTGCTCAAAGCATGTGAAGGGCAAGATAGCCCAAGAATGATGCAATAAACAAGATTCCCATCACATTCATGAGATTGTTGATTGAATTGCTGGGACAAGAATTCTCTCTCTCATTCAAAGCCAAAGGATTGATAGTGTCGATATCGTTCATAGTTGCAGAATTTATTATGAAGTGAATTACTGATGTTTATTTTTCATGATGCAAAGAAATACAATACATGGGCAAGAAACAGACCCATATTACTTAAAAGACACTAAAACCACATTCTTTCATTTACTATCCCTAAAAACAAAAATGCCCGACGCAGTTGCGCCAGGCATTTTCAATTATGAAAGATTTATCTCTTCTTATTTCACAAGTTTTGTGACAATCTTAGAGCCGTCGGTCATCTCGCGAACTACGATGTTAACACCCTTGAATGGAGTTGTACTCTCAACGCCAGCAGCGTTGTAGAAGCGTACGCTCTTAACGTTCTCCATGCTAAGGTTCTCGATGCCAGTTGGAGTCTCTTTCGCGAATGTAGCTTCGATAGAAACATTGCCCTCGGGCATGGTGAATGTGCGAGTCTCGGCTGCGCGACCAGGAGTTACCTCAGTGTCAAACTCAACCACCTCGTCGCCACATTTAACAACGATGTCAGAGAGCTTATAACCCTCGGCAGGAGTAGCAGTAATAGTCACTTTCTCACCAGCGGCAACTTTGGTGACACCGCTCTCAACTTGAGTGCCATCGGCAAGAGCCACAGCAATTGTGCCGCCTTCCTGCTCGGCCTCATAGGTGATAGTGCTCTCAACAACCTGTTGAACCTCTACAATCTCAAGAGGCATGAACTGTGCACTATTGTACCAGCTTGGGATGCCATAAACGTCGAAGGTCTTGCCCTCATAATCCTCAGGGAACATTACGCCGAAGCGATCGCAGTATGTAGCAACGCTCTCTTCACCTGCAACAATGTTGCCATCTACAAGGCTAACGCCCTTGATTACGGCATAGTGGAACAGATTGTAAGGATCTACAGTAACCTCAGCTGGAGTCATCTCAGCAGCTGTAAGCTCAGCAGTTTCAGTAGCGGCCTGCATGCCACTAATGGTAGTAACCTCAGGAGCGCCCTTGTATTGAGTAATCTTTCCAGCCCAGCCAGCGGGGATAACATCACCCTTGCTATAGTCTACTGGGGCATTAAAGAGAAGCATACCAACGCCTTCCTCATCTTGTGCATAGAGGTATTTGCTATTTCCATTAGCCGACAAAGCTTGAGCAATTGTTGTCATGCTGCCAGTGAAAGTGAACTCTGTGTTGTTGTCAAGAGCAAGAATCTCAGATACTGTAGCGCAAGTAACTTTCTTTACAAACTCCTTAGAAGCGACAAGCGAAGCGTTGTTATTGGTATCATAAGCGATAGCCTTAACTGTGGTGCTCTCAGCGAGCTCGAATGGAGCAGTGTAAGCTGTAGATTGGTTAGTAGGTTCAGAACCGTCGATAGTGTAATAAATAGCAGCGTCCTCGGTTTCGCATTCAATAGTCACTGTTGTAGAGCCAATGAATGGGGTCTCACCAGTGATGACTGGGGTAGCTACCTCAACTTCCTGACCCTTGAACTCGAGAGGCATGAACTGTGCACCATTGTACCAGCCAGTTACACCAACAACATCATAAATGTTTCCGTCGTTAGGAGCGGTAACACCAAAGCGATTGTACATAATTACACTCTCATCTTCAACTACAATATAACCATTTTCAATGCTTGCGCCCTTGATAATGGCATATCTGAAAGCGTTAGGAAGAGTAACATCGCCAGGAGACATCTCCTCGGCCACGAGCTCCTGAGTTGTTGTAGCAGCTGTCAAACCTGTAACGTTAGTAAGCTCGGGAGCACCATTATAAGTGGTCTTCTTTGCACTAAAGCCTGCGGGAATAACATCACCCTTTGCATAGGCTTGAGAAACTTTGAAAAGAAGCATGCCACCAGTTGCATCCTGAGCATAAAGATAAGAGTTGTTTCCACTGGTAGCATAAGCACTAACAACCATGTTGCCTGTAAATGTAAACTCAGTGTTATCGGCAAGAGCGATAATTTCAGATACAGTCGCGCAAGTAACAGCATCGGGCTTGATGGTGTAAGCAGCAGAAGCTACTGCACTTTCGTTACCCTCATCATCAACAGCAATGGCTTTTATAGTCATCGCAGCGTTAACAACGATAGGTTCGGTATAAATCTCGCCATTGTCTTCCTCATAGGAAGGATCTGTGCCATCAATAGTGTAAATAATCATATCAGCATCAGGAGCACTGATAGTAACCTCTGTACCTACCTCTACCTCACCAGCGGCAGGGCTAAAGGTGGGAGGTGTAACAGTTACAACGGGAGTACCACCATCATTCATATAGTACTCAACCTTAGAGATAGTGATAAGACCATTACTTGATCCAGCAGCGCAATCATAAGTCAGCTTGTAGTAGCAATTCTCACTTGGTGCCTCAATAGCATAAGTCATTTCGCCTTGAGCGGCTGCAACTTCTACTGTCTGTACATCTGTTGTGAAATCAGCATCAGATGCTACTGTCAGGGTAGTAGAATTGATTTTTGATACAGTAACAGCATCCACAGTAACCACAACTTTTGTAATTGCCTGGTCAATGGTAGAAGCGGTTGATATTGTACCTATTGACTCAACATTTTTGCGACCACATTTCACATAGTTCCAACCATTGTTGTTGTTATTGAAATTCTCCAAATTCCATGTAAAACCATCAATAGTAGCTGTCCAAGATGTAGCATAGCTACTAATTGGACCAGAATTTGTCTCAGCAGAAAAAGTCAGTGTTTTATAAACACTTTCACCTGCCCATGCTCCAATGGCGAGCATGAGCATCATCATGAGAGATAAAACTTTTTTCATAAACGATTTGTTTTAAAAATAAATGAAAATTAAGTAGTTATTAGCGTTGTAAAATTTAGCTTCACCTTTTTAAGATTACACCTTAATTTCACATTGCAAAGATAAAATAATTCTCTCAAAAAAGAAATACAATTCACAAAGTTTTATTAAACATTTTCAACAAAACGCCAACCATCATCTGTTCTTGACTACTGCCACGTAGATGATTAAGATTACATTCATCATTAGGGCGTAGATGATTGCTGGAATAGCAATAGTGTCGTTGTTGAACACGAGCGGGCTGCTTGCTATGGCGATGGCCTGGGCTGCATTCTGCATACCAATTTCGATGACGATGGTGCGACGCTCGCGAGTATTAAGACGCATGAGCCATGCCATTGCCACACCACTTGCCATGGCAAGGAGGATGAGGACAGTTATAGAAAGCCCCAGCTGGCCAAACTTGTCGATTATCGCCTCGCGATTCTGAATGAAGAAAACAGAAGCGAGGAAGATGAGTGCAGGGAAGGCAATCTTCGAGAGCACTTTGTGGATTTTGTTGGCAACGTTATAAGACCTCTTTCGCACGATTATACCCACTATGATGGGCAAAAACATGAGTACGAGGTTCTGCATCACAAGTTTGCCCACTGGCAGATGCACATTGACAGCAGCTCCAGCGCTTGCCGTCACCCAGCCAAGGATGAGTGGCACGGTGAACAGCGTGATAATGCTGCTGCACGCCGTGAGCGACACCGAAAGGGCTACGTCGCCCTTGGCAATCATCGAGAACACGTTTGACGAACTTCCTCCAGGGCAGCATGCAATCAGCACAAAGCCAATGAGAAAAATGGGGTCCAGCTTGAATACCCACCCTATGAGCCATGCCAGAGCAGGTAGAATGATAATCTGTCCCACAAGACCAGCTATCACTGGTTTGGGGCGATATTTAAAGAGTTTAAAATCTTCAAATTCCAAGTTCAAACCCAGCTCAAACATGAGAAGCGTCAAAATGGGCAATACTATCCAAATTGTGTTCATTATTTATCTATTAGCGTGAAGTTGTTAAAAATAAAGTAGTTAAAGGAATCTAAGCATTAGATTCATTTATCGAAATTTTGCATTATGCATTGTTAAAACGCTATCTGGAATTGAGTAATCCAGGCTTTTGTGTCGGGACCAGTGTTGCGGTCGCTGAAGATGTATTGGGTGCTTATGCGGCAAGCCTTGTAAACCCAGTACTGAAGGCCTACAAGATAGTTGTTGGTGCGTGTCCAGATTGGGAAGGCATCGCGGACTTCCTTGGAGAGTGCTGTGTTCTTGTCGAGATAGTCGTAGTCAAGCACGACATCAAAATTGCGGAACAAACGGCACCACAGCTCAGCATAGAAGGCACGGTTGTTTATGTCGCCATTGCGTCCCTGCATATACTCGGTGCGGAGTTTCAAAGGATTCCATTTAGCCTCTACACCCACGCTCCATCGGTTGCGTGTGTAATCAGTACCCTGAGCAATTGTTCCAAACATATCGTCGGCTTGGGCATTACCTTTGCCAATGATGAATGAACCTGAGATGGTTATATCTTTAGTGGGCAAAATGTTGAGCATTGCAGCCACATCCTTGTGCTTGTTGTTGTCACGCAGGTTCATGCCAGCGCCGTTAAACACTCCAAGGCTGTAATTAAGATAGTAATGACCATCACGTGCCTTGATAGCGTCGCCAGTGACCATAGCACCGAGGTCTCGCCCCACATAGTTTCCATAGAGCGGGTCGCCAGCAACACCAGCCATATAGCGGGTTCCCTCATTGAGATTTACCGTGCCAAGCAAGGTGGGCGAAATGATGTTCTCCATGGTGTAGGGAGTCTTGAACTGCCCTACCCTAATCTTGAGCTCGGGCATGAACGCATATTGCGCAAAATATTCATGCAGGTGCTTAGGAGCTTGATTGCTGGCAACATCAACCATAAGGAAGAAACTCAGTTTGCGCGTAAGTTCGGCATTAGCCATCAGGATTACTCGGGTCATACTGAACGAGTTCTTTGTTTCAGGACCAATCTTGGTCATGTCAAACTGAGTTTGCGCATAACCAAACAAAGTGAGCTTGCTTGGTCCAATATGAATATTAAGCGGTTGAACGGGTTTCTCGCCATCTTGAGGCTTAGTCGCCATGATAGCGCTATCACTGGTATTTAGCGTTGAAACACTAACACTTAGACTTTTCTTTTCAGTCTCTACTGGAGCGGTCACCTCCTCGGCAACAGCCACAAAAGGCATAAAGGCGAGAATCGCCACAATCATTTTCTTCATTAAACTCATAGTCATTTGTTGATAATTGCACTGCAAAAGTAATACTTTTTTCGCGTACTAAAAAAATAAGAGGGAGCATATCTCCCTCTCTTTAAAATATAAACAATACTATCGTATTATAATTTTTCGATTACCATTGATGTATAGACCTGGCACTGTAGGTTTTGTGGTACCCAGACTACGACCGTCGATTGTGAACCACTGGTTGAGATTATACTCAGAGGAAACAACTGTGGTGATTGTTGTGGGGAGAGGTTCGTCAGGGAGTTCAAGAGGAAAAACAAGAAACTTGTCACTTATACCGCCACCAATGTAAGGAGTGTAATCTACTTCGCCTTTAAGGTTGCTGAGCATGCGTGTTTCTTCGCCCATCAAACGGTTGAAAGCATAAAATGCATAAATTCCACAATCCTCTAATTTTGGCACTTTTGTTTGTTCGTAAAGGTTATAGCTTACTTTAAAACCTCCAGCAAGTTCCATTGTGTTAATGACGTTTTCTTCATCGGGCTCTGGAAGATAGAAACACTCATCATCTAAGCTATATATAGTCCAATCCACATACATTAATTCTTGTGGCTTGGGCTGCACAAAGGCATAAATCTTATCATTTGCCCCAAGCTGTGTCCTACCCATAAACGAGGCAGGGATATAAACATTTGTTTTATATGGAGGATCGACCTCATCATCTCCTTTATCAAGTGTTGCATCCTCGCTCACCTCAATTACTGGATTTTTCTTGTCGACAAGAGTGCCAGTGATTGATGGACCTTTGATTAAAAAGCCTTTAAAGTTCTCTGGTTTATTAACATTGCGTAGTACTACCCAGTTGCTTTGATCATACTGATTTTCCTTGTGATTCATAAGTCCTGTGGTGCGCATGTAGTCAATCTCGCCAGGGTAGGCACGGTCGGGGGTGAGCCAGTGATTGTCATCCTTGGCATAGAGTCCGTCTTCCACATCGACATAGACAGCTGTGAGATCATCGGCCACAGTGTATTCACGCCCCACCACGCCAAAGTTCACAATCCACCATAGGGGGTAGCAATTATCGTCTTCCTCAAAAAGCCACTCATCAAATTGATGTGAAGACTCATAAGCGTCAAACATATCTTGTGGAACATGGAAATGAGTACCGCTCACAGGATTGTGCCCCTCAAGTCGTGACCCGTTGAATTCAGTACCCCCGGGATTGTCTTCATTTCTATAGATTCCATCCCACCAACCTTCAAAGTGCTCAAGTTGAGTGTCATCCATAAGGAAATACACATCGGTTACACCGGTGCAGCCACTGAAGGCGAGCGCCTGAATCTCGGTCACAGTTGATGGTATAACCATTGTGGTGAGACTTGTGCAGTTGGAAAATGCCCTTTCCCCTATTGTTTCCAAACCTTCATTCAGAAATGCATATTCAAGTGAGAAGCAACGAAAGAAGGCATCACTACCAATTATACGAAGTGTTGATGGCATTCTTACCCACTTTATTGACGAGCAGTCGATAAAAGCGTTTTCACCAATGTAAGTGATGCCCTCATCAATCTCAACGCTCTCAAATAACGGCAATGGATTATCTTCATCTGTATAGTTCTCAGGGTCAAAAGCACTTTCGGCGATTCTTACAACATCCAGTTCATTGACCACACCACGAATGTGTAGTGACTGGATGGGCGTTTCTTCGTCCCATCCAGTGACGATGTATCCTAAGTCGTTTGGTGACCACTCGTAGACCACGCCGTCAACGACAATATCGTCGTTGGCGGCATGACCCACTGTAGCGGTTAGCACTGCCGAGAGTGCTATTAATAAGAGTTTTTTCATTTCTTGACAATCTGCTTGACGGCGCGTGCACCGCTGTGGGTGCGAGCTTCAACGAAGTAGACGCCATCAATTAAGTGACCCAAGTTCAACGAAGCCTCATTATTGTCGGGAGTGAAGCGGTCAATGAGTTTGCCATTTACCGAGTAAACATTCACTTCCTTGAGGATGTCGCCAGCGCGCACGTTAATAACGTCGGTCACCACAGCAGGCGTGATGGTGATGCCCGATGGCACTATGACATTCTCGATTGCAGAGGTGCTGTTCAGGTCAAGTATCTGAGGCTCGTCAAGGTCGCCATAGATCCAGTCGCTGAGCCATTGCAGCTCTTCGCTGAACCATCGCTCCTCGCCATTGTAGATAGTGGCGAAGCGCACAATCTTGCCAGCCTCGTCGGCGTTGCCTGCCACAGTGAGCAGGTAGTAGCCATCTTCGGTAGCTGTTGTCACGCCACGGCACTCACCGTCGACAAATGCTGCAATACACAGGTCGTTGATTTCAACGCCATCCTTCATCACACGGGCCACAATGTTCATGTTGTCGCTAAACTGGTAGTGGTCAACAGGTGTGAATGGCAGGTTGCGTGGTGCATTCATCATCATGGCTGGCGCCTGATAGGTAGTGGCATCGATGGTGGGATAGCGGAATGTCACAGGTTCGCTGTTGTTGGACTTGTAATAATAGCCCATGCCAGGAATAATGGCTGTGAGGTCGCCCTCCCACTTGTAGCCATCGTAGAACGCCACTTGAGTCTTGCTCTTGACAATGTCGCCACGAGTGGGCATCAAGTCGGCAAATGCCTCACCAAGGCTCAAGTTGTAGATTGACAACGGGCCAATCCAGTTCCATCCTGGGTAGATGGTCTGGGTGGTTGTGCGAGTGTCAATCATCGTGCCACTGATGCTGTGGTTGATATCGTTCTTGACCTTGAGTTTGTAGAGGTTGCCAATGGCGAGTGTGTCGAGACCGGTAGAGGTCCACTTAGTGCCGCTATTCATGGCAAATCCTTCCTTACCCTTGATAGTGTTGAACGTCTTAGAGTGACCGAAGAGGCTCTCCAGGTCGGCCTTGCCAGGCTCGGGCTGCACATAGAGCGAAATCCAGTTCCAGCCGTTGAAGAGGTTGCACTGCTGCTCAACGATGTCGCTAGGCTGCCAAACGACAGGATTGTCGTAGTCACCAACCAAGCCATTGGGCAGGTAGGTGGGACTCAGCGTCTCGCCATTGAGCTTGGTCTTCACATTGCCGAGCACCACGCCCTTCTCGGCATCATAGATGCGGAAGGTGATGGGCTTGGTAGCAGTGATATCCTCAAGACCATAGATGGTCATGCTCACGAAGTAAGCATCACGGCTAGTGACGAGCTTGGGCGATGCCACACCGCAGCAAGTGTTATCGACAAAGGCTGCTATCTTGGTGTTAGTGTTGGTGCAAATCTTGTCGTCGAGATAGATTTGACCTATCATGTTCATCGAACTCTCGGCTCCATAGGGGTCGAAAGTCCAGTTGGGCTCGTTTCCTGTGACAGTGACATTAAAGAGGAGCGGTGCGCAGATGCCGTCGTCGTTGGTGGCGTAGGCATAGACCATGTGAGTACCAACAGGCGCGTCGGCTCCCACAATGAACTCAATAGACGCCCACTCGCCCGTGCTAAGCACGCCAGAGGTCACCGACGGCGTGATCCAAGTGGGCAGCCCCGAAATGTCGAATCGTCCGCTCTCACTGCCCTTGTTGTGCAAGGCAGCGAACAAAGGCGTCTCGCTCAATCGGTCCTTCTCAACCATTAGCGCCTCTTGATCCCACTCGAGAGTGCTGTAGTCGACCACCGCACTCCAAGTGATTGCCTCGGAGAGGTTGTCCTGCATGTCGCGCACATTCTTGACGATGAACGTGAGCAGGTTGCCCTGCATGCGTGCCGGCAAGGTGTTGAGGTTGATGTAGATTTCGTTGGACGAAGCCGTGAAGTCGAAGTCAAGGTTTTGCTTGAGCGGCGACTTGCGCAGAGCTGGAGCAGTGGACGATTGCACCACTCCAGGGCCAATGGCCTCGCCCATGCCCAGCTGCTCCATGCCAGGAGCATTGTTGATGAGGCTGAACTCGGTGATGATGTTGCCGTTGGCATCAAGCAGGCTGTGCTCCATTGGGTAGTAGGCTATGAGCCCAGTAACCTGTGCGGTATCGACCTGATTGTAGCGGTTGGCAATAACCGAGGTGCCATCGCACGCCACGTTCCACACACGCAGCTCGTCGATGTCGCCAGTGAACTTGTAGCTCTCCTGAATCATGCTTGACTGCGGGTCAAACTTGAGGATACCACCCACATAGAGGTAGTCGCCTGCTGCAGCTTGCAATTGCTGCTCGGCAAGAGTCTTGACCGGCTTACCGTCGAGATAAACCACGGCACTCACTCCTCGATGCACATTGAGGGCGATGTGATGCCAGTTGCCGTCGTTGTAGTCGGTGTTGGTGAGCACGATTGGTAGGCCATTGCTGTCGAGCGACGACAGGCTATCGTTGTAGAGGTGCAGAATCATCGAGTTGTCGTAGTCGAAGCCTATCGAAACGCGGTCGGTAACCGAGAGCAGCGTGGCTCGTGCATTCTTGTCTTTCTCGCCACGGAACCAGGTCTCGACAACATAGCTGTCGGTTGAGCGTGGCGACACACCACCAATAGGCACCTTGATGATGTGCTCGCCATCGAGGTGAGCGGCAAGGTTGGTGTTCTCCACGTTCCACGACTCGGCGGTGAGATGCATGTTGCGTCCACGGGCATAGTCGGTAACGGTGGTGCCGTGACCCTCGTTCATCTTCCAGTAGCCCACGAGTCCTGGCAGATAAGGTGCTACGACCTCATCTTTTTGTGCGAGCAAGGTGCGCACTGGGCAGTTCTTGTTCCAGAGCACAAGCTCGTGCATCATGCCAGTGAAATCGCGTCCCAGAATGAGGCGGCCGTTGCTATTGTAGTCGGACACAATTGCTTCGTCGAAGAGCATGGTCTCGTTGCCATCTTCGGCCATGAGCATGGTGAGAGTGTTTTGCCCCGCCATGCCTTTCACATAGTTAAGAGCGAGGAACACCCACTTGTCCATTGGCACTGTCTCCATCGACGTGATTGTGATTTCGTTGATAGTGGCATCGACTTGCCCGTTCTCGTTGATGGCGACCTTGAGCATGTTGCCCTCGGTACCGTGCTCGATGATGGTGCCGCTGCCCTTGCGCTTGAGCCACAATGATGAAGCGAAGCTAGTGTTGGCGATGGGCAGGTAGGCATCGGTCTCGACTGGAGTGCCGTTGAACTGTAGCGACACATCGTGCGAAACCTGTGAGTCGTTGAGCGAACCAGTGATGAAGAAGTTCTGGTCCTTGGTGAGATAGCTCTCACGGATGTCCTCGTTGAACTTGATGCGTATATCATCGGTGGGCGTGAGGATGCCGGTGTTAGGATAGGCTTGTCCCAGCAACTTAGGTCCACGCGTGTCACGAATCACATTCTCTTCGGGAGTTGTGCTCACTACCTCATCGTTGCCAAACATCGCCATCGACTCGGCAGCCACAACATAATTGCCGTCAATGTCGGGAAGCACCAGTGTGTAATAGATGCTGCCCTCGGCAGGCATCATCGACTGCAGCTCATTCTCGCCATCGGTGAGATAATCGCTACTCATCATCCACTCGTGAGCAGTAACCCATTGATTGTCGCCTGCGAAGCGGTATTTGAGCCTTACACCCTTAAGACCCGTGAACTGACGGTTCACGTCTTTAATGGTGACATGGAGCTCATCGCCCTGGTCATGGTCCTTCTTGTTGACGATGTGCTTGTCGAGCAAGAGGGTCACATCGGGAGCGGCGGCAACAAAGTGTACCGAAAACATGTCGGAGTCAAATACTATCTCATCCTGGCAAGTGCTGAGCAGGTCGAGCTTCACATCGTTATAGTGGAGAACGGCAGGGTTGCTCTGCTTCAAGGTCAAGGTTCGTTCCATGGTTTGACCGTAAGGAATCCATATCTCATTGGTTGTTGCTAGAGGATATCCGTCGAGCAGCACCTGGAGACCGTCGGGGTTAGTCGATGGGTCAAGAGTGAGCCACACCACATTGTAGGCATCATGAGTCTCACTCTCGTTGGTGAGATGAATCTTCAGTTGGGCTGTCTGCCCTGCAGGCACGTCAACAATGTTTTTCTCGGGAATGACAATCTTGGGATTGTCGAGCTTCATTGTCGAGTAGTTGAGCAGAGTACCTGGATTATAGTACTTGGTGTAGGTCTCAGGCTCATAGGGGCAGCGAGTTTGACCGGCACGAGTGCGGAAAATAGGGCTCCATCCACGTGGCGAGTCAAAAATATCGACCGTGTGTGCCGTCCCTCGTGCGGCATCTACAAAGGAGTAAGAGAAACTGTTCTTGTATTGGCTCTCATCAACATCGCCCTCGGTGTAGTGATATCCTGCCGAGAGGTCGTTTTTAACCACAACACCATGGCCGTTGTTGGTTATTCCCACCTTTGCTCCCCATGCAAGGTTGAAGCTAAATGAGAAGGCATAGTTGTCTTTTACTATCTTATTGGTTGCTATGGTATTAGTGACCGAAGTTCCGTAAGCAAACGACTCATTGCCCTTACTGTATTTAGGATCGTTGAAGGCTTTAATCTTGTCCTCCTCATTGTCGGCCATGCGATCACGCCACAAACGTATGTTCTCGTTCTGCCACTTAATACTGTCGCAACCCTTATAATCATCGGGATAGCGGAACCAGTAGCTGGGGCCGTCATAGCCTTCTTTGGCTTCAGCACCCCATATTGATTGATCATCGTTGGATGAGCCGTATCGCTCGTCGCTTTCATCGAGCAGAGTGTAATAAGTGGGAACGTCAGGATTATCTTCCATTTCGCTCAAGCTCGAGATGTGAGTCAAGCAACTGTTGCGAGCCTTTTTGATGTTGGGGATAAGGGTATTCTCTATATACCGCTGCGGGTATTCAAAATGTGTACCGAAACTTTCGCCCACAGTCACGCACTGGTCTGTACCCAATTTCCATGAACCGTCATCCTGCTTGAAGAGGCCCACTTGATCGGCCGCACCTATTATATAGTTTGTTGAATATCCTATAAACACATCTCCGTCGCGTCCCACAAACTTGTCGCGGCTGGAGGTGCTCACTTGATGTGAGTTAATGTAGGTCGCGTAGGAGGTGTTGTCCCAATCGCGCTTGAGCTCATACTGGAACGAACCGGTTTGTTCGTTGATAAACTCCAGATCGTTCTCGGCAGCTACTGGAAGCATGCCCAGGATTGTAGTGATTTTGCAGCCTCCCATATATGTGACATTAAGCTTGTCGGCATTATGCGTTCCATCAACCTTGTAGTGATATTTGGTTTTTATGGTGTCAACGCCCCACGTGAGTGTTGACTGACTGCCTGGCGGGTCGCGCAGCACCATCTCGACCTTATCGGGACCGGCTGTGATGAAATTGTTGCCCGTTGGGATAACTCCAAGTATTATGCCCTCGAAGCTGTTGGTCCGCCAGTTATAGGAGCGCCCGTTGACAACGGTGTTCATATTCATCGAACGCGTGTGAGGGCTATAAAGGTTGGGGTAGCCCACCTTCCACTTGTAGGTTGCTTCTCCAATGCTGTCGAGAAGCATCTGGTTTGGCTCCAGGTTAACAATATCACCGCGGCTGGCATTGATTGAGTCGTTCTGCACATCTTCAATCACAACCGCTGCATCACCGCTCAGCTCGTTGTTGATGCTGATGATGCTGTCGCTGAGAGCCGCTTTGTAAAGCACTCCCGACGGGCCTGTGTCGTAGTTGGTGTAAGGTTCATAAACCTTTATCTTGAAGTTGTATTCCCTACCTTGAAGGAACACGGGATAGTTGTAGTTGTAATTTACATTTCCGGTGCTCTCGTTCACCGTGTAGAGTGGCACCTCAATGTCTTCGTCATCGCCCAGCATCACCACATCAGAGCCAAAGGCTCCTGCTGAAGCACCAACTTGCTTCACGTCAAACACAGGGTTGCTGCGATAGGTGAGACGCAATGTCTTGTTGGGACGGTAGAGAGTTGCATAGGCGTTGTGGTCGTCATTCCACAATGTGTCGGGACGAACACTGTCGAGAGGATTACTAAGATTTATTGCAGGAATTGAGGCAAAAGGCTGACTCTCATTTAGTGGAGTATTGGTCTTGAAAGACACATTCTTCACGTTATATCTCAATGGTGGCAGCAGTGCACTGAACTCGCCAGTGATGCTGTCGGTGACGATATAGATGTTCTTCACTTCATCGGCATCGCCATATCCTCGCCAAGATTTGCTATGAATGAATTCACCTCCCGACTCAACGTCAACCTTGTTGGGGTTGTCTTCCCACGACACGGTGGTACCGTTTTCTTGTCTTATCACATTTATGCGCCGCTGTGGGTGGTCAAGCATTCCCAATGTAATGATTGCCTGACCTACGGTGTTGCGACTCACGCCATAGCCGAGCGGCTTCTCGCCTTCGGCCTGGCCTCCAGTGATGCGACCGCTGAAGTTTACCAGCGTGTTGTCGAAGAAATCAAGGTGAGCGGGTTCAACAAAGTTGAAAGTCTCTCCTTCTATCGCAGGATAACGACCTCCGAGTTCAAAGGTGTGACCATTGCGGCGAGCCTCGATATAATGTTCTCCAATAGGCACTGAAATGAGATACTCGCCATTGGCATCGCTCATGATGAGCTCGCCGTTCTTGCTGCATGGAGTGCCGTCAACATATAACGTTACACTATCGACAGGGACATCGGTTCCTGAATAGCGAATTGTGCCACTCACGTTGAACGACGACACATCGGTAAAGTCATAGCCATTGAGCGACAGCGAGTTGGCACTAATGAAGCCCGTGCGGCTAGTGGGATTGAATGAGTGAACCCCCTTGGTGGGAGCCACGGTGTAGCCAGTGCCACTGCCAGTGAAAGGAATGCCACGAATGATGTACTCGCCATTGGTGTTGGTCATTCCATAGAGCGAGAGTTTGTCTTCGCTGGGCACCACCTCGCTCGGGCGGTTGTTGCGGCCCAAGATGGGATGGTTGCCGTTGGGCACGCCATCGGTGTAGGAATAGTCAAATGCATATTCCTCTAGACCTTCGTCGAAAGGCCAATACACCTTAAGACCACTTTCGCGACCACTCAACAAGCGGTCATAAGTGGTAACGATTTCCTTGTTGGGAAGGGCGCGATTCCATATTCTCACCTCATCGATGTTGCCCCTGAGGGTGTTATTGTGACCACTTCCATAGGTGGAGCAGATTTTCACTTTAACCACGCCGTTCTCATCGGCAGGAATTTCGCTGGTGTCGAAATGTAGAGTAGTATATTGATTGACGTCTAAAATATAAGGATTCTCAACATCTCCATTGATGATGAAGCTTATAGTACCGTCGGCATTGTTGCGGATGGTGATGTGACTATATTTGTTGTATTCAATTACTCCATAAGCTTTGGTGACAGGATTTTGGAACCACTTTTCGGTGCCGCCGAATTTTAACATCAGGGCAAATCCGTCGTGGTCGCCTCCATAGCTGTTGTGGTTATAATTGAATAGTCCGAAACTATATCCTGTGGCATGGCCTTCGGCATCATGAGAATTGCCGTCATAATTTTCTATTCTAAAGAGTCCTACCCATTGCTGGTCCACTTCGGGATTGACCCACATCTGCAAAGTAAAGGGACGGTCAAGACGAAGCATGCTGTTGGCAGTAGCGGGATCGGTATGCCACTCCATGCCGCCTCCGCTCTCAAGCACATGGCGGCTGTAGAACTGCGGGCGTGATGTCTCGTCGCCACTGCGCAGCAGGTTCAGTCTCACATCTTCAACAGCAGTGCCTGTATCAAATTGCACGCGCCCGGCAATAACACCCGAAGCTTGGCTGAAGCCGCTCTCGATCATAGCATTGCTGATTACTCGGCCTGTGCCGTCGCAGTCGGGAGAATAGGCAGCCACTCGATATTCGTAGAATCTTCCAGGCTCGGCGGTCTGGTCAACAAATGTGTAATTAGTTGTTGTTCCTGAGGTGGAGCCTATTGTGAGCCAGTCGCTGGCACCGATGAATCGTCTATGAACTTCAAAGTAGGTTGGACTGGTGCCCACCTGCTTTGCTGTCCAGTTAATGTGCACGCTGCCCATGTAGTTGCCCTTGCTTATTGTGACACTGGTCACGATGCTTCCGTCGAGAAGGCTCGACTGCACCATTTCGCTCGACAGGTGTTGCCTTCCGTCGAGGATATCGGCTGTCACATAATAGTTATACACCTCGCAGCTCGATTCGGGCTTGTCATCGACAAACGACGCTTGGCCAGCGCTACGAGGCACCGTCACTTCTCCGTAATGGTTCCTTATAGTTCCATCGGGGTCAATGCGGTTAACATAAAAAGTGATATTTGTCTCACTCTGAGGCACATTGCTGAAAGTCCAGTCAAGCTTAATCTTATCGGTGGCGCTAGCATCTTGCGACAAGTTCAAGGGTATTACCGGAAGGGTGTTGGTCATGACAACACACGGGTTGACAATAGTGAGTGGCTGGGGAGCGCTCGGGATTTCCACCTCGTTCCAAGAATTCTTGAGCTGGAAGATCTCATAGCGGTAATATTTCATGTAGTCCAGCCCATATTGAGCCATGTCGGTAAAATAATTATTAGATGTGGAAGTCAGTTTCTCGCGATTGCCTGTATAGGAGCCATATTCGTTCATCAGAGTGCGGTAAATCTGGAAGTCACCTTCTTTAGCCACATCGTTATCAACATCCCATTGCAGGCGCATCTCGCCTGTCACCTGGTTGAACGAAGCCGTCACATCGGGAGGAGTGTTGTGGAAAGAATGTTCCGTCTTCTCGTTCTCGTTAAGTTTCAGCGTCACATCACGACCGTTGTACCTGTAGCTTATAATAGTGTTTCTAACTACTTCAACATTGAAGTCTTTATTAACAGGCACATCGATTGAAATCGATTTGTTGCCACGATTTTGCACATCAAATGCATGGCTGCTGTAGCTCTTGCCTTCCGATATTATATTGACATTGTAATTGCTCTTATAATTGAAATTATACACAAGGAGGCCATACTCCTCGGGAAGCCAACTATTGTCGGCGCTCACTGTAACCTTGCCAGGAGAGTTCCAAGCGACATTAGCTTCTCGGCATTTCTCAAAGTCCATCTCGAGCCCCTTGAGGTAACGCATGTGAATAGTGAAACTATAGTCTGTCTCCCAAGCCCAAAAATGATCTTGTTTATAGTAAGTATCATTCTCTATCTGGATAGCAACAACGTTCTCAAGACCGGCCTGATTGGGAGCATAACGGAACGATAACCAAGTGCCATCCATCGTGCCATCACCTATCACACCATAAGTGTAATCGGTCTGAGTGAAATTGCCACCTTTGGGCCACTCACCAATCTTTTTTAGCGCGCCTGAGCGTGTCATTACATAGAAAGATTGATCAGAACCATTTCTGTCATAACCTTTGGGCTGTGAGTAGTGATAGCGGTATTTGATCAAGACGGTGGGAAACTCTGTCGATAACTCTCCTCCATTATCAGTCTCAAAGCCACGGAAATTATTCATACCCGTGTCTTCGTCAATGCCGGTGCACCAGCTGTAGCTCTTACCGTGACTCACTTCGGCCACATAGATGTTGCACCAGTAGGAGCCACCACCCGGGTCGCTATAGTGGCCCGAAATGGCCCTCGCAGCCAGCGGTGACAACAACATCGTTGTTATCAGTGCTAGTAGGTAAAAAATTCTTTTTATTTTCATATATTAGATGATTAGTTTGACATCATATTTAATTAACACCACTATATAATTCAATCAATCTTAATTTTCATTTTTGTATAATAAGGTGCAAAGTTACATTATTTTCTTTATGAGAAGAATAATTATGAGAAAAAACGTCAAATTTTTTATTTTTTAAGTAAAAAATAACGGAAGCTCATCACGAGTTCCCGTTATCATTACCAATTTCATTATGAAAACGTGAATCGGCTGGGATTCGAACCCAGGACCCACAGCTTAGAAGGCTGTTGCTCTATCCAGCTGAGCTACCGATCCAGCTTTTTTGAGACTACATCTTGCTCAAAAAGCGGTGCAAAGGTAATACATTTTTCTGAATAGGCAAAATTTGTGAAATAATTTGCGTAAATTTGCAGCCTAAAATCAAGAAAAACTATGGATATACTTGAAAAAGTGCGTAACCTGCACATCGCCGATTATAACTACGAGCTTCCTGATGAGCGCATCGCAAAGCATCCACTCGCCCATCGCGAACAGTGCAAGGTGCTCATGTATAAGGACAACGCAATTGAGGAACACATCTTCCACGAAGTGCCATTGTTGTTACCCAGCGATGCCTTGCTTATCTACAACAACACCCGTGTGATAAATGCGAGGTTGCGTTTTAGGAAATCCACAGGCAGCCAAATAGAGATTTTCTGCCTTGAACCGGTAGAGCCTTGCGACTACCAACTTATATTCCAGACCACCAGTAGCTGCACATGGCTATGCCTGGTGGGTAACAGCAAACGATGGAAAAGCGGAGAATTGACGCAGCAAGTTGCTGTAGGCGGCACTTCGGTCACAGTGAGAGCAACACGCGGAGAACGCAGAGGCAATGCTTTTGAGATTTCTTTTACATGGGACGACAATGACGTTACTTTTGCCTCGCTGCTTGAGGCGATGGGCGAAATTCCTATTCCTCCATATTTGAACCGCAGCACCGAGAAGAGTGACTTGATCGACTATCAAACGGTCTATAGTCACATCGACGGAAGCGTGGCTGCTCCCACAGCAGGCCTGCACTTCACCGATGAGGTGCTTGCTGAGTGCGACAGCCGCGGAATTGAGCGCCGCGAACTCACGCTGCACGTGGGGGCCGGAACCTTCCAACCTGTGAAAAGCGACAACATTGGCGACCACGCAATGCACACCGAGTTCATCAGCGTGCCACGTGACCTGCTCGCCGAGCTTGCCATTACCAATCGCCCTGTGATTGCTGTGGGCACCACAAGCGTCAGGACATTGGAAAGTCTATATTATGTGGGACAAATCTTGGAGACTAATCCTAATGCAACCGAGGAAGAGCTGCAAGTGACACAATGGATGCCCTACACCACTCCATGTGCAATCTCGGTACAGAAGGCGTTGCAAAACATCGTCGACTACCTCGACCGTCATGGCGCAAGCAACTACCTAGGCAGCACCCAGCTGATGATAGCACCCGGTTTCACCTACCGCATTGTTAAGGGTATGATCACCAATTTCCACCAGCCACAGTCTACGCTGTTGCTGCTCGTTGCCGCCTTCGTTGGCAATGACAACTGGCGTCGCCTCTATGACTACGCCCTAGAGCACGACTTCCGCTTCTTGAGCTATGGTGACGCATGCCTTTTTCTTTAAATACTAGAAGCAGAAATAAATTTCACGCACAATTATGCATTGTGAATTGAGCATTATGCATTAAGCAAAAAAAATGCCGCAAGATTCACATCTCACGACATCCTCACCATAAAATTTAAATACTAAAACTTATTTACCTTACAATAATAGTGTTTGTTAACAATGAAAAAGATTTTACTTATATAAGGATTTCGTATGCCGACTATCAGCAACCGGCATGAAGACCCCTTAATAGTATAGTTTTGATTAGCTTTTTCAACAGGAAAAGATTTTTTATATCTTTTTCCCTTTATCATCAATTTTATGCAAAATTAAAAATTTTTCTTAAATAAAAAAAGCTTATCTATTATGATAGGCACATTTTTTATAATTGTTTAACTATTTTCTTTGATTAATTCTTCAAAAATCTACAAATATTGACTTAATAACCAAAAATTTGCAACTTTTGAAATTCTCAAAACGTTTATCATTTTCTTGCATATTTATCAAGAATGAAAAAAAACTAAGCCACAGTTTAAAAATATACACTTTTTGCGCATATTTATAACATTATTTGTTTTACAATCCTGCATTTAATAACGAGTCACAAAAAGAGGCTCAAAATTGTTTTTTATTCTTCTATCACTATCATCCATTCAAAGAAAAATATTTCTTCATGTCGACTTGGCTAAAAAATCAAGATTTTTTATTTATCTTTGCACTTCATAAATAATAATACCACAAAAATTGCTTAAGACACTAACAAAGCAGATTGGCAGTTTCAAGACTGCATCGATATTGACTCCCATCTTTATTGCCCTTGAAGTGGTGATGGGAGTACTCATACCCTATGTCACCTCGTGGATTATAGATGAGGGAATTGCCAAGAGCCACATGGGCAACGTGTACAAGTATGGAGCCATCATGCTTGTGCTGGCGGCAATGAGTATGCTATTCGGCATCCTGGCAGGGCGTTTCTCGGCAATGGCATCGTCGGGCTTTGCCCGCAACTTGCGCGATGCGATGTTCCGAAACATCCAGACATTCTCATTTTCCAATATCGACAAGTTCAGCTCGGCTGGACTTGTAACGAGGATGACCACTGATGTAAACAACCTACAGAACGCTTTCCAGATGCTGCTTCGCATCTCGGTTCGCGCCCCATTGAACCTCATTTTCAGCATCTTCATGTGCGTGTTCATCAACACACACATGAGTACAATCTTCATTATAGCGCTTGTAATACTTGGCACCTTGCTTTATATGATAATCAGCCGCACTGTGAAGTTGTTCCAGCAAGTGTTCAAGAAATATGACGACTTGAACAACGTGGTTCAGGAAAATGTTTCGGCAATACGCGTGGTTAAGGCCTTTGTAAGAGAGGACTATGAGAACAAGAAGTTTAGCAAGGCAGCAAGAGCCTTATACAGCCTCTTTGTTAAGACCGAGAGCCTGATGGCGCTGAACCATCCCTTGATGATGATTGTGGTGTATGGCTGCATCATCTCGCTGTCATGGTTCGGTGCCAAACATATCGTGGGCGGCGACTTAACCACTGGTCAACTCACATCGCTCTTCACCTATGTGATGACCATACTGAGTGCCCTCATGATGCTTTCGATGATTTTCGTCCAGCTCACCATGAGTGCCGCCAGCGGAAAACGTGTGGCAGAGGTCATCAACGAAAAAGCCGACATCGTGAATCCCGAGAACCCAGTAATGAGTGTTGCCGACGGCAGCATCGACTTCGAAAATGTGAAGTTCACCTATAATAAAACAGGCGCTCCCCCAACTCCTGCAACATTACTTGCTGGCCAAACAGCTGCTGCTATCGATGACTGCGACTATGCCATCAAGGACGTCAACTTGCACATCAACAGCGGCGAGACCATAGGTATAATTGGCGGTACAGGCTGTGGCAAGTCGACTCTGGCGATGCTTGTAAGCCGCATGTATGACGTGTCGCAAGGCTCTATCAAGGTGGGCGGAATTGACGTTAGAGATTACGACCTCGAGACACTGCGAAACAATGTTTCGATGGTGCTCCAGAAGAACGTGCTCTTCAGCGGCACTGTGCTCGACAACCTGCGGTGGGGCAAGAGCGATGCAACGCTAGAGGAATGCAAACATGCCTGTAAGATGGCATGTGCCGACGAATTCATCGAAGAAATGCCCGATGGCTACGACTCTGTTATAGAGCAAGGTGGAGCCAACGTGTCGGGCGGCCAGAAGCAGCGCCTGTGCATTGCCCGAGCCCTTCTTAAAAACCCCAAGGTCCTAGTTCTCGACGACTCGACTAGCGCCTGCGACACCGCCACCGACGCCCGCATCAGCAAGGGTCTGCGCGACTATATGCCCGAGGTAACCAAGATTATCGTAGCGCAACGCGTTCACAGCGTGATGCATGCCAACCGCATAATAGTAATGGAAGGTGGTCGCATCACGGGTTTCGACACTCACGACAACCTGCTCAAGAACAACGACATTTACCGCGAGATATACACCATCCAAACTCAAGACTCAGGAGACTTTGATAAGCCTAAGTGAGTGGATAGAAATCTCTTACAACAGCAAAAGAAACTAAAAACCATAACAATAAACTAATAAGATACAATGAGACGATTTATTTATTGCGTTGCAGTAGTACTGCTCGGTTGGGCAAGTGCTAACGCACAAAAGGAGTTCACGCTCGAGGACCTTAACTTTGGCGGCAAGAACTACCCCAACATGGTTCCCAAAAGCAAAACACTCGCATGGCAGGGCGACCAGCTAATGCACATGGAGAATGATTCCATCTGGACGGTCGACACCAAGACCGGCAAGGAAAAATTGGCATACACAGCCCAGCAAATAAAGGATTGGGCAGGTCTTGAGAATAAGCCCTACCTCAAGTGGGCTTCGTTCCCCTACCCCGATAAACCTTTGATGCTCGTACAGACAGGCGACCAGCGAATACTTGTCGACCTCAAGAACCACAAAACGGAGTGGAGCCAGAGCACAGTTGGGGAATACTATTCCGACTGGCACAAGACCAGCCGCAATGTGGCCTATGTCAAAAACGACAACCTGTGGGTAACGACAGCTAACGGTGGATGCCGACAGATTACCAGCGACGGCTCTCGCAACATTGTATACGGCCAGGCAGTGCACCGCAACGAGTTCGGCATAGAGAAGGGCACCTTCTGGAACAACAAGGGCGACAAGCTCGCATTTTACCGCATGGACCAGAGCATGGTAACCGACTACCCTCTCATAACTGTGCCTGAAATCTACGACTCCACCCAAGTGGAGGCAACTCCCGCTCCCGAGAAATATCCAATGGCCGGACAGACCTCACACAAAGTGCAGGTGGGCGTGCTCGACATCTCAACCAACAAAGTGATTTACCTCAATACCGGCGACCCCACCGACCGCTATTTCACCAACGTGTGCTGGAGTCCGGATGACAAACTTATATATATGTTTGAGCTTAATCGTGACCAGAACGACTGCCGCCTGGTTAGCTACAATGCCGCCACAGGCGCCAAGGTTGCCGAAATTTACCGCGAGACAAGTGAGAAATATGTTGAGCCAAGCGTTCCCATCAAGTTCCTGCCCTGGGACAGCGGAAAGTTTGTGATGCAGAGCCAAAAGGACGGCTACAACCACCTGTATCTGCACAACGCTGACGGTTCGCTCGTGAAGCAGCTCACAAGCGGAGAGTGGGTAGTGATGGAAATGCTGGGCTTTGATACCGAGCATAAGGCGATTATTATTGCCAGCAACGAGATTAGCCCTATCCAGTGTAACGTATTCAGCGTGGATATCGCCACAGGCAAGCGCACTCGCGTTGACGAAGGCGGCAAGGGATGGCACGGAGCAATGCTCAACGACAACGGCACTTGGCTCGTAGACTACTATCAGGAACCCGATGTGCCTCGCAACATCGCCATCGTCAACACCGCTACTGGCAAGTCGCTACGCTACTACACCGCACCCGACCCCTGGGCGGGCTACAAGGTACCTGAGTACAGATGCGGTTCGATAAAGGCTGCCGACGGCGTTACCGACCTATACTACCGCATGGTTATGCCAGTAGACTTCGACCCCGCGAAGAAATACCCAACTGTGGTTTATGTATATGGAGGCCCACACGCCCACAACGTTGACGCCCGCTGGCACTATTGCAGCCGCAGCTGGGAGACTTATATGGCTCAGCGTGGATATCTGCTCTTCATCCTCGACAACCGAGGCAGTGAGAACCGCGGACGCGACTTTGAACAGGCAACCTTCCGTCACTTGGGCCAGGAGGAGATGAAAGATCAGATGTGCGGAGTCGAGTTCCTACGCTCCCTCCCCTATGCCGACATGGATCGCCTGGGAGTGCACGGATGGAGCTATGGTGGCTTCATGACAATAAGCCTTATGACCAACTACCCCGACGTGTTCAAGGTGGGCGTGGCTGGCGGACCTGTAATCGACTGGAAGTGGTATGAAGTGATGTACGGAGAGCGTTACATGGACACCCCTCAGAGCAACCCCGAGGGATATGCCCAGGCAAGCCTTATCCACAAGGCTAAGAACCTCAAGGGACGTCTGCAAATCATCATCGGTCTCAACGACCCAACCGTTGTGCCACAACACGCCTACTCGTTCCTGAAGGCATGCATTGCTGCCGACACCCAGCCCGACTTCTATGTATATCCAGGACAGGGCCACAACATGCGTGGTCACCAAAGTGTGCACCTGCATGAACGCATAACACGCTACTTTGACGATTATTTAAAATAATCGCTTTTCACAAAGTATTAGGGGCTCAAGAATCATTAGTTCTCGAGCCCCTAAAACTATATATAAAAAAAGAAATCCCTGACTCATCGTCGGGGATTGCTTAACTAATTAACTTTCTAATACCATTAACATAAACCTTAAAACAATGAAAAGTATCGTCTCACGACGACAAAGATTTCATAACCTTAAAAAACTAATACCATGAAAACTGATGCAAAGGTATAGCATTTTGTGTTATAAAACATAATTTTCAAGCAGAAAATGCCTAAAATTAACTTCATTTAACAAAAATGGCTGTTTTTTACTCCCAAAATGGGTAATAATACGTCTATTTTAAGCATAAGACCAATGTGTGCAGCAAAGCAACAAAAACAGCATGCGGCAAGCCAGTGAAGCACTAGCAAGCTAAAAAACTTTTCACCATTTCCTTTTGACATTAAATTAAATGGTGGTAACTTTGCACTTTATATTAATAATTATGTCACGAGTATCACCTTACATGCGCATGTTATTGCTGCTACTGCCATTATTGCTGGCAATGGCGCTGGGTTCGTGTGCATCGACCAAGCATGTGCCCGAGGGACAGTACTTGCTCGACAAGGTGAAAATCAACATCCTGGACAAGGAGAACGAAAAGGACATAAACAAGCAGGAGCTAACCAACTACCTGCGTCAAACCGAAAACCACAAGGTGCTGGGCGGTTTCAAGCTGCAGCTTGCAATCTATAACATAAGTGGCAAGGACTCGGCCAACTGGTTCAACAAATGGATTAGGCGTGTGGGCGCTCCACCGGTGATTTATGACTCAACGCTGACGATGGCTAGCGAGAATCAACTGCAGCGCGCCCTCAACAACAAGGGATATATTAAAAATACGGTAACAAGCGAAGTAAAAATCAACCAAAAGAAGAGAAAAGCCCAGGTTGATTACAACATTACCTTGAATGAACCTTACCGCATCAGGTCGATAAAGTATGACATTAACAACGACAGCATCAGGGACATAATACTGGGCGATACGACCGACTTCCCTATCAAGTGCACCTCGTTGCTGGACCACAAAAAGCTTGATGATGAGCGCGAACTCATTGTGAGACGACTGCGCGACAGCGGCTACTATGCGTTCAACAAGAGCTATATCACATTCCTTGCCGACACGGCTGCCAACTCACGAGAAGTGGACCTTACGCTCACATTGAGCGATAAAATACAAGAGCTTCCACACATGCCACGCATCGACACGCACCGCAAGTTCTATGTGAGGAATGTAATTTTCGTGACAAGTTATGACGCTGTAACCATGCAGAACGGAGTGTATGGCGATGCCGAGTACTACAACGGCATTACAGTACTCTATGGCGAAGATAAGTACATCGACAAGAAGATTCTGGACGAGAACTGCTTTATAAGGCCGGGCAAGCTCTACAATGCCAGCGATGTAGACAAGACCTATAAAGCGCTGGGAAGACTGGGAATCATCAAGTTCATCAACATTGACATGAAAGCCGTGGGAGAGATAGACGGCGAGCTGTGGATTGACGCCTATGTGCTACTCAACCGCGACAAGTCGCAGACTATATCTTTCTCGCTTGAAGGCACCAACAGCGAGGGCGACTTGGGATTTGGCATAGGTGCCGACTACCAACACCGCAACATATTCAAAGGCTCCGAGATTCTCAACGTCAAGTTCAAGGCATCGTATGAGAGTCTGTCTGGAGACTTGAGTGGTCTTATCAACGACAACTACAGTGAATACTCGGGCGACGTGGGCATCACTTTCCCCAAATTCAAAATGCCGTTCCTGCGCGAGAACTTCAAGCGCCGCATCCAAGCATCGACCGAGTTCATGACGAGTTTTAACTACCAGGAACGCCCCGAATATACTCGTGTGATTGCAGGTGCTGGCTGGAAATACATCTGGAGTGAGCGCAACAACCAGATGCGACACACGTTTAACTTGATAGACATCAGCTATGTATATCTGCCCAAGAGCAAAATAAACTTCCTGGACAGCATCACCAACCCGTTGCTGCGTTACTCCTATGAGGACCACCTTATCATGCGCATGGGCTACACGTTCTATAAAACCAACCGCCGCGCCACAAACCCATTGACTACCAGCGTCCAAGACAACATCTACACCATTAGAGGCACCGCCGAGACTGCAGGCAATCTACTTTATGGCATATCGCACCTGATTGGGCAAAAACGTGAGCCCGACGATAGCTACAAGGTGATTGGTACGAGATATTCACAGTATGTAAAGCTTGATGGTGACTTTGCCATCACCCATTACATCAACCAACGCAGCTCCATAGCTTTTCATGCCGGGTTAGGTGTGGCTGTGCCTTATGGCAACAGTACCGTGTTGCCATTTGAGAAGCGTTTCTATTCGGGCGGCGCCAACAGTGTGCGCGGCTGGGGCGTGAGAACGTTGGGGCCAGGCAGTTTTGACGGGAAAAAAGCACAGAACAGCTTTATCTACCAGTGCGGCGACATCAGGCTCGACTTGAATCTTGAGTACCGCTGTAAGCTTTTCTGGGTGCTTGAGTTGGGCGCCTTCATCGACTGCGGTAACATATGGACAATCAAGGAATATGAGAACCAGCCTGGCGGTGTTTTCAAGTTAAACAAGTTCTATGAACAACTGGCGCTGTCCTACGGACTAGGTCTACGCATGGATTTCACCTACTTCCTCGTGCGCTTTGACGTGGGAATGAAAGCCCACAACCCTGCATCGGGACAGGAGCACTGGCCATTGTTCTCTCCTTCGTTCAAGCGCGACGCCGAGCTCCACTTCTCGGTGGGATATCCATTCTGATTTATCTAAAATTACGATAAACGACCAACGTTAAACGATAATAACGACTGACGAATCATGAAGAAATTAGCAATATTTGACCTCGATGGCACTCTGCTCAACACCATCAAAGATTTGGGCGATGCAGTGAACTATGCTCTCGACCGTAACGGTTTCCACACTCACAGTGTTGCCTCCTACCCATACTTTGTGGGAAATGGTGTGAGACGACTCATTGAACGCTCACTGCCAGAGGATGCTCGCAAGAGCTCAACCACCGTCAACACCATGCTCAAGGACTTCAAGCAGTTCTATAACGAACATAACACCGACCGCACCGAGCCATACGATGGAATCCCTGAGCTGCTTCAGCAACTTCAAGACAACGGTGTTCAGCTTGCCGTTGCCAGCAACAAATATCAGCAGGCGACTCTCAAAATCATCAACACCTTCTTCCCCAACATCGACTGGGTAGCTATCGTGGGGCAGCAAGAAGACATTCCCATCAAGCCCGATCCCAGCATTATTTTCATGATTCTTGCTCAAGCACGCATCTCCAAGCAAGACACTATATACATAGGCGACTCGGGCATCGACATGGAGACCGCACGCCGCGCTTGCATCGATTCGGTGGGTGTAACATGGGGATTTAGACCTGTGAAGGAGCTGAAAGAGTATCATGCCAACGTGATTATCAATCGTCCACAAGACATATTGCCAATAATTGAAAACGGCATTCCCCTTTGAGCAAGCTTGAAAACTAAATAAGGCAATTTTTCAAGAAAAAAACGAAAAAACACTTGCACAACTCATAAAAGTGTCGTACCTTTGCATCGCTTTTCCGTTAAAAGCATGGGTGCTTAGCTCAGCTGGTTCAGAGCATCTGCCTTACAAGCAGAGGGTCGGCGGTTCGAATCCGTCAGCACCCACAATCACGAAGGACGACGAAAGTCGCCCTTTGTTATTTAAATACCCCTACTATGGATATGGACAACAAACGCTGGAAAACATTAAAAAGTGAATATCTCATCCGCCGTCCGTGGCTCACAGCCAGACGTGACGCCGTTCAACTACCCAACGGTGTTGTAAACGATGAATTCTATGTGCTTGAATATCCCGACTGGATAAATGTCATAGCCATCACCGCCGACGGTCATTTTGTCTTTGTAAAACAATACCGCTATGCCCTTGACCTTGACTCAGTGGAGCTGTGTGCAGGAGTGATAGAGCCTGGTGAGGAGCCCATTGAAGGTGCCAAGCGCGAACTGCTAGAAGAGACAGGCTATGGTGGAGGAAAATGGGAAGAGATAATGACTATTGGCCAGAACCCGAGCACTTGCAACAACTGGACACACTGCTTCCTTGCAACGGGAGTTGAACGTCTGAGCGACCAACACCTTGACCGCACCGAGGACATCGACGTTGTGCTGCTTACCCGCGACGAAGTTTTGAAGATGATGCGCAACGACGAGCTCAAGCAAGCGCTCATGCTTGCTCCACTATGGCGGTACTTTGCCGAAGGATTTTAACTATAAAAATTAGCTTTAAGAATAAATCATGCGAAAAACCATCATCGACTCAATCCTTGCAGGAATCTGCATATCACTTGGCGGAGTTGCCTTTCTGAAAGTGGGAGGCATAGTTGGCGCCGTATTATTCTCATTTGGTTTAATAACTGTAGTATGCTACAAGATGAAACTCTACACAGGTGTGAGTGGATTTGTCGAGACCAAACTAGACTGGATTGAACTACCTGTAATAATCCTTGGCAACATAGTGGGATGCGCATTGGTTGCTCTTGCCATCAACACCGCCCTACCCGACCTCGCCACCACAGCACAAACCATTGTAGATGGCAGAATAGAAAAAGGTTTCTGGACTGTGGTGATTCTTGCCATCTTCTGCGGTTTCATCATGACAACGGTGGTAAACTTCGCACGCCAGAAGATGTGGCTGCCGCTGCTCTTTGGCATTCCATTGTTCATCATGTGCGGGTTTGTCCATAGCATCGCCGACGCTTTCTACTATTCTCTGGCACTTGGGTTCACAAGCTGGACCCCACAAGCAATCCTGGTCTATTTTGCCTCAATAGTGGGAAACTTCATTGGCTGCAACCTATACCGCGTAATGCAACTAGCCGCACCCAAAGAGAAAAAATAACACTTGACTGGAAATAAGAAAATGAAACGCACCCAGATGGATGCGTTTCATTTTTGCTTGTGCTGACGAGGCAGGCCTCGCCGTTACACCTTTAGATTACTCGTTGATGAGGGTTGCGCCTTTCTTGAGGGCTTCCTCATTCATTGGAATAAGGTGCCAGTGACGCTCGGGAAGAGTCTTCTTCAAGCCCTTGAGCACGTTCTCGATGGTTACAACGGGTTTAACCTTGAGGTAAGCACCAAGGACAATCATGTTGAAAGCCTTGCTGTTGTTGATCTCGATGGTAGCCTCGGTTGCCTCGATGCGATAAATCTTGATATCGGTACGAGTAGGAGGAGTGTTGATGCCGTAGCTGTCGTAGATGAGCACGCCGCCAGGTTTCACCATTTTCTCAAACTTGTCGAGACTCTGCTGGTTGAGAACCACTGCAGTATCGTACATGTTGAGGATGGGCGAGCTGATGCGCTCGTCGCTAACAATAACGGTAACGTTGGCGGTACCACCACGCTGCTCGGGTCCATAGGATGGCATCCAAGTCACTTCCTTGTCTTCCATCAATCCAGAGTAAGCGAGAATCTTACCCATTGAGAGGACTCCCTGTCCTCCAAAGCCTGCTATTACTATTTCTTCTTTCATGATTATTCATTATTTTTTAAATCACCCAATGGGTACTTAGCAAACATGTTCTCTTGTAGCCACTCGTTGGCTTTCACTGGAGTGAGTTTCCAACCAGTGTTGCAGGTGCTGACAACTTCAACAACCGAGCATCCCTTGCCGTCCATACTGTTCTGGAAAGCTTTCTTGAGAGCGGCTTTGGTCTTGCGCACTGCAGCGGGGCTGTAAACAGTTTGACGGGTAACGTAGCAAGTACCGTCGAGCTGTGCCAGCAGGTTGCTGATAGCCAGAGGATATCCGTTAAGATCGGCACGACGTCCGTAAGGGCAAGTAGCTGTCTTCTGACCAAGGAGAGTGGTAGGAGCCATCTGTCCACCAGTCATACCATAGATAGCATTGTTGATGAAGATGATGACGATGTTCTCACCGCGGTTGGCAGCGTGGATAGTCTCGGCAGTACCAATGGCCGAGAGGTCACCGTCGCCCTGATAGGTGAAGACGAGCTTGTCGGGCATGAGTCGCTTGGTAGCTGTAGCCATCGCTGGAGCGCGTCCGTGAGCAGCCTCAAGCCAGTCGATATCAATGTAGTTGTAGGCAAATACAGCGCAACCTACTGGTGAAACGCCGATAGCCTTTTCTTGAAGTCCCATTTCTTCGATTACCTCGGCAACGAGTTTGTGCACAACACCATGGCTACAGCCTGGGCAGTAGTGCATGTGAGCATCGTTGAGAAGGCTCGGTTTCTTATAAACCCTATTTTCGGGGCGGATTATATCGTTAAGTTCCATAATGGTCTTGTAATGATTAAATGTTGATTATCCTAATTTTTTAACCAGTTTCTCTTTGAGAGCGTTGAGAATCTCGTCGGGAGCGGGCACGTTACCACCCAAGCGATAGAAGATGTCGACTGGATAATTGCAGTCGGTAGCGAGCTTGATGTCCTCGATGAGCTGACCAGCGCTGAGCTCTACGCTAAGGATACCCTTAACGCCCTCGGCAGCCTTACGGATAGCATCTACTGGGAAGGGCCACAGAGTGATTGGGCGAGCGATACCCACCTTGATGCCTTCCTCGGCAGCGAGCTCCATAGCCTTCTGGCTGATGCGGGCCATACTACCAAAAGCAACGATGAGGTAGTCGCAGTCGTCGGTGTTGATCAACTCGCAACGTTGCTCGTTCTTCTCGATTTCGCGGTAAGTAGCCTGGAAGCGGTGGTTGTTCTCCTCCATCTTGTCGTCGTCAAGCTCGAGCGAAGTGATGATGTTCTTGGGACGCATACCCTTGCGGCCGTTAACAGCCCATGGGCAGTTCTCGCGAATCCATTCCTCGGTGTGGCGTGGACGCTGCTCGGGGAGTACAACTTTCTCCATCATCTGGCCGATAACGCCATCGGCAAGAATCATAGACACTGCACGATACTTGAAAGCCAAGTCCCATCCGAGTGCTACGAAGTCAACCATCTCCTGTACCGAAGCTGGAGCCAGGGTAATCAAGCGGTAGTCGCCATGGCCACCACCCTTAACAGCCTGGAAGTAGTCGGCCTGTGATGGGTGGATAGTACCCAGACCAGGACCGCCGCGCATTACGTTAATCACCAATGCGGGAACCTCGCTAGCTGCCATGTAGCTCATACCCTCCTGCATCAAGCTGAAGCCTGGGCTGGAAGTAGAAGTGAGCACTGTTTTGCCGCACGAAGCGCCAGCATACACCATGTTGATAGCAGCCACTTCACTCTCGGCTTGGAGCACTACCATACCAGTAGTCTCCCAAGGCATTTCTTCTTCAAGTTTCTCGAGAACCTCCGACTGCGGGGTAATAGGATAACCAAAATAACCGTCGGCACCATAGCGAATAGCAGCGACAGCGAGAGCCTCATTACCCTTCATTAATGTTACTTTATCGTTCATCGTTTCTACGGTTTTGTTTTTTAAAGATTGATTACTT
>JAFSPZ010000055.1 GCA_017451225.1 Muribaculaceae bacterium | reverse complement strand
TACATTGAAGTTCATTCAGGAGTTTGGACTGATTCTGTTCATTTTCTCGATAGGTCTACAAGTGGGTCCATCGTTCTTCTCTTCATTTAAGCATGGTGGCTTGCTACTTAACTGCTTGGCCATTTCCATCATTGTGCTTAACATCGCTGTTGCACTTGGCATTTACTTTGGCTTTGGCGATACGAGTATTACCGACATGGTGGGAATTCTCTCGGGTGCTATTACCAATACCCCTGGCCTTGGTGCAGCTCAGCAGACGCTCATTGAGACCCAAGGCGATGCTGCCAGTGCATTGAACGAGTCAATGTCGATGGGATATGCCGCAGCCTATCCCCTTGGTGTGGTAGGAATTATCTTGTCGTTTATTGTGCTGAAGGTAATTTTCAAGATTGGCGTTGACAAGGAGTCAAAAGAGATAGAAGACGATAAGACCAACTCCCAGCTTCAGCCTCATCTTGTAACTTATAAGGTTACCAATAAGCTTATAATTGGTTCTACCATTCATCATTTGCACCAGATTATTGACCATAATTTCATCATTTCGCGCATTCGCAAGGGTGACGGTCACGTCCACATTCCTGTTAGTGAGACAATTATTGAGGAAGGCGACCTGCTACTCGTTGTTATGAGCCAGCAAGATGAGGAGATGTTTGACGCTGTGCTTGGTCCTCATGAGAAGATGGACTGGAAGGCCGACCCCGACCCTGTGACAGCACGTCGCATAGTGGTGACCAAAAGTGAATTCTCAGGTCGTAAACTCGGTTCGTTGCGACTTCGTATGGGCTTCAAACTTAATGTTACACGCGTACACCGTGCTGGCCTTGACTTGCTTGCCAGTCCCAACCTTGCGTTGCAGGTAGGTGACCGTCTCACCGTGGTGGGCAACATTAAAGATATTGACCGCCTTGCCAATTATTTGGGTAACTCGATAAAGGCTCTTGACCATCCCAATATTTTTACAATGTTTATTGGCATAGTAATGGGTATTATCCTTGGAAGCATACCGCTGATGTTGCCAGGTATGAGCGTGCCAATGAAATTGGGATTGGCAGGTGGACCGCTCATTGTTGCTATTTTGCTGGGCAGATATGGCTACAAGATCAAACTTATTACATATGCCAGCAGCAGTGCCAACCTGATGTTGAGAGAGTTGGGAATTTGCCTTTTCCTTGCCAGTGTGGGTATTGCTGCAGGTGACAATTTTGCCGCGACTGTGTTCAATGCCCAGGGCGCCCGTTGGGTACTATATGGCTTCCTGATAACCTTTATTCCGTTGCTTATTGTCACTCTGGTGGCTCGTGGCAAGTTTAAGTTGAACTACTGCACTATTATGGGTATGGTTGCAGGCGCAACTACCGATCCTCCAGCACTTGCCTATGCCAACAAGACTGCAGGCAACGATGCTCCCTCGGTGGCCTATAGTACCGTTTATCCGCTCACGATGTTCCTGCGAGTGATAACGGCACAGCTCATAATCCTGGCTTTGGCGTAGATAAAGGAGTTAAATGAATTAAAAGCCATTAAATAGAACATGGGAAGCATAAATTTTACACAAATATTAAGTTCGGCGCTGGTGCTGCTCAGTATAATTGATATAGTGGGCTCGGTGCCCATAATCATGGATCTTCGCGCCAAAGGACGTGAGATAAGCGCTTGGAAAGCGACGATCTATTCGGCCATCGTGATGGTGGGATTCTACTATGGCGGCTACTGGATTCTTGAGATTTTCAATTGCAATATCCAGTCTTTTGCTGCTGCTGGTGGTTTCCTTATGTTCCTGATGGCGCTTGAGATGATTCTTGACGTGGAGATTTTCAAGAATAATGCGCCAAGTGGTGGAGCAACCATTGTGCCGATGGTGTTTCCGTTGATTGCCGGCGCTGGAGTTTTGACTACATTGATTTCGCTCAAGGCAATGTATGCCGATGTCAATATTCTTATTGGTTTGGCAATCAACATGGTGTGGGTGTTTGTGGTCATCAAGGCAACCGATAAAATACAGAAATTTCTGGGTGAAGGAGGCATATTCTTCCTACGCAAGTTCTTTGGCATTATCTTGCTAGCCATGTCGGTTAAGATGATGAGCGAGAACCTGTCAAAGCTCTTCTGATAAAAAATTAATATGATAAAAGAATTAGAACTGCGGGTAGATCCGCGCACAGCACATTTTATTGATGCCGTTGAGGAACTTGTTGCCAAGAAAGAGGGCATCATGCGCAGGAGACTGCGCGGAGTGCGCATTATTAGGCGATCAATTGACGCTCGCAAGGAGCGGGTTATGGTCAACCTGAAAGTGCGGGCTTATATTGATGAGCCTATGGGTGATGAGCATTTGATTGCTCCCATTGAGTATCGTCGTGTAAAAGGTGATAAGCAGGCAATAGTGGTGGGAGCAGGACCTGGTGGACTTTTTGCGGCATTGCGTCTTATTGAACTTGGCGTTAAGCCCATCGTGCTTGAGCGAGGCAAGAATGTGAAAGAGCGCCGACTCGATGTGGCCGCTATTTCACGACAAGGTGTTGTGAACCCCGATAGCAACTACTGCTTTGGCGAGGGTGGGGCGGGAGCCTATAGTGATGGCAAACTCTATACTCGCAGCAAGAAGCGTGGCTCGGTGGAACGCATCTTGGGAATCTTCCATCAGCATGGCGCAAGCGAGGATATTCTGATTGATGCTCATCCCCACATTGGTAGTGACAAGTTGCCTGGCATCATCGAGAACATGCGCAACACCATCCTTGACAATGGTGGAGAGGTGCATTTTGGAACAAGAGTAACAGAGCTGATAATCAATGACGAACGAGAGGTTACCGGTGTTAAAAGTTCTACAGGCGAAGAATTTGATGGGCCAGTAATTCTAGCGACAGGCCATTCGGCACGCGATGTGTATGAGATGCTTCATGAAGCCAATATCTCTATGGAAGAAAAAGGAATTGCCGTTGGAGTGCGACTGGAGCATCCACAGCATCTCATTGACCAGATACAATATCACAAACAGGGCGGGCGAGGCGATTATCTGCCAGCGGCAGAATATAGTTTTGTTACACAGGTCAACGACCGAGGCGTGTACTCATTCTGTATGTGTCCTGGCGGCATCGTGGTACCAGCTGCTAGTGAACCAGGTCAGCTCGTGGTGAACGGTATGTCGCCAAGCACACGAGGCTCATATTGGGCCAATAGCGGCATGGTGGTTGAAGTGCGTCCCGATGATGTGCCCAAGCGGTTCCATCAGTATGGCGTGTTGCGTGTGATGCGTTTCCAAGAGGCACTGGAGCAGCGCGCCTATCAGATGGCTGGCAATAGCCAGTGTGCTGGAGCCCAGCGTATGCTCGACTTTGTGCAGGGAAAGGCTTCGAAACTTATTCCACCGTCGTCTTATGCAGCTGGTTTGCAACCATCACGCCTTGACCAGTGGTTGCCGCAATTTATCTCGCATCGTCTGACTAAAGGCTTTAAGCTCTTTGACCGCCAGGCACGTGGCTTCTTAACTAACGAGGCGATAGTGATAGGCGTTGAAACCCGCACGTCGTCGCCATTGCGCATTACTCGCGATAGTGAACAACTTCACCACATTGACGTGAAGGGACTCTATCCATGTGGCGAGGGAGCCGGTTATGCGGGTGGCATAGTTTCGAGTGCTATCGACGGCGAGCGCTGTGCCGAAGCCCTTTGTCAATTCATAATGCATAATTCATAATTCACAATTGATAAAGGAAAATGGTTACTGTAATAGGTGCTGCAAATGTTGATATAACCGCCAGTCCAATAGGGCGGTATGTGCCGTGTGACTCTAATCCCAGCCGTGTGGAAATAGCCTTTGGTGGTGTGGGACGAAATATAGCCCACAATTTGTGTTTGCTTGGCGATGAGGTAAGACTGTTCACTGTGTTTGGTGACGACAGCATCGCCTTGTCGTTGCGTGATGACTGCCGGAAAGTGGGCATGACTATAGACCCCATACTTGAGGTGGCCGGAGCGCGTAGCAACTATTTCATTTGTGTGAACGACCACAATGGCGAGATGCAGGCTGGAGCTGCTGATATGGAGCTTATGTCGCACCTAACACCCAAGATGGTGGCTGCACATATCGAGAGCATCAATGCAAGCAGGGCAGTGGTGGTCGATTGCAATCTTACAGAAGATGTGCTAATGTATCTTGTGGAGCATTGCACAGTACCTTTATATATAGATGCTACTTCGGCAGCCAAAGCGATGAAAATTCGTTCACTACTTGGCAGGAAATATAATAATCCGCTAATTGTCAAGGTAAATCAAGCTGAGGCTGTTGCACTTAGTGGCATTAGAGGCAATGTCGATGCTGTTGCGCAGTGGTTTGTTGGGCAGGGTGTTACACGCATCTACATCACTATGGGACCGCGCGGTGTGTATTGCAGTGATGGTGAACAGAGCGTTTCTCTGCCATCGGAAACAGTGAAAGTGGTCAATGCTACAGGTGCAGGCGACGCCTTTATGGCAGCTGTGGTTCATGCAGAATTGCAGTGCGCCACGATGGAAGAATCGTGTGCGCTAGGCATTAAAGCTGCCTCGAAAGCCCTACAATCGCCAACAGCGGTAAATACCGAAATAATACAACTAACACTCAGTAATATATGAATAAATATCTCTCAGTTTCAAAAGAAGTAAAAGAGGCGCTCGAGGCTGGAAAGCCAGTTGTGGCGCTTGAGTCGACAATAATTTCTCACGGCATGCCCTATCCACAAAATGTGGAGACTGCTTTGAAGGTGGAGCAAACCATTCGCGACAATGGAGCTGTGCCAGCTACAATCGCTATTATTGGCGGCAAACTCAAGGCAGGATGCACTCCCGAAGAAATTGAATATTTGGGTAAAAAGGGGCAGGCCGTGACTAAAGCTTCTCGTCGCGACTTGCCAGTGCTCATCGCACGTGGCGAGGATGGTGCTACTACAGTGACTACCACCATGATAATTGCTGCTATGGCAGGAATTAAGGTGTTTGCCACAGGCGGCATTGGCGGTGTGCATCGCGGTGCTGAGACCACGATGGATATAAGCGCTGACCTCGAGGAGCTTGCTCAGACCCCCGTGATGGTGATTTGTGCTGGCGCGAAGTCGATTCTTGACCTGGGGCTTACGCTTGAATACCTTGAGACGAAGGGCGTGCCAGTGATAGGCTATGGAACCGAGGAGTTGCCAGCATTCTACACTCGCAAGAGTGGTTTCAAGGTAGACTACCGCATAGACACCCCCGAGGAACTTGCAGCCGCTTTCCGTGCCAAGCTCGAAATGGGGCTCACAGGCGGTATGTTGGTTACTAATCCCATACCTGAAGAGTATTCGCTTGATCCTGACTATATTAATGCAGCTATTGACCGTGCGGTGGCTAAGAGTGTAGAGCTCGGTATAAAAGGCAAAGCTACTACTCCATTCCTGCTAGCCGAAATCAAGGATATTACAGGCGGTAACAGCTTGGATGCCAATATTCAACTCGTGCTTAACAATGCTCGCCTGGCCGCTCGTACAGCAGCATGCCTGAGCAATAATTGATATAAATATTTTGCGATTTGCACGATTTATAATATCTTTGTAATTTCAAAATTTTTATTGATAGAGATAATATAATTTAAATATTTCAAAAACATGAACATTATGAAAAAAGTTTTACTTGCGCTAATAGCTCTGGTTGCATGCAATGTGGCAGCTAATGCCGGGGTAAGAGGCGATGTTAACAATGACGGAGTTGTGAGCAGTGTTGATATTACAGCGCTCTACAACTGGTTACTTAATAGCGATGACAGTGCTATAGTCAATGGTGATTTGGATGGTGATGGCATAATCACTTCGGTGGATATTACCATTATCTACAATATTCTTCTAGGTAATGACAACCCAGAAACAACTGAATTTGAAGTCGACGGTGTGAAATTCAAGATGGTAAATGTTGAAGGTGGTACTTTCATGATGGGCGCTAATGCTGGAGATCCTAACGCCTATGACGACGAGGCTCCAAGCCACGAAGTAGCCGTTAGCTCGTTTGCCATTGGTGAAACAGAGGTTACCCAGGAGTTGTGGCTTGCTGTGATGGGGTGGAACTATAGCGGCCACGGAGGAAATCTGCAATATCCAGTTGAGTATATAAATTGGGAAATGATTCAGAATTTTATTTCTAAACTGAATGAAATGACTGGAAAGAATTTCCGCCTGCCTACCGAGGCTGAGTGGGAGTTCGCAGCCCGTGGAGGCAACAAGAGCCAGAACTACCTTTATTCTGGTAGCAACAATGTTGCTGATATAGCTTGGTATGTAGATAATTCAGAAGGAGCAACACATGTTGTAGCTACCCAGGCACCTAATGAACTTGGCATCTACGACATGAGCGGTAACGTGTGGGAGTGGTGTAACGACTGGTATGGTAACTACAGCGTTGGCGCTCAGAACAATCCTACAGGCCCTGCATCTGGTGGAGAGAAAGTGATGCGTGGTGGTAGCTGGTATGGTCCAGCCAAGAATTGCCGTGTCTCTAAGCGTTTCAAAGCTTCAACAGGCTTTGGTGATGATGACATAGGTTTCCGTCTCGCTTTGTAAAAAGAATAATTTATATAAAATAGGTTAGTCCGACTTAGTCCGACCTTGTCAGGCTTTGTCGGACTTACTTTATTGACTTAGTCTGCAAAAATTGTTTGAAATCGTTAAAAATAGCTATTAGTTTCCTGTTGCAAGATAAAATGCTTAATTTTGTAAGTTTTTAATAATTTTATTGTGGAGCAGAAGAGGAAAATAGCAGTTCTTGGAAGTACAGGCTCGATAGGGCGCCAGACGCTTGATATCGTGGCTGAGTATCCGCATCTGTTTGAAGCAGATTTACTGGTGGCTAACCGCAGTGCCGAATTGCTGATTGAGCAGGCTTTGCGTTTCAGGCCCCGCAATGTGGTGATTGCTAGCGAGGAACTTCATGAGAAGGTGGAAAAAGCTCTTGAGGGCACAGGAATAGCTGTTTACACAGGCGACAGCGTGGTATCGGAACTGGTGACCGCTGCTGAAATTGACACTGTGGTCACAGCAATGGTGGGTTACAGTGGTCTTGCATCTACAATAGCTGCAATCAAGGCTGGCAAGAAGATTGCTCTTGCCAATAAGGAGACTCTGGTTGTGGCTGGTGAGCTCATCAATGAGATGTTAAAAGACTCAGAATCGGTGCTCTATCCTGTTGACAGTGAGCATGGAGCGTTCTACCAGTGCATTGTGGGTGAGGATATAAAGAATGTATCGAAACTAATTCTCACCGCTTCGGGAGGTCCTTTCCGCACTTTTCCACGTGAGAGACTTGCAACAGTCACTAAGGCTGACGCTCTGCAGCATCCTAACTGGGCTATGGGAGCCAAAATCACAATCGACAGTGCCACAATGATGAACAAGGGCTTCGAAATGATTGAGGCAAAATGGCTCTATGGCATCTCGCAGGATAATATTGAGATTGTGGTTCATCCTCAGTCGATAGTTCACTCGATGGTGGAGTTTGTCGATGGTTCTGTGAAAGCTCAGCTGGGATTGCCCGACATGCATTTGCCCATCCGCTATGCTTTGGGACTGCCTGGACGATTGGCGACCGACGAGCAGCGGATGACTATTGCCGACTATGCGTCACTCACCTTTGAGAAACCCGACTTTGAGAAGTTCCCGCTGCTGAGCACTGCCTATGAGGCGGCCCGACGTGGAGGCAACGTACCATGCGTTATGAACGCTGCCAACGAGATTGCGGTAGCGGCATTCCTTGACGACAAGATAGGTTTTAACGACATCTACAACACAATAGAGAAAACTATGGCATGGGCGCCATTCATAGGCTCTCCCGCCTATGAAGACTACGTAGCCACCAATGCCGAAGCGCGCCATTATGCCCAAAGTTTAATAAATGACATCAAATAATTATAATGACTGTAACATTTTGGATTAAAGCATTGCAGCTTATAGTCTCACTGGCTTTGCTGGTGTTTATTCACGAGCTGGGCCATTTCATGTGGGCGAGAATTTTTAAGGTTAGAGTAGAGAAATTTTACCTCTTCTTTGATGTAGGGTTTAAAAAACTGTGGGATGGCAGCATCGTCAAGTTCAAACCCAAGAACAGCGACACCGAGTATGGTGTGGGATGGCTGCCCCTGGGTGGCTACTGCAAAATTTCGGGTATGATCGACGAGTCGATGGATACCGAGCAGATGAAGCAGCCCGAGCAGCCCTGGGAATTCCGCTCCAAGCCTGCTTGGCAGCGACTGCTGATCATGATCGGCGGTGTGCTTAACAATTTCCTGCTAGCTGTTATTATTTATGCCGGCATGGTGTATTATTGGGGAGAGAAATACTTGCCCTATAAGAATGCCGAGCTTGGTATGGAGTTCAGCCAAAGTGCCGAGAAGATAGGCTTCAAGGATGGTGATATACCTTTGAGTGCCGATGGCAGAGAGCTTGTTTATTTTAACAACGACGAGCTTCAGGCCATACTCACCGCAAAAGAGGTAAAGGTATTGCGTGACGGCAAGGACACAGTCACTGTCAGTATTCCTGAGAAATGTTTGTTCATCGCCGAGAAGGACGCCAAGAATAACGAGGCATTTATTGACTATCGCATGCCAGTTGTGGTTGAGACTTTAACACCTGCCGACGGTGCGGCAAAAGCTGGCCTTATAAAGGGTGACCGCATTCTGTCGGTAGATACGATTGGCGCTATTGACTATGAGACGTTTACTGCTCAACTTAAGGCACATAAGGGGGAGACGGTAGCTATGGCTTATGAGCGCAATGGTAAGATTGATACGGCTCAGGTTGCTGTGAGTGGAGCAGGCAAAATAGGTATAGGACTGCGAAATATCTACGACATTTATAAAGTTGAGTCGAAGGAATATAGCTTGCTGGCATCAATTCCTCGTGGAATAGAGATGGGATGCACCCAGATGGTCAACTATGTGAGCCAGTTCAAGTATATATTCTCTAAGGAAGGAGCTCAGAGCCTAGGTGGCTTTGGTGCCATAGGCAGCATTTTCCCTGACACATGGGACTGGTACCGTTTCTGGAATATCACCGCATTCCTGTCGATAATCTTGGCATTCATGAACATTCTGCCAATTCCTGCCCTTGATGGTGGACACGTGCTGTTCTTGCTCTATGAGATTATCTTCCGCCGCAAACCAGGCGATAAGTTCTTGGAGCGTGCTCAGATGGTGGGTATGACACTGCTCATAGCTCTGTTGCTATGGGCCAATGGTAACGATATTTACCGTTGGATAATCAAGCCGTTCCTTGGATAATGAGATGTGATAAGAATAACTAAGAATTAAAAACTCTGAACTGTGAACTATAAGAAGATAACTTTGCGTCGAGGTAAGGAAGAATCGCTCAAGCGATTCCATCCGTGGGTGTTTTCGGGGGCGATAGCTCATGCCGACGATTCGATAGAGGAGGGAGACTTGGTTTCGGTTTTCTCTAACGATGGCACACACATTGGTAACGGCCACTTTCAGGTGGGCAGCATCATGGTGCGCATCCTTGCATGGGGCGACACTGCCATCGACGAGGCTTTTTATAGCGAACGTCTTGAGCAAGCATGGCGTGTGCGCAAGGCTCTCGGCTTGATGAGGCCTGATAACAACTCGTTCCGCCTTGTTCATGGTGAGGGTGATTTCCTGCCTGGATTGGTGGTTGATGTGTATGGCAGTACTGCTGTTATCCAGGCTCATTCGCCTGGAATGCACTTTGCGCGCAAAATCATCGCTCAGGCGCTTGTTGATTTGCCCGACGGAGTTATCAAGAATGTATATTACAAGAGCGAGACCACGCTGCCCTATAAGGCTCATCTCGACCCGGAGAATCAATACTTGATAGGCGAATTTGACACTGATGTGGCTGTGGAGAATGGTCTCAAGTTCCATGTGGACTGGCTGCGAGGTCAGAAGACTGGTTTCTTCGTTGATCAGCGTGAGAATCGTGCTCTACTTGAGGGTTATTGCGCTGGGCGGCGAGTGCTCAATATGTTCTGCTACACAGGTGGATTCTCGTTCTACGCCATGCGTGGAGGAGCGAAACTTGTTCATTCGGTCGACAGTTCAGGCAAGGCTGTTATGCTCACCGAGCGCAACGTCGAACTCAATTATCCAGGTGACGAACGTCACAAAGCGTTTGCCGAGGATGCTTTCGACTATCTCGACCGCATAGAGCGCGACGCCTATGACCTTATTATCCTCGATCCACCGGCTTTTGCCAAGCACAAGAGCGCACTCAAGAACGCCCTTGTGGGATATCGCCGACTCAATGCAAAGGCTTTCAGCAAAATACAGAGTGGGGGAGTGCTGTTCACTTTCTCGTGCTCGCAGGCAGTGAGCAAGGAGCAGTTCCGTCTTGCCGTCTTCAGCGCTGCAGCCCAGAGCCGCCGCAAAGTGCGCATCCTGCACCAGCTCACCCAGCCCGCCGATCACCCTATCAACATCTACCATCCCGAAGGTGAGTACCTCAAGGGGCTCGTCCTCTGGGTTGAGTAACGTGCTTCAGCCGAGAGGCCGAGAGGCTGAGAGGGGAGAGGTGAGCGTGAAGAGATGAGTGTGAAGTAGAGAGATGTGAGAAGATGTGAGAGCGTCCAGAATTTATCACTTACAACTTAACACTTAAAACTTACTACTTTCTTTCCCTTTTTAGTGATGATTTTTGTTGATAATCCTAAAATAGGACATACTAAACCTTAAATTAAGTTAAATCATCGGTAGGGACCGTTAAAATCATAGCCAACGGCCTTTTTTTCAGTGCAAAATGATTGCTATTTCAATTATTAGTTATAAATTTGCATTGAATTTTAGTCTTTTGTGTTTACAACTTGAGGCCAAAGATGGTTATTGTTACACGACTTAATGACCAGGCAAACAAGTTAACTATCTAGGATTAAGAATATTACGTGGTAGAATCGTAATTCATCCACTCAATGTTGAAACAAGGCTATTGCTATGCACTCTTGTAGTGTATAGTTTGGTGTATAATTATGCTATCGAGACCATAAAAGATTAACTATATTATTTAAACTTATCTAAAAATATTATGACACGAATTCTGAGATTACTATTAATTGCCGCTATCGCCTTGCCCCTGTGGCAGCCCGCAGCGGCACAAGGCATCGGTAATGCCGATTATGAGGCTTTTAGAAAGTCCAAACCCATTAATATTAATGGAAAGGTTGCTAACTTTAGCAATAAAAAGGAGGCAGGACATTCAAACTCTGTCTCAAAAGCACCATCAATTAAAGCGGGAGGTGGTCAGATTTATGATTATTATGATAAAAATGTGGTTTCAGGCAGTTCCACTGATGAGAAGCTGCCAATAACTGCTTCTGCACTTGGTAGAACTTATTCTGAGGGACAGATGATTTATACATCAAATCAACTGGGCCTCCAAAATGGAGATCAAATTGTTGCAATTTATTTCCATGCTACGGAGACCGTCGCTGCTTCAGAAAATGAAGACGAGACCAATAGCATTACATTGCGCCTTGGAAAAACAACATTAACAGAGTTGACAAATAGCCATCCTGATATGGAGACTCGTCGTGCTTCTATGACCGAGGTTTATCATGGATCTTTGCCCACTGGAAGTAACTGGGTGGAGTTTAAATTAGAGGAACCATATACTTATACTGGTGGCAACCTTTTGGTTGATTTGCAGCGTATAAGTGGAAATTATGCTCCAACTGTCACATGGTATGGACAACAACAAGGTTCATGGATTTTTCCCACTTATGTTAGTTATTATTATTATTCTACTGGTAATGGTAATAATACTTCGAGTAATAGATCTCGTTTTTTGCCAAACATGGCAATAGAATATAGACGTGCTCATTCTGGAACAGTTGAATCACGCACCATAGAGGTCTTGAAACCAAGCGACTTTGCTAGCATACCATATACATGGAAAGAAAATGGAACTGGTACAGAACATACAAGTAATCTTGGTGAAGTAGCAACTGATCCAGATCAAATGATTGCTATGATTACAAAGATTTATACAGATCCAACTATCCCTGGCAACTTAAAACGAGGTTTTGCTATGGATGGTTCTGATAATGGTGAGACCAATCAAGCAGTTTATTATGACGGTGTAGGTGGCATCAAATTTGTTGGCAATGATGAGAATGGTACTGATTTTGCTGATAAATCCAATTATGAGTATGAAGATATCTATGGTTGGGGTATCACGGGTGATATTGAGGATGTTAAAACAAGCAGTTCATTAGCTTACTCTAGAGATTATGGTAACACTTATGCAAACTACACCTATCTGGATCGTGACCAATATATACCTGAGAAAGAGGGTTTGACACTCCTTTTGGTTGAGCTAAAAGAAAACTATGTTGATGGCTCTAATAGCACTATTGGAGAGGACGAGACTTATGAAACAGAATATCAACGATTGAGAGCTTATTTCCAGAATACAATCAAGTCTATTAGAGTTGTCAGTGAAGCAAAGCGAACTGGAGAAGGTTTTGAATCAGGCACACTTTTCAAGATTGATTGCGACAAAATGAACAAGTTCTTCCTTCTTGCGAAAGGACAATTACATTTAGTTCACAATTCTTCACCTCTTACTGATTATTTACTTAGTGAGTACTCTAATTATGTTGGAACTCCAAATACAAACAATTCATACTTCTGCCCTGGTCCTGGTTTTATGTATTATTATCTTAATAGCCAAGATCAAGGTTTAGGATGGACTTTCTTAGATTTTGGTGGTGAAGCATTCTTGTATCATATGTTTGAACAGTTCAGCCCATCAACTACACAAGCCACATCTGGAGCAGATGACTTGTATCAAAACATGATTAATATGGAGTCGTTCCCAGTTATACATGATTGTTTGGGTGTTACATATATGAACCACCAGTTCTTGATGTATGGTGCCGACTCAAAGGATGCCGACTGTCAGGATGTTCGTGATATGATGTTCTTCATCCCAGATTATCGTATGCTTAGACATAGTAGTCGTGGTGCTGATACAGAAGAATATATTAACTACCATCCCGATTTGCAGCCTTCAATTGGTATGTATGTAATTCGCCAGAATGAAATCACTACGACTGCCGAAGAGGAGGATTACTATATGCTCGACCTTCATTGGGTTACAAACCTTGATGATTTCTTGCCAAGTCAATACCAAGAGTTTGAATTGCTCCAATTGGTTGTTGATGAGAACGGTCAAGAGACGTATGTTCCTGTATATTACATGAATGCTCAAGGTCAATATACTATGGCTGATGGTGTTACTCCTTCCGACACTCCAGTTCCCATTAAATTACACCTTGGTCCTGGTGCAGAAAAGAATTATCCCAATGTTTATGTTAAACGTCTTAGTCATGGTCAGCAAGTGACATATGCTATCCGTGGCCGTGATAAAGATCCTGTTACAGGTGAATCATTCTTGAGTCTGCAGACATCTAACCGTCAGAGCTATATAGTTCCAGGAACCGACCCAACCGAGCTCGTGATGCTGAACAACGCAACATACTATAGCCGTTTCAACCCACAGACTGAGAAGAACTGCTATAGCAATAAGATTTTAGTAGGCAATTATGTTGGTGGTTTGACCAACAACTTGGTTCAAGGTGGTAATACCGATCCTACTATCTTTAAATTCTATCGCATGTTGAGCGAAGACGACCAAAATCCAACTCTTATTGGAACTGCAAAAGTATTGCAAAAAACATCCTCTGGTATAAAGCTTCAAATCACAATGAGCGAAGAGCCTGGCGTTCAGAGTCCGTCAACAGAATACCCATATGGTTCTCAAACTGGTTTAAGCAATCGTGCAGGTTATCATGCTAACATGACAGAAGAGCTTACCTTCCCATTCTACAAAGATGCTAATAACAATTACATCACTGATGATGGTACTACTAACGGTAATAAGTATATAGACTTTGGCAAAGGCTTCTATGTTTATGATAATTTTGTTGAGGATCTTCATAAAGATAATCTTCCAAACCGTTTCTTCTATAAGATTGAGCTCAACACAGCTGAAAATATTAAAGATAAGAACGGTAATAATGTTGGAAAAACTGCACATGGCAATACATTCAGCATTCCAGTTTATAGAACAAAATCTGATATTAATGGAGCATTTACATTTAACGAAGTCAGAGGTGATGGCGGTGGAAACCTCCAACTCCCAAATGCAATAAACTTTGACGTAGACTTGCAGAGGGGCAGTAAGACTGAGCTTTATCGATACGCAGCATATCGTTGGATGAATACTCCTGCAGACCAACGCTTCATCCTTAGTGAAGTGGACGGCGATGATGAGACTGACGTGATGCCACAAGGTACAGCTGGTAACCAAGATGAATATTTCACTGTTTCAATGAACAATGTAAATGAGCCAGAGTATTATGAAAGTCACGATGTTCAAGTTGCAGCAACAGGTTACACCAAGGCTACATTTATTGACAATCTGCCAATAAAGAAAACCTCAAATCCAGCTGCTGTATATGACTATGCTCCAGTGATTGAATGGTTTGCATCTGGTTTTGACGCAACTCGCCGTGACTATAACACTTATGGCGGTTTGATCCAAAGTGTTGCTACAGGTAAGGTGGAGATTCAGGAGCCTGCTCAATATGAGATTAGTGAGTACTCTTGGAAGAAGGGTGACGATCGTTATGCTTACTATAATGTCAATCTCACTATTGCAAAGGATGAAATTCCTGCAGGTTATGAGATTTACAAAGTACGCGCATGGCGTGAGATTGACCCAAATCTTCTTGATGAGCCATTGGCTCAATTTGCTGATCGCAAGGTCGCTAAGTATCTATTTGAGGATATGTTAGGAGCTCAAGAGGAAAACGGTGAGTATCAGCAAGGTCAACACATGGTTCTTGGCGCTACCGCAATTCCTAACGTGCAAGACAATAGTGGTAACAATATACAAGTATGCCGTGGCACATTCGGTGCTCGCAAGGTTAGAACCAATACCAATGGTGGACAGGACTTGAATGACGGCTGTGTTGAAAAGCTTGACATGACATTTAAAGTTCGCATATACTTCACTCCAATTACTAGTAGTAAAGCAGGTGATGAGACAGAGTCTAAGCCTTATTACATTGCCGAGTATGAGTATCCATTTACTATCAATGGTGGCATCCAAACTGGTATTGTTGACGTGATGAATGCTAAGCAGGTTGTTAGCGAGAAGTACTACAACCCAGCTGGTATTGAGAGCGACACTCCATTCAAGGGTGTGAACATCGTGGTAACTCGCTACAGCGATGGCTCTACAAGCACCGTGAAAGTTCTGAAATAAAAAGTTTTAGATAATTTTTCATACAATTTAATGTTCAAGGGGGACGGCGTTGATGCCGCTCCCCTTGGATTTTATTTGGGAATAGGGGTTGTGGTGTTTAATGAATGTTGTTTTGTCGGCCTTTGAGGTACATGGTCTGAAATAGCTGGACCGTTTACTTTTCTTGTGCCTTTAGTGTGTCTTTTGGGTTGATTTGGATAATTGGAAAAAAATGACTACCTTTGCACGATTTTTTATATTATATAATATACAATTAGACGTATTTAGATGTTAACACCTACTAAGAAAACCATCGTATTGGGTGACGGACGTGAGATCACCCTCGAAACAGGAAAGCTTGCCAAGCAAGCCGATGGAGCAGTTGAATTGCGCTTCAACAACACCATGTTGCTAGCGACCGTTGTTTCGGCGAAGGACGCCGAAGAGGGAGCCGACTTTATGCCCCTCACAGTTGAATACAAAGAGAAATACTCTTCTTTTGGACGTTTTCCTGGTGGCTTCACCAAGCGTGAAGGCCGCGCCAGCGACTACGAAATTTTGACAGCACGCCTCGTGGACCGCGTGCTCAGGCCATTGTTCCCCTCGAACTATCATGCCAACACTATTGTCCACATCTTGATGTTCTCGAGCGACGGTGCCGATTGCCCCGACGCTCTCGCTGGTCTCGCTGCCAGTGCTGCTATCGCCGTTAGCGACATCCCATTTGAGGAACCTATTAGTGAGGTCCGCGTGGCTCGCATCGACGGCAACTTCGTTATCAACCCAACCTTCGAACAACTCGAAAACGCTGACATGGAATTGATGGTAGGTGCTACTTACGACAATATTATGATGGTTGAGGGTGAGATGGACGAAGTACAGGAAGAAGACCTGATTGCAGCTTTGAAGTTTGCCCACGACGCTATCAAACCCATGTGCATTGCACAGAAGGAGCTTGCCGAGCAACTGGGTGTGACCAAGCGTGAATATTGCCACGAGGTAGACGACGAGGAAATCAAGGAGCGCGTACGCAAGGAGTGCTATCAGCCCTGCTATGACATCGCTAAGGCCGGCAACGCCGACAAGCACTGGCGCAACGACAGCTTCGACAAGATTGAGGAAGACTTCATCGAGACTATCCCTGAGGAGGAGCGCGAGGAGAAGACTCCAATGATCAAGCGTTACTTCCACGATGTTCAGCGCGACGCCGTGCGCCGAGTTATCCTCGACGAGGGCATCCGTCTGGACGGCCGCAAGACTACCGAGATTCGCCCCATCTGGTGCGAGACCGACTATGTTCCCGGCCCTCACGGAAGCGCTGTGTTCACCCGTGGCGAGACTCAGTCTCTTGCAACAGTGACTTTGGGAACCAAGCTCGACGAGAAGCTTATTGACGACGTTCTTACCCGTCGCAACGAGCGCTTCTTGCTTCACTATAACTTCCCCGCATTCTCAACTGGCGAGGCACGCGCACCACGTGGTGTGAGCCGTCGTGAGATTGGTCATGGAAACTTGGCACACCGCGCCCTCAAGCGCATGTTCCCCGATGATTTCCCCTACACCTGCCGCATCGTGAGCGACATCCTCGAGAGTAACGGCTCATCGTCGATGGCAACAGTGTGTGGTGGCACATTGGCTCTGCTCGACGCCGGTGTTAAGATGAAACGCCCCGTGGCAGGTATCGCTATGGGTCTCATCACCGACGAGGGTAACGTTAAGCACGCCGTGCTGAGCGACATCCTGGGCGACGAGGATCACCTGGGTGACATGGACTTCAAGGTTACTGGTACTGTGAACGGTATCACCGCTACCCAGATGGATATCAAGTGTGACGGACTTCCTTACGAGATTCTGGAGCAGGCACTGCGTCAGGCTCGCGATGGCCGTCTCCACATTCTCAATATCATCAACGAGACAATTCCTGAGCCTCGTGAGGACTACAAGCCACACGTTCCACGCATTGTGGCAATGACTGTAGACAAAGAGTTCATTGGTGCTATCATTGGCAAGGGTGGCGAGGTTATCCAAGGCATCCAGGAGGAGACTGGCGCTGTCATCACTATCGATGAGATTGACGGCAAGGGCGAGATTGAAATCTCGGCTGCCAATAAAGACAGCATCGAGGCTGCAGTTGAACGCATCAAGGCTATCATTGCTGTGCCCGAGGAGGGAACTATCTACACAGGCACAATCAAGAGCATTCTTGAGTTTGGTGCTTTTGTTGAGTTCATGCCAGGTAAGGAAGGCCTCTTGCACATCAGCGAGATTAGCTGGGAGCGCCTTGCCGACATGGAGGCCAGCGGTCTGCATGAGGGCGACGAGGTGACTGTAAAACTCATCGAGATTGACAAGAAGACTGGCAAGTTCCGTCTGTCGATGCGCGCTCTGCAAGACAAGCCCGAGGGCTATGAGGAGCGTCGCAATGGCGGTAACGGCAACCGTCCCCGTGGCAATGGCCAGCGCAATGGCAACGGTAATGGCAATGGTTCTCGCCGCAATGGCAATGGTCCCCGCCGCAACGACAACCGTGGCCCACGTCGCGACAATCGCAACAACGACCGTCGCCGTGACGACCGCAACGATCAGAGCTACGAAGATTAACCGCTAAGCACTAAGTGTTAAGTGTTAAGTGTTAAGTGTTAAGTTGTTTTTAGGGCTTGGCACATTAAGACTTACTACCGAAATAACTCCCTTGCTGCAAATGGATGCGGCAAGGGAGTGTTTTTTTGTATGGGTGACCGGATTGCTTAGCTTCCGAGCAGGATGTTGTAGACAGCGGTTATGTCGCCTGCTGTGATGCTGCCGTCGCCGTCTTGGTCGCCATTGACTACGCCTGTATAGTCGCCATTGAGCAGGATGTTGTAGAGTAATGTGATGTCGCCAGCTGTAACAGTTCCATCGCCGTCAACATCGCCTGGCACAGCAACCACAGGCGGTTCGGTTACCACATCGATGAGTTTGTAGCAATTGGTATAGTTGCCCACAGTTCCCTCGGTGGAGCCATGACGTGCTTCGACCATTATCAAATAGTGACCAGGCTCAAAGTCGATGCGACTGGAGATGTTGATGGTTTTCTCTTCTCCTGCTGCAATCGTCTGGTTGCCCATGTAGAGAATGCCACCGTTAGTGAGGGTGTATTGTCGCATGCGCACATAGACATATCCGTTGTGGGCTGTGGGTGCACTGAGCGTTACCGAGCCTTCAAGCCTCTCACCCTTTACTACGTAGTCGGGCAAGTCGATTGAAACGGCATTGAGGAAAATGTTGTCGGCCTCACCAACATTAATGATAACGGGATACACGTCGTTGTTGGGGTCGAGTGTGGTTTTTCCGTCGTCGGTCACATAGCTGATTACAACCTGATAGGTGCCTGGATCTACTGGCAGTTTGCGATAGAAGGTGAAGTTTTTGGCTTCGCCACGCTCCACAGTGCCATTGCTTTGCTGATATATGTAGCTCTTGGATGTGTCATTCACGTCAACCAGATTGAGGATAACGCCTACGTTGCCAGCACTGCCGTAGTTGCGGGCATTGAGTGCGAAATAGATGTTGTCGCCTTGGTTGATGATGTTTTGCGAGTCTGCTCGTCGCCACTGGACAGCGGTTGTGAGCCGCATGACTGGTGTGGTAGCAGCAGGAAGCACGTTAACTATAGCTTCGCCTTGCGAAAGATTGAAAGGATAATCTTCAAAGCCTTTCTCGAACGCAGTGAGTCGATATTCGCCCTGCGGCATTGCCTCGTCAAGGTTCACAACCAGGGAGACGTTCTCCTCGACAGCATCGTAGATATTCACTTCGTTCTCATAGTCGAAATACTGGTTCTCATCGGCAGTGCTTGTGAAACGCACGACGATGTTGCGCAAGCGCACGTCGGTGCTGTTGTTGCGCAAGTGAAGATTGAAGAGCGCCGAGCCGTTGGCATAAACCTCGCCTTCTGGTTGCAGTGGAGAGAGTAACGTTACATCGGGATGAGAGCAGCTGTCGTCGAGCGTGAGAATTCGGCCGCCTGACACCTCGGTTTTGAAGAATCCCACGTAGGGCTTGTTGCGGCTGTCGCGACCACGGCAATAGCGCATGAGCTGCCATGGCGACTGGCTGTCTTCACGGAATACCATCCACACTGTGGCTTCACCATCGGGCACATCGTTGCCCACTTGTTTTGGAATGTCGTAGATTGAAGCCATGGCAAGAAGGCCGGTGTGTCCGTTGGCAAAGCCGGCTATGTTGCGCTGTTCAGATTTAAGTACTTTCAGAATCTCGCCATCACGCACCAGTGCCACTCCAATGTCACCTGTAAAGGGCTTGGTGTCGAAATTCTCGACCGTAATCATTACGTTGAAGTCGTTGGCGCTTTGGGTGATGAGTCGCAAGCTCAACGAGTTGTATATCGGACGTTCGTAGCTTGTGCCGCTTGTGGGAGGCTGAATGCCTGTGACAATCTCCTGGTCGATGTTGTAGCCACCAGTTCCACCGCCAATGCCAAGGTCGTCGGGGTCGAGATGACTCACGAGGAAGTAGCCGTTGCTTGTTCCGTACCATCCCCAGTTGATGTGCACATAGTCCTGGCTGTCATAGCCGTCGCACACAAAGGCATGACCGCTGCTGCCTGTCTCGCTGCCTGCAGCATAGTACACAGGACGTCCAGCATCGAGCTCGCTCTTGATGAGCTGCAGCCACTCGCTGCTGCTGTAATAGTCGCGCTTGCGCATGGTAACTGCTTGATCGTAGTTGAAAAACTCGCGCAGAGCGTTAGGAACCTCCATGGAGTGCGCTCCGCTGCCTGCGGGGAGATATTCCATGTTGACAGCAACGCCAAAGTGTGCTGCAATAGTAGCTACAGCATTGGCTTGAGCGGTGGTGTAGCTGACGTCATCGTAGGTCGGCAGCATGTTGTTCCAGTCGTAGGTGGTGTTGCCAAAGTCGGCTGTCACGCTTTGGCCATTTACGGTGATGGTCTTGGAGCCGTTACCGTGTTCGGGATAGCTGTGAAAGCGCATAATCTGTGTGGCGGCAGTTGCCACACATCCCACATAATAGTGAGTGTCGCCGTCGTAGGTTGGACACATATTATTATAAGGAGTGCCTTGTCCCCACAGGATGTCGCCAAGCAACGGAGCTACAACGGGAGTGCCCTGTGAAGCTTGTCGCGCTATACCTTGACGGGCTGCACACGTCTTGACATAAAGCTTGTTTATCTCAAGCCATTGGCGTAGGTTTGGGGGCATGTTTTCGTAGCTGAAATTGCCCTCGGTGGAATATGCCAGGATGGGCACTGCAGCATCGTCGCCAGCAACGATGATAAATCCATGGCTGTCGGCACGGTTGAATACATAGATTAATGAATTGTCGGCCGTTGCAGTGGTGCCTTTAGGTGCGACTCGCTGCCATTGTACATTTACAGCTTGTGACACTTTGGATTGTGTGAATTGCGTGGCAATCTCTTCGGCTTTGCTCCAATCGATAGGGTTGCTCCAAGCCGAAAATAAGACAGAAGACATTAGGGCTAAAAATGTCAACAATAATCTCAAATTACTCATTATGGAATTTTATTAAAGATTATAAATGAAGAATTGTCTGGATAAAGTCGTCGTTTGGCATGTCGTAGGGTAGCCAGTGGATGTGGGTGCCTCGGCGTTCCATTCCTCGGAACCACGTCATCTGTCGCTTGGCGAACTGGTGGATGGCGGTTTCGAGCTGAGTGAACATTTGGTCGTAGGTGAGTTTCCCAATCACGTGGAGAGTGATAAATTTGTATTCCAAGCCGTAATAAATGAGGTCATCGGGGGCTATTCCGCTGTCGATGAGACGTCGCACCTCTTCGACCATGCCAGCGTCGAGTCGTGCCTTGAGTCGCTCGGTGATGCGACGGCGGCGAGTTTCGCGGTCAATGTCGATGCCAATAACGACGGCATCGGTGAGCGGATGTGGCTCGGTTTGTGCCTTTAGGTGCGGATTGTCATGATAGTACATGGCAATTTCTATGGCACGGATAGCACGTTTGCAGGTGTCGATGTCGCTGTTGTTGCGCAGTGTCTTGTAGCGCTTGAGGATAATGGTGAGTTCGTCAAGACTCTTGGTGCTTAATTCCTCGCGTAGATCTTTGTTCTCAGGCACAGGTGGCAGCGCTATGCCTTTTACCACGCTCTCAACATACATTCCTGTTCCCCCACACAGGACGACAGGTTTGCCGCGGCTGGTGATGTCGTCGTAGCAAGTTTGATAGTCGCGCAGATACTCGTATAGGTTGTACTTGTAGCCTGCGGGGCAGATGTCAATCATGTGGTATGGCACATCGCCATACTCGTCGAGATCTTTGCCGGTCCCTAGGTCCATGCCACGGTAGAGCTGGCGAGAGTCGGCGCTGATGATTTCGCCGCCAATCGCTCTTGCAAGAGCTACAGCTTTGCCAGTCTTGCCTGATGCTGTGGGACCGGTGATTATAAGCATTAAGTGTTAAATTTTAAGTGTTAAGTGTTAAGTTTTAAGTGTTAATTGGGCTGAGACAGAGTCGTAGCACTCTGATTCTTGATTTTCGATTTTTAATCCTCGGTTCTTGTGCTTTGCTTTATTTGAGGTGCTGGTCGAAGAAGTTGAGAACTCGCTGATAGAGTGGCAGGCGGACTCCGCAGCCGTTGATGCTGTGGTTCATGTTGGGGTAGACCATCATGTCAAACTGTTGGTTCTCGCTGTGTAGCTTTGCGACATACTGCATGGAGTTGACGATGCGCACATTGTCGTCGGCGCTACCGAACATGAGCAGGAGCTTGCCTTTGAGTTTGCCAGTGAGGTCGAGTGGCGCGTAGTTGTAGCCATCGGGATTCTCTTGTGGTGTGAGCATGAATCGCTCAGTGTAGATGCTGTCATAGAATTTCCACGATGTCACTGGAGCGATTGCCACGCCACAGGCATAGTGGCTGTCGTCTTGCGACATAGCCATAAGTGTCTCAAAACCTCCGAAGCTCCATCCCCAGATGCCTATGCGTTCGGCATCAACATATGGTTGCTCGGCCATGTAGCGTGCAGCTGCAAGCTGGTCTTCGGTCTCATATTTGCCCAAGTTGAGATAGATGGCTTTGAGATATTCCTTGCCTTGACCGCCAGTGCCACGACCGTCGACACATGCAATAACATAACCCTGCATGGCGAAATATTCCTCCCATTCCATCTTCCACTTGTTGAGAACCTGCTGTGAGCCTGGCCCGCTGTATTGTGACATGATGCAAGGGTATTTCTTTGATGGGTCGAAGTTGACGGGCTTGATGATATAACCGTTCATTTTGTCTCCATTATCATTGTACATGGTGAAAAACTCGCGGCGAGGAATCTCGGGCGATGTATATTTCTCGGCATATTTCTCGTTTAGCTGAAGGTCGCGCACCTTTTTGCCGTCGATGCTGTAAAGGACAAACTGGTCGGGTGTGGTGGCGTCGCTGAAACGGCGGATGTAGTAGGTGAAATCGCTGTTAAAGTTGGCGCTATAAGTGCCGTTGCCGTCAACAAGCTCCTTGATTTCGCCAGTAACATCGTTGGCACAGCGGATGGTGCGGTTGAGAGCCCCCTTGTTGGTCTGGAAGTAGAATAATTTGCGAGCCTCGTCGTAGCCATAGTATGTTGTGACATCATAGTCACCTTTTGATATTTGCTTGAAGAGTTTGCCCGTGTAGTTGTATTTATACAGGTGTTTGCGTCCATCTCGGTTGCTCATCACCACGAAGAAGCCGTCGTAATATTTCACTCCGGTAGCAACGTCCTCATCAATCCACATGTCGCTATGCTCGTCATATACCTCCTCGGAGTTGCCAACGGCAGGGTCAACGGCATAGATGTTCATGCGGGTTTGGGCTCGGTTGAGTTTTACCACCATTAGAGTGGGATAGGGTTGCTTTCCAAACTGGATGTCAGGTACATAGTCCTCCTCGATGAGTGGCAGTTCAATCTTGTTGAGTTTGCTTGTTTGTGTGTCGTAGCAGTGCACGCTCACAACAGAGTTGTGCTCGCCGGCAGCAGGATATTTGTAGTCGTAGCGTCCGGGGTGGATGGCATAATCAGGATTTGGTCGACATTCGCCTTCGTAAAGCTCCATGGAGCACATGGGCACCTTTGACTCATCAAAACGAATGAATGCCAGGTAACGGCCGTCGGCACTCCAAGTGAAGGTGTTAAGCACTCCAAACTCCTCTTGATAAACCCAGTCGGGGACAGCGTTGATGATTTCGTTTTTCTTGCCATCGGTAGTGACTGTAGAAGTTGAGCCGTTTGCAAGATTTTTGATAAATACGTTGTTATCCTTGACGTAGGCCACCTTGCTGCCGTCGGGCGAGAGAGTCGCTATTTCCTCGGCACCTTTGTCTGACAGCGGTGTCAAGGTGTTCTCCTTTATATTATAAATATAGTGGTTAGCAGTGTAGGAATAACGGTAGATGGGGTTGCTGTTGTTCCACAGGAGGATGCTCTTCTCGTCGCTCGACATGGTGTATCCTTCCCAATATTGAATAGAATTGTTAGGAATCTTTGCGTTGTCAAAGAAAGTGGTTACGTCTTTCTCCTTCTTGTAGCTGCATTTTGATATCATCGTTCCAGTGTTGTTGAACTGGTAGTAATAACGTCCGTCGAGGGCGGGCTGACTTGAAGGGATTCCATGGACACGTACTCCCGAGAGTACAAAGTCGTCTAATTCAAAGGCATTTGCTGCCGAGCAGCACAGCAAGGCAGCTATTGCAGATAAAAATAAATTTTTCATATCAATATTTGGTGTTAGTTTTTTTCTGGTTACAAAAATAGTGCAAGCCGAGAGAAATACAAAATTAAAAATAAAGTTTTTAATTTTTAATGCCGAGGCGCCGCCTGTTTTATCTAAAAATAGTGCAAGCCGAGAGAAATACAAAATGAAAAACACAGTTTTTTATTTTATTTCCATTGTCCTGCTTAAAAAACGTTGTAGTTTTTGCGACTATATTAGGGGTTAAACCCAAATCGGTCATTAGGCCGCTGTGGGTTAATTTATTAAGGCTTTTAATAACAAAATCGGGAGTCGCGATGTTGTGCGGCTCCCGATTATCATTATAGTATTTTCTCAGTATTTACTTCTGGGTAAAGATTGCAGTATCTTCGGGGGTGAAGTCGTTGATGAACTTCACGTTTGCCTCGAGGCGTGCCTCGGCATAGCGCACGTAGGCTTCGGCCGACTGTTTGAACAGCTCAGGCGCTTTGCTTGCGTCGTAACACAGCAAGTAGCTCATAATGGTCCAAGCTGCCATCTCCACCATGCGGCGTGCGTGGAAGGTGATGTAGTCGGGGTTGTCGTAAGACTTAACCTTCTCTACAGCCTCTTCATAGGCCGCCATCATCTTATCGATGCGAGCCTTGAGAGGAGCAACTTCGTCGCTGTACTCGCCAGCGGCATACTCCTTCATTTGCGCCAAATAGGTGCCAGTGGTGACGTGGCGAATTGCAGCAACGACCTGAAGCTGGGTGGTACCCTCGTAAATGTTCATGATGCGCGCATCACGATAGAGGCGCTCGCAAGTGTAGTCGCGCATAAAGCCGCTACCGCCGTGAATCTGGATGCAGTCGTAAGCGGTTTGGTTAGCATACTCGCTCGAAGAAGCCTTCGACAGTGGAGTGAAGGCATCGGCAAGGCGGTTGTAGCGCTTCATCTCGGCACGCTCCTCGGGGGTGAGCTGACGCTCACGCGCGATTTGCTCCCAGATCTTGTAAACATCGACAAATCGAGCTGTCTCGTAAAGGATTGTGCGGGCTGCATCGAGTTTTGCCTTTATATTGGTAAGCATTTCGGCAACAGCGGGGAAGGTGATGATAGCTACTCCAAACTGTTCACGGCTACGAGCGTAGTCGATTGCTTCGTTATAGGCAGCTTGGCACAAACCTACACTCTGTGCTGTAATACCCAAGCGGGCACCATTCATGAGCGACATAACATACTTGATAAGTCCCAAGCGGCGTGAGCCACAAAGTTCGGCCTTTGCATTCTTGAATACTAGTTCGCAAGTTGGACTGCCATGGATACCCATCTTGTCCTCGATGCGGCGCACGTTAACACCACCGTTTCGCTTGTCGTAGATGAACATCGACAGGCCACGGCCATCCTTGCTGCCCTCCTCGCTGCGCGCGAGCACGAGGTGGATATCGCTGTCGCCGTTGGTGATAAAGCGCTTCACACCATTGAGTCGCCAAGTGCCGTCCTCGTCCTGAGTGGCCTTGAGCATCACGCTCTGGAGGTCGCTACCAGCGTCGGGCTCGGTGAGGTCCATTGACATAGTCTCGCCGTGGCACACGCGTGGAATGTAACGCTCGAACTGGTCCTCATCGCCAGCCTCAAAGAGAGTGTCGATACAACTCTGAAGGCTCCATATGTTCTGGAAGCCAGCATCGGCCTGAGCAATCATCTCACTCATCATCGAGAAGGTGACGTTGGGTAAGTTCAAACCGCCATATTTGCGGGGCATCGACACACCATAAAGGCCTGCCTTACGGGTCACGTCGAGATTCTCCTGAGTCTTGCTGGCATAAGCCACACGGCCGTTGGCATGGTGTGGACCTTCCTTGTCGACGCTCTCGGCATTGGGGGCGATGGTCTCGGCGGTTATCTCACCAGTAATCTCGAGAATCTTGTCGTAGGAATCGATAGCATCGTCAAAATCGACAGGTGCATAGTCAAACTCCTGGCTCTGAATATAGTCGCGCTCTTTCATACCCACGATTTTCTCCATCAATGGATGACGCAGATGATACTGCAGAGCTTTATTGTCTTTATAGAAATTTGCCATATTTATCAGTTTTCAGTTGTCAGATTTCAGATGTCAGTTTTGACAAGCCTAAAATACTGCAACTATAGTGTTATTTGGAATTTTTCTTGTAATACTTGATTAGTTTGGGGATAATTTCCTCGAGGTTGCCGGTGATAACATAGTCGGCAATAGCGTTGATAGGAGCAGCAGGATCGTTGTTGATTGAGATAATGATAGAGCTCTCGTTCATGCCTGCCACATGCTGAATCTGTCCCGAGATACCGCAAGCGATGTAGAGCTTAGGGCGAACGGTGACACCTGTCTGTCCAATTTGACGCTCATGCTCACAGAACCCAGCATCGACGGCAGCACGGCTAGCGCCCACTTCACCGCCGAGTACGTCGGCGAGTTGGAAAATGAGGTCGAAATTTTCCTTGCTTCCCACGCCATAGCCACCAGCCACGATGATGGGCGAATTCTTGATGTTGATTTTCGACTTCTCCACCTCGCGGTCGATAATCTTGACGATAAAGCTCGCTGGGTCAACATATTTGTTGGCATCGAGGTTAATGACTTCACCCTTGTAGTTGGGATCGAAAATCTCCTTCTTCATCACACCCTCGCGCACGGTAGCCATCTGTGGACGGTGCTCGGGATTGACGATGGTTGCCACGATATTGCCACCGAAGGCAGGACGAATCTGATAAAGCAAATCTTTATACTCTGTCTTGCTGATAGGGTCGGTGTGGTCGCCAATCTCCAGTGCGGTGCAGTCGGCGGTAAGACCGCTGGTTAGGCACGATGAAACGCGTGGACCCAGATCGCGGCCAATCACGGTGGCACCCATCAGGCAGATTTGTGGCTTGATTTCCTTGAAGAGGTTTATAACTATCGAAGAGTGGGGGAGTGATGTGTAAGGATAGAGGCGCTCGTCCTCAACCTTGTAAACCACGTCAACACCGTAGGGGAACACTTGATTCTCAACACCGTCGAGCTTGTCGCCAATGATGAGAGCCTCGAGCTTCACGCCCAGACGGGTAGCAAGGGTGCGGCCCTTGGTCAACAACTCCAGACTGACGTCGGCAACGCGGCCGTCGTCAAACTCGCAGTAAACTACTAAATTGTTATTGTCGTTCATAGTTCTTTCCTGTTTTAAGTGTTAACCAATGATGTGGTCGGCAATGAGTTCTTGCACGAGACCTTCGAGCTGGGCTTCGTCGCCACCCTCGATTGTCTTGCTCTCCTTAGCCTGGAACACAACGTTTACTACAGTCTTAACCTTAGTGGGCGAGCCCTTCATGCCAATCTGGTTAGGGTCGGCCTCGATGTCGGCAACGCCCCACTCGCGAATGTTGAGATAAGGACGAGCCTCTACGAGCTTCTGGCGATCCTCGCTGAGCTGTGCCTTCTCGCTGGGAGTGACTGCATATTTGTACTTCTGAATCAACTTGGCGTTGCGTGGACGGCAAGCATCGGCACTGCCGTTAACGGTAACAACCAATGGAAGTGGACAAGTTACGGTTTCAAAGCCATTCTCGATGCGGCGCTTGACGGTGGCAATGCCATCTTCAACCTTAACGCTCTCGGCATAAGTAACTTGTGGCAAACCAAGTTTCTCGGCAATCTGTGGACCCACTTGAGCGGTGTCGCCGTCGATAGCTTGGCGGCCACCAACGATGATATCCACCTTGTCGAGGTGACGGATGGTTTGCGCCAGCGAGTAGCTAGTGGCGAGGGTGTCGGCGCCACCCAATGGGCGGTCGGTGAGCACCACGCCGTCATCGCCACCGCGATAGAGGCTCTCGCGCACCATCTCGGCACTGCGAGGCAGACCCATTGTCACGAGCGTGATTTTTGAACCAGGATGAGCATCCTTGAGCTGAAGCGCTTGCTCAAGCGCGTTCAGGTCCTCGGGGTTGAAGATTGCGGGAAGAGCGGCACGGTTGATGGTGCCATCGGCCTTCATCGCATCCTTACCCACGTTGCGAGTGTCTGGCACTTGTTTTGCCAGCACAACGATATTCAAACTCATAGAAATTGTGTATTATATGATTATTAATTACTCTTTTTATTGT
>JAFSPZ010000054.1 GCA_017451225.1 Muribaculaceae bacterium | reverse complement strand
ATGATGATGATGGTGGTGGCCTCCATGTTCGTGTTCCTCATCATGATGGTGCTCATGCTCATCGTCATGATGGTGATGCTCGTCATGCTCCTCTTCGTGATGGTGGTGATGGTGAGCTTCTTCCTCTTCCTCCTCGGTTGCTGGGCGCTCTATCTCACGTATCCATCCTGCCGAGCTTGCCACTTTCTCATAGTCGAAAAGATTAGTGTTGATGATGTCGTTTAGATTCACCATAGCATAGTCGGTCTCGATGATGGGAGCCGAAGGCTGCAACGCATGGATGATGTGCCTTATTCGCTCTAGTTCGTCGGGCTCCACTTCCGATGCCTTGTTTAGGATGACAAGGTTGCAAAACTCGATTTGCTGTATAAGAAGGTTTTCGATGTCTTCCTCGCCAATGTTACGACGCTTGAGGTCTTCACCGCAGGCAAACTCGCTCTGCATTCTGAGAGCGTCGACCACGGTGACGATGCAGTCAAGATAGGGGAATCCATTTTGCACATACTGCTCTCCCATAGATGGGATGGAGCATATGGTCTGAGCGATGGGCTCAGGTTCGCATATGCCGCTCGCTTCTATTACTATGTAGTCAAAGCGGTCTAGCTTCATGATATCGTTGAGCTGCTCAATGAGGTCCATCTTGAGCGTGCAGCAAATGCAGCCGTTCTGCAATGCCACAAGGCTCTCGTCTTTCTTGCCCACAATGCCGCCTTTCTGAATAAGGCTGGCGTCGATGTTAACCTCGCCCAGATCGTTGACGATGACAGCAAATTTTATATTTTGCTCATTTGTGAGAATGTGGTTTACTAAAGTTGTTTTTCCGCTGCCCAGGTAGCCCGTGAGCAGCAATATGGGTGTCTGTTTCATTATTATATAGTTGTTAATGTCATAATATTTCTCGTGCTATCCATGCACATGCTTCGGCATCGGCGAGGGCGTGGTGGTGGTTCTCCAGCATGAAGCCGCATGCAGCAGCCACAGTGTGCAACTGATGGTTGGGCAAGTGAGGCAGCTTGCGGCGTGAGGCGTAAAGTGTGTCAAAGAACAAATAGTCGGGATAGTCCATCTGATAGGTGCGGAACACCGCTTTCAAGCATCCTTCATCAAAGGGCTTGTTGTGCGCCACGAGTGGCAGACCTGCTATCATAGGCTCTATATTTTTCCACACGTCAGGGAAGATGGGCGCATTGTCGGTATCGTCACAGCACAATCCATGCACCCGTTGGCACCAGTAAGTGTAGTAATTGGGCTCAGGCTGGATAAGTGAGTAGAAAGAGTCGACAATCTCGCCGTTGCGCACAATTACAACTCCCACCGAGCATACCGATGACCGCTCGCCGTTGGCAGTCTCAAAGTCTATCGCTGCAAAATCTCTCATTAATGATGATTAAAGGATTTCGTCAAGCACGGCCTTGTGATGTCCTGGCATGATGATATGGTGGTTGCCAATGGGTTTCGTCAAGAAATAACGAGCAGCATCCTTGTCGTTGAGCTGGATAATTTGTTGAGTGCGGCACAAGTCGGGATTGCCTTGGCACTCGATGAGCATACCTTCCTCGGCAAAGTGACGACCCAGTCCGCCGCTCACCTTGAAGATGGTCACAGGACCTGGTTTCATGAAGCCGCGAATTCCCACGCCTATTCCCGACTCAAAGTGGGTGTCAAGCTCGTAGCGCTCTACCATGTCGAGAGGTATTGTGCAGTGGGCGAAAAGCATCTCGCCGGTCTCGGGATTGATGCGTGCAGGATTGGCCTGGAAACCAGTTTTGCCGCATACTGCCTGAGCTATCTTCATTGACAACATTGCTGGAACGTCGCCCTCACAGCCTGCTACGATGCCTTGAGCGTTAAACTTTGCCAAGGCTATGCAACCAGTGTTTTTCACTGCCGAGAGCAAGTCGAAACAGCGAATTGTGAAACCTTGCAGATCATAGCCCTCGACGATGAGTTTCAGAGCCTCGTAGATGCGTTCGGCTCCTGCCAGTGACTGGCGGATTGCGTCGTTAGGAGCTTTTTCAAGCAAATCACTCTTTATATCGGTTGGAATGCGGTCGATGAGCATGAGAAGCTCATCCATGTCGATATTCACGATTTCTACGCCAAGGATGTCTTGAATAGTGCGATATTTAGCCTGACTTGAGATAAGCCAGTCGCTAGGCTCGCCTATCACGCCCAGTCGGCAGTGGTTCAGTTCGCGCATTGCCTTTCCCACGCGTTGCAGGGTGTTGATGCGCTGTTTGATATATTCGTTGCTGCCGTGCAGAATCTCACCTTTGAGTCCTTGCTGTCGCAGATAGGAGAGAATTTCCATCGAAGCGGCTAGCGAGTTGCTTTTTCCTGACGTGAGCAAGAAAAATGGCTGTTTCGAGTATTTGAGCAGGCGTGGAAGCTCATTTTTGAAGATTCCCTCGGTGCCTCCAGTGCGCACATATATGAGTTCGAGATCGTGGCCTCCATAATCCTTGAAGTCACTGCCCATTAGTTGATACTCGATGCCCAGTCCGCTCAGAAATTCCTGAGTGGCGGCATCCACAGCAGCTGCGTCATGCAACTGCGACGTGAGAGTATAAATCGCTGTTGTCATAGTTGTAAGTTAAATTAATCAATGCACAAAATTAGAAAATTCCATTCAAATTTCAAAATATTGAAAGTCTAATTGTGCATTAGGATTCCTGTGAAGGTGCGGCCGCTGTTGATGCCCAGGCGGCGGGCCGAGAAGTAGCTGTCGCTCTCGCAACGGCTGCAATGAGCCGGAAGGGTAATGTTTTCTTGTTTTATGCCAGCAGCGATAAGCACTTGGTGATTAGCCTCTTGCAGGTTGATGTGTGCCTTGCCAGTGGTAGCATTTCGGTGCATGATGCTCGATATGTCGAAGCCTGCTTGCTCAAACTCTTTCACAACCTCATCGCCTACCTCAAAACAATCGCCACAGATGCTTGGACCCATTGCAACGATGATGTCGCTGGCATTCGCCCCAAGTTGGCACATCATTTCAACAGTTTTTTTCGCAATTTGTCCCACTGTTCCTCTCCACCCAGCATGGGCAACAGCTATGATTCCATGGCGTGAGTCGGCAAGAACGATAGGCACGCAGTCGGCTGTATTGACACCAATGCACACACTTGGCAAGGAGCAAACAAGTGCGTCCACGCCTTCAAGCATCTCGTCTTGAGCTTCGATAGAGGCATTCATAAAGCTTTGGTCAATCACTCGCACGTTGGTGCTGTGAGTTTGCCTTGGCATGATCAAGTGGTCGAGGTCGATGTCAAGCTGCTGGCAAAGTGTCATGCGCGCATCAAGCACCCGCATGGCATCGTCGCCTGTGTAGTCGCACAGGTTCCACTGCGAATAGTTGTCATTTCTCGTCACCTCACCACGCTGAGTGGAGAATGCTTCAATGTTGTGGCTCGCTTTTAGTATTAGTTTGTCAAGATTCATAATTGATGCTATTTAGGAGGATATAGCTTGTTTATAAGGTCGCGTCGGTGCATCTTTTTAAGCGACTTGATGATGTCGGCTTTGTACTTCTTGTCGTACCAGAAGAAATATTTGCGCTGAGCGAGTTTTTCTTCCTTGGTGCGGGCTGTGTAGATTGGTTCAAGGGTGTAGGGGTGTAGACCCGTGTAGAATGCCTCGGTGGCAACGGTCATTGGAGTGGGAGTGAAGTCTTGCACCTGCTCGAGGTGGAAGTTGAGCTCCTTGGTGAGTGCGGCAAGTTCGGCCATGTCCATCTCGTGGCAAGCAGGATGTGATGATATAAAATAAGGTATGAGTTGCTGGTTGAGGTGATATTTAGCGTTCACTCGGTCAAAAATGCGCTTGAATTGTACAAATTGCTGGAACGAGGGTTTGCGCATCACTTTTAGGACCTCGTCGCTGGTGTGCTCGGGCGCAACCTTAAGTCGGCCAGAGACGTGGAAGCGGATGAGTTCTTCGTTGTATTGGGCATTGGCCTTGTCAACGTCGGGATTTCCACACTTGTGCATTGAGAGGTCGTATCGTACACCGCTGCCAATGAACGACTTTTTGACCTGTGGCAGAGCGTCGACACTATGGTAAATGTCGAGCAACTGACGGTGGTCGTTGTTGAGGTTGGGGCATGGCTTCGGATGCAAGCAAGAAGGGCGCGTGCATCGCTTGCAACGCTCTAGGTCATGACCGTGCATGGCGTACATATTGGCGCTGGGACCTCCCAGGTCGCTGATGTAGCCGTTGAAGTCGTTCATGTGCGTTACCTGCTTGACTTCGCGCATAATCGACTCTTTGCTGCGTGATGCGATGAATTTGCCTTGATGGGCGCTGATAGTGCAAAACGCACATCCGCCAAAGCAACCTCGATGCATGCACACAGAGTGGCGTATCATCTCATAGGCAGGAATGCGCTTGCCTCGGTAACGGGGATGAGGCAAACGGGTGTATGGCAAGTCAAACGAGGCATCAATCTGCTCTGTGGTCATGGGCGGATTCATTGGGTTTACTTTTATCGCTACATCGCCAGTAGCTTGCCACAGAGTGTGCCCGTGCCAGCGGTTACTCTCTATCTCAATGCTGCGGAAATTCTCGGCTTGGCAACGCTTGCTTTGTCTGCATTCGTCGAATGAGTGAAGCACGACATTTTTTTCGTCATTCTCAATGGGAATCTCGCTCAATGGACGGCGCACGACGGTCTGTGGCACGTCGGAGAGTTCATCAATCTTTGCTCCGGAATTTAGTGCATTGGCGATAGTAATAGTCGCTATCTCGCCCATGCCGTAGGTGATAATATCGACAGGTGCACTATCCATGATTGATGGCATGAGACGGTCTTGCCAGTAGTCGTAATGAGATAATCGCCGCAGTGAAGCTTCGATTCCGCCTGCTACCACAGGCACGTCGGGATATAGTTTCTTGAGGATTTCGCTGTAGACGATAGTTGGATAATCGGGTCGTGCTCCGGCGCGGCCGTTGGGGGTATAGGCATCATCACTGCGACGGCGACGATTGGCCGTGTAGTGGTTCACCATAGAATCCATAGCACCAGCCGATACACCGAAAAACAGTCTGGGCCGTCCAAGCTTCTTGAAGTCTCGCAGGTCGTCACGCCAGTTGGGTTGAGGAACAACAGCCACGTTATAGCCGTGCGCCTCTAAGGTGCGCCCAATTACTGCGGTACCCATTGACGGGTGGTCGATATAGGCATCACCGGTGAATAGAATCACGTCGATGTGATCCCACCCCAGGTGCTCAATCTCCTTGAGCGTGGTAGGGAGCCATTGCCCTTCGATATGCCTACTGTTTTCCTTCACTTGTCTCTAATCTTTCTTGTAACTTCAGGATTTCGTCGCGGTATTGTGCCGCAGCTATAAATTCCATATTCTTGGCGGCAGCCACCATCTGGCTCTTGAGATACTCAATGGTCTTCTCTAGGTCTTGCGGTTTCATGTAGGCAATAACTGGGTCGGCGGCGATGCCGGCAGTGTGGTCAAACTCGGCTTCCACTTGCTTCTTGAGCGATGACATGTCGACAACGTTGCTTTCATAGCGGCGTGCATGCTGGCGAGTTTCATCGCTCGCACTCATATTTGAGTCAACACCAATAATTGCGTTGCGAGCTTTGACTATAGCTTGCGGTGTAATGCCATGCTCCTCGTTGTAGTGGAGCTGCATAGTGCGACGGCGCTCGGTTTCGTCGATTGTTCGCTGCATGGAGTCAGTGATTTTATCGGCATACATGATCACCTCTCCGTTAAGGTTTCGGGCTGCACGTCCAGCCGTCTGTGTCAAGGCTCGATGTGACCGCAGGAAGCCTTCCTTGTCGGCATCAAGGATTGCCACGAGTGATACCTCGGGTAAATCTAAGCCCTCACGCAAGAGATTGACTCCTACTAGCACGTCAATCACGCCTAGTCGCAGGTCGTCGATAATCTGTATGCGGTCCATAGTTTCAACGTCGCTGTGCATATAGGCACATTTGACGTTGATTTTTGCCAAATAGTTGGTCAATTCTTCGGCCATTCTTTTTGTGAGGGTGGTAACCAGCACACGCTCACGGTTCTCAACACGCAACTCTATCTCATGGATAAGGTCATCGATTTGACCCAACGATGGTCGAACTGTAATCTTGGGGTCGAGAAGTCCGGTGGGGCGCAGAATCTGCTCTGTGACGATGCCTTCACAGCGCTCCAGCTCATAGTCGGCGGGTGTGGCGCTCACATATATGGTCTGATGGGTCAACGCCTCAAACTCGTTGAACGTCAACGGACGGTTGTCGCGAGCGGCGTCGAGACGGAAACCGTAGTTCACCAGCGTGTCCTTGCGGGAGCGGTCACCGCCATACATTGCGCGCACTTGCGGTACTGTGGCGTGGCTTTCGTCGATGATGGTCAAGAAGTCCTTGGGCATGTAGTCGAGCAGGCAGTAGGGGCGTGCGCCGGGTTCGCGGCCGTCGAAGTAGCGTGAATAGTTCTCGATACCCGAACAGTAGCCAACCTCGCGAATCATCTCCAAATCATAGGTTACACGCTCCTTGAGGCGTCGGGCCTCAACTGGTCTATTTTCGCGGTAGAACATATCGACCTGTGTGCCCAAGTCTACGTCGATCTTACCCAAAGCTTGCGCCATACTCTGTTTGGTGGTGACGAAGATGTTGGCGGGGTAGATGTTGAAACCTTCTACACTCTCGCGTGGCAACATGGTCAATGGGTCAAGCAACTCCATGCTCTCAATCTCATCACCCCAGAAGATTACGCGCAACACGGCGTCGGTGTCGGCAATCATCACGTCGACAGTGTCACCCTTCACGCGGAAGGTGCCCATCGAGAGCTCATACTCGTTGCGGCTGTAGAGCGCATCAACGAGCCGTCGCAGAAAGGCATCGCGGCCTGGGCGGTCGCCCACTTTCAATCGCACGATATTTGCCTCGATGTTCTCGGGATTTCCCATTCCGTAGAGGCACGACACGCTCGACACCACAATCACATCGCGTCGTCCCGAGAGCAGGGCGGTTACTGTGGCAAGACGCAGGCGGTCAATCTCCTTGTTGATTGCGAGGTCTTTCTCAATGTATTTGTCGCTCGATGGCAGGTAAGCCTCGGGCTGGTAGTAATCGTAGTAGGACACGAAGTACTGCACCGAATTCTCGGGGAAAAACGCTTTAAACTCGGCGTATAGCTGTGCTGCTAGCGTCTTGTTGTGCGACAGCACGAGGGTGGGGCGGTTGGTCTGTGCTATCACGTTGGCCATTGTGAACGTCTTTCCTGAGCCTGTCACGCCCAGCAGCGTTTGGCACGGCATGCCATTGTTAACGCCATCGACAAGTTCCTTAATAGCCTGCGGCTGGTCGCCCGTTGGTTCATATTGAGAATGAAGCTTGAAATCCATTATTGTTGCTCGATTATTAAAACCACCCACAAAGGTAATGATTTTATTGATACTGTGCAAACCGCCGGCTTGCAGGTAGCTGTCGAGCAGTCGCGACTGTCGTGTTGTGTATTGCAAGCCGCCGGTTTGCAGGAGTTCATAGATCATCCACTATTATCCTGGCCAGTTCATTGAGTTGAAGGCATTGCTCCCGCGAGATTGTTTTGCGCTCATTGTGGTGTGGCCATGGAGCTACAAGTAGCAGTTTCCCCTCATTGCAAGCTTTGAACTGCCGTCCTTGAGGTTTTTGGTGTTTTGTGAACCCATTTTCCAGTAGTATTATTTGAGGAAAGCCCTCTTGAAAGCCACATTTCATGATTTCTTTTTCTCCAGGGCTAATGCAAGGAGACACCAGCACAACGTCTTTGTTGTCACATCCTTTAAGCTGTTGCTTTGCTGCCTCTATTTCCTCATCGGTCATTTTGCGAGAGCAACGCACCTGCTTT
>JAFSPZ010000053.1 GCA_017451225.1 Muribaculaceae bacterium | reverse complement strand
CTGCGATGGTGTAGAAGAAGAACTGCGCCCCGGCGTCCTGCATATTTGCCCTAAAGGATCGGAACACAGTATAATCAATACTGGGACAGAGGATCTGGTGCTGTTCACTATTGTTGTTGCCAGATAAATTCCAATTTATCGGTATCGTCTTTTACACCATAGAGCGGTTGGTTTACATTTGTCTTGTAAATCAATCGCTTTTTTATGATACTTACAATTAACGGAGAACAAGTAGCACTGAAAAAAGGAGCATCTATAGAGTATGGCTCGGAAAACCAACCGCATATTCACAAGAAAAAAGCCAACAAGCAAATTCGCTTATTGGCTTTTTCTGTCGGGATGACTAGATTCGAACTAGCGACCCCACGCCCCCCAGACGCGTACTCTAACCGGACTGAGCTACATCCCGAACTATGCTTTTCACGGGGCAAAAGCCCCATTTTTTTCGAAAAGCGATGCAAAATTAATACATCTTGATGAAATGTGCAAGCTTTTTGAGATTTTTTTCTTTGAAGAATCTTTTTTCTCGCTATTTAGGGGGGCTTTTATATATATTGTGGGTGTCGTGCGGGTTGAATGATGTATATAACAAAAAATAGTGGCGGTCACGAGAGTGATGCCACTATTGGTGTGTAATGGGCTGATTAGTATTCCATCATTGGAGGCAGCTCTTTGGCTTGCGCAATCATCTTCTCCACTTCAACAAGAGCTGGTACTCGGTTGACGAGGTTTTTAACAGCGTTCACCTCTTCGAGTTTTGGTTGCAGGTTGGCAGGCACGCGGTTGCGAAGCTCTTTTACGGTATCAACACCAGCAGCTTCGAGGAGTTCACTGAATTGTGGTCCCACACCATTGATGCGCATGAGGTCGGCATGATTGGTCCACTTGAGGATTAGCTTGCCGCTTATGCCAGTAGCTTCTTCGAGTGCTTTGCGTCCTGCTGGTTTTGCGCATTTTTCGAGCAGAGCGTCGGTGTCTTTAATTCCTGCCTCAATGAGTTTGGGTGCATATACATCGCCCACGCCTTCAATGTCGATAATTTTGTAGGTCATAAAAAAGAAAATTTAAGAGTTAATAATAAGTTGTACAATAATTTGTGGCAAATATAGTGGTTTTTATTTCAAAATGCAAGTGTTTTGTCGTTTTTTTTGAAATGGGGCAATAGTTGCAATGGTGGGGGTGAAAATGAAAATCCCACTCTGGTAGAGCGGGATTTCATGGAATATATATTATAATCTTGAATTATTCTTGTGGGAGTCGACGGAAGCCTTCGCCCAGGATTTCGGAGCTCTCCATAATGTTGACAAAAGCTTTGGGGTCGATGCTGTATAGTGCTGAGCGCAGCTTTATCATGTCGGTACGGTCGAGGGTGACGTATACCATCTTGCGTTCGTTGCCCTTATAGAGTCCGCTACCGGTGATGCATGTACCACCTCGCTTGAGGTCGTTGATGATGTAGTCGCGAATGGGGTCGGGATTGTCGGTGATGATGAACATGGTCTTGTAGCTCTTCATACCGTCGACCACCAGGTCAATGACTTTGCCCTCGATGAAGATGATGATGACAGAATAGATGGGCAGGCGAATGTCTCCAAAGGCGATGAGGGTGCTCAGGGTGATGATACCGTCTACAATCATAACGAGGGTGCCGAGCGAGATCTTAGTGTACTTGTGCAGAATCATCGAGATGATATCGCTGCCGCCGCTGGTGGCTCCAGAGCGGAATATCAAGCCAATGGCAATGCCGTAGATGAGTCCTGCCACCACTGTGTTGAGGAAATAGTCGGGGCTGAACCAGCCGCCGTCGTGAGGAATGGGAACCATCGATGAGCTAGCAGCCTGTTTGACGATTTCTCCATCGTGAATGACGGGGTTGTAACCCCACCAGCTCTCAAGGATGAATGTGAACAAAAAGATGAGTGCTGTGGAAATGATGGTCTTAACACCGAATTTTGGACCAAGTATCCATGTTCCGATGATGAGCAGTGGCACGTCCATGCACAGGGCATATAATGAAATCTTCCAAGGCCACACGGTGTTGAACACGTTGCTGAGGCCATAGGTTCCGCCTGGTGCCATGAGGTAGGGGTTGACGAACATCACGTCACCTATGGCGAATAGGGCACTGCCAATGACGAGGAGGAAATAGGCAATAATCTCTTGCTTGAGCTTTTTCTTGTTGTCGAGAGCTAACATAGTTGTAAATGATGTGTTATAGATGTTTGTTGTTTGTAATCGTGAGTTGTTGAGGGGGCGTTAATAGACACGAAGTGAGTGACGCCTCTCAAATCAGGGCGCAAAGGTACAAAAAAGTTTTCAGTTATAAGTAATCAGTTGTTAGTTTTCAGGAAATAAAGTGAGTGATGGGGGCAAATCGGCGATGGAGGCTATTGTGATATGCTTGTATCATCAGTATCTCTCTTGGTCGTCGTTTTCGATTTCGCTGTTTATTTGAAAGACGTCGTTGGTTGAATCGTCGTTGTAAATGTCATCGTAGTCAAACATGCCGTCCTCGTAGGTGATGGCGCGGTTGCAGCTTGTGGCAACAGTTGAAATGCCGATTCCCGAAACAACTGTTATTAGGCCAATTAGTAGTGTCTTTTTTGTTGATTTCATAATATGGGTAGTTTTACATGGTTTGTACTATTCTAAACTGTCACGATAGCACTTGTGGCAGAAGGTGCGGTGGCGTTTCTCGGCCTCGGCGCGAGTCATCGATAAGATCTTCTTTGTGCACTGCATGATTCCCTCACAACTGTCGCTTGAGTGGAACCGTTTAGATGCCTTACCAGTGCAAATGAACACGGTGTCGCTGTCGCTCACGGTGTAGATGTCGATGAGATGCGAAGCCTTTTCGACTATAGCAGGAGAGTCGGGCGCTGATGTCTCGTCACCAGCAGTCCTTTTACCGGTTGATGCGCAGGATGCGGCAGTCGAGCAAAGCACTATTGTCGCTACTGTTACTAGTATGCTGTTGCGAAGAGCTTTCTCTGATTTGACGCTTACTGTCATGCTGGTCTGATTTGAGCGGTAGACGGGATTCGAACCCGCGGCCCTCAGCTTGGGAAGCTGATGCTCTACCAACTGAGCTACTACCGCAATTGTTGTGGAGGTGTTGGTACTATAATATGTTGTTGTCACTCAGCTTTTTGAATGCTGATAACTCGGTCGGTCTCCACACCGTTTTCTTTTACCTTGGTATACTTTATAGTGACGCTCTCATTGTCGTCGAGCGACCAGTGATAGAATACCTTGCTGTCGTTAGGGTCAAGGTTCTCATAGGAGAAATCGTGGAACTCTCCGTCTTTGGTCTTGATGGTCACTTGGCTCTTGGCTCCGTCAACCACTTCGCCAGTGATGCTAAGAACTTCCATATCTTGTTGCAGTGTTGTGTCTGTTGAGTCGGAGTCCTGCATTAGTGCTTGTGGTTTGATTACGGTTGTGTCGAGGGTGTCGGTCTGCGTCTTTTCATTTTTGCAGCTGGTGAGTACCGATGGCACAAGGGCCGAGATTATTGCAAGCACGAATATTGGTAAAAGAATTTTTTTCATTTTGCTTGATAATTCTTTGTTATTGTGATGGCAAAGATATGTTTTTTTGTTGAGAGTGGCAAAATTATGCGAAACAATTTTGCCGAAAATGGTTAAAGCATCTTGATAGATGCTGTGGCGTGAGTTATTTGAGCAGTTTGTCGATGCCTATCTCGCGGCATGCATGGTTGAGCAGGGCAATCTCTGAATCGTCTACCTGGTTGTCACTGTCGATAATGTCGACCATGAGCTTGGCGAGTTGAAGTTTCTTTGTGTCGCTCATGGTTTTAAGCACGTTGATAGCGTGCTCGCAGTTGAGTCCGTGAGCCACAACAAACGAGTTGTGGTCGATTTTCAGCCTTTGGCAAATGAGGTTGAAGGTTATCATCTCTTCGTAGGCAATTCGTCCGTCGGCATTGGCCATTTCAATGAGGAGGCTCACTATTGCTATTTTTTCTTGGTCGGACATGGTGGTTGTCGGTTATGTGTGGGGAGAAAAATGTGTACTTGTTGTTTTTGAAAAAGTGAGCCTCACACTGTAGAGTGGGAGGCTCACCCAAATATTTAGGAAGTTAGTTTTTCTCTTTTAGATGAGATTAATCGATTTCCTCGTCGGCCTCGTAACCGCCCATCTCGCGGATGGCGTTCTTGAGCATTGTGTGCTGCTGGAACAGGTGGTTAACGGGAACCTCGTCAACGGTGTAGTCGTGCTGTGGGCTCTTGAGGAAGAAGCTCAGGAAGCGCTGAGTGCCATAGCGGCCGGCGCGGTGAGCGAGGTCCATGAGCAAGCACAGGTCGAGACACAGAGGAGCTGCGAGGATAGAGTCGCGGCACAGGAAGTTGATCTTAATCTGCATTGGATAGCCCATCCAACCAAAGATGTCGATATTGTCCCAGCCCTCCTTGTTGTCGTTGCGAGGTGGGTAGTAGTTGATGCGAACCTTGTGGAAGATGTCGCTGTAGAGGTCGGGCTGATCTTCGGCCACGAGAATCGACTCGAGGGTAGAGAGCTTACTAACCTCCTTGGTGCGGAAGTTGGCTGGCTCGTCGAGTACGAGACCGTCGCGGTTACCCAGGATGTTGGT
>JAFSPZ010000052.1 GCA_017451225.1 Muribaculaceae bacterium | reverse complement strand
GCTCTCTCCACAACGTGGCAAATGTATGAACTGTTTATGTCAGAAGTAACAAATTGGTCCTCCTCAAAATATCCGTGGGCTGCTCTGTTATAAATCACGATCTTGTCCGACGAGGCTTGCACAAAGCACCAAAGGAAATTATCTTCGGTTGATGCCGTGGGAGTCAATTTAATCTGATCAAAAATATCCGCGTTTGGGTCAAAATAAACATACTTGCCGTTAATTATCAGCTGATACCAGTGGATGGGAAGAGTGGTGGCGCTGGGTGTTGTCACAAATGGCAAGGCCCGTACTGCAAACGCCACCATCAGCAATGAGACAATGAGTAAGATTTTTTTCATACACTATAAGTTTGTAAAGTTGATAATAGAGTTATTTCGATTTGCAAATTTAACCATTTTTTCTCAATAATATATAAAAACTAAAAAAACTCCATAATTCTACAGCAGCTGAATTATGGAGTTGATTTGTTAGAGCGAAGAACTTAAATCTCTCACCAGTTGAGTGGTTCTTGAAGAATTGTGCCGTCAACCATTGGGCTGTCTTTCTCGGTGAAAGGGGTGCCGTTGTACTGAACGCAGAGCATGGTCAGGTTTTCGCTGCCTGTGTTCTTAAGGGCTCGCTTGCCTTCGGGCGAGACTCGGATTACGCTGCCTTCGGCCACTGGAATAATCTCACCATCAACCTGATACTGGCCTTCACCACGCAGGATGAAGTAGAGCTCCTCGTGAGTCTTGTGGGTGTGCAGGAATCCACTGTCCTGACCAGGGACTAGGGTTTGAAATGAGAACTCACCAGCTGCAGCGCCTACGGCCTGTCCACCGAAAACTTTGCCTTGCAGCGTGAAGTCGGGACCCATGGGAAGTTCGTGTTCAATAATCTCATTGAGTTTGCCAAAGTTGGCTGCGGCAAAATTCTTGCCTTGTGCGATAGTTTCAATCTTTTTCATTTTAAATAGCTGTTTAATGATTTTTATTTGATGAATATTTTTTCCTGTCGTTAAGAATGCCGGCAAGATTTTCCAGAGCCCATCCAACAAGGCTGTTGATGTGCGGCATCAGAGTTTTTGCCCTCTCGGTGATGTTGTATTCCACTCGCGGTGGTATTTCGGCATAAGCATGACGCTGCACCAGTCCATCGGCTTCAAGGTTCTTTAGTGCCACCGTCAGCATCTTCTGGGAAATGTCGGGGATTGCAGCAAGTATGTCGGAATACCGCATGGGTTCTTGCTTGCCGTCGAGAGTGAGCAAAATGAGCATTGACCATCGGTCGCTGATGCGCGACAAGATGTTGCGTATGGGGCAGTCGGGATAATGAGGATCTACTAGGATATCTCGTAACATCTTATAATGTGATTTATAGTGTTAGTAACTTTTCGTTCGTTTCGGTTGCAAAGTTACTATCATCACTGCACATGGCAAAGAACGTGACAAAAAGTTTGTCACGCACCTTGATGTTAGTAATTAGACAATCAATGGTTTATAAAAGCAAGATTTATGCTTTATTAAGGACTCCCCAATGCTAACATTAATCAATATTCTTGATAAACTTTGCGGGATTGCCGCCAACAATGGTATTAGGCGCCACATCTTTTGTCACTACGGCACCAGCTGCCACCACAGCATTCTCGCCAACGGTAACGCCAGGCAGAATGGTTGCACCAGCACCAATCCATGCATTGCGGCAGATGTGTACAGGTTTGCAAAGCAGCAGCGGATGGTCGTGCAGGTCATGGTTGTTGCTGATGAGTTGCACATTGGCAGCAATCATCACATCGTCGTCGATGGTGATTCCGCCGCGCGACATCATCAGGCAATCGGGCATAATCATCACATTTCTACCTATTTTCACTAGGTCGAAGCACACGCCCTTGAGCGGTGGCATTACTGTGCTGCCCTCACCTAGATTGTCGCCAAAGAGCTCTTTCACCAGTTTGTTATACTCATCGGTGTAAGGCATTGTGCGGTTGATTTCAAAAACCAATTTCACATCACGCATGCCACGCTCCATCTCCTGAGGGGTGGTCTTTCGGGGGTCTACAATAAATGGTTCCATGTCTATAAATAGTAGTTCCTGGTTCTAAATTTTGATTATATCGCTCAATTTTTAATTACATTGCAAAATTACAACTACTCTCGGCATATTAAGTTTCACAAATTACTCGAATGTTTTCACAAATTACATCAATACTTATTAACCACTATTGTTTTGTGAATTTAATTGCGTAACATAAATAAGCTATTTTTGTAAGTTGCTATGCGTCATATGAAGAAAGCTTTACTTGAAATGTCCAACTGTCCTCTATGGTAGGTGTAAATAGTAAAAATAATGGGGTCACATGAAATAAATGTTTACAAATTATGTGTATTTTGGTCATTTTTTGTAACTTTGCAGTATGAAGTTCGAAAAGACCAACATTAACAAGTCTCGGTTGCTTGTGGTTTGTGTGGCATTTGGCATAGCTCTGACGATGATATTGAGCTTTGCTTTACCCACCAACGACATAACTCCTCCACGCAAGATTATAAAAGTGACAGGCAGCGTCGCAAACCTTAAAGAGATATACCGTTTCAAAGATGTGAACGACACTCAGATTGTTGCTGCACAAAACTACGGCATAGAACCGCTGAAATCGAGAGACCAACTCGACAGCCTGCTCAAGAGCGAGTTGTGGCTTGTAGAGTCGTCAAACATTCTCAAGGTTGACAGCCTCACTCACTCGGTTCCTTATCTCACTCCTGGAGCCGGTGTACTTCTATATACTATTGCCACAAATTTCCAAGGCAAACTGCGAAATCAAGGCTTGGCCCAGTACCGGTTTATTGTCACCTCCTTTCTGCGCACCGAGGATGATGTGCGCAGGCTCATGAGAGTAAACCGCAATGCCGTGAAAAAGAGCTGCCACATGTATGCCACCACATTTGACATCGCTTACAACTGCTTTGAGAAAGTCGACACCCTTGCCGACTTTGAAGGTACCGACGCCAGCTACAAAGTTCTTGTGAACACACTGGGTGAGACTCTGAAAGAATTGCGAGATTCCAATGAGTGCTACATCAAGTTTGAGCGTGGCCAGCCATGCTTCCACATCACTACAAGAAAATAAAAACAATTCATTTATATTACTAACTCTTTAAAACTATCCAAGAAATGAAAAAGTATTTAGCCGAAATGGTGGGCACAATGGTGCTCGTGTTGATGGGCTGCGGCGTTGCTGTGAGCCTTGAGTGTGGTACCGATACGGCATCGGTTGTTGGCACCGCAATGGCATTTGGCCTCGCAGTAGTTGCCATGGCCTACACAATTGGCGGCATCAGCGGCTGCCACATCAATCCAGCCATCACTTTGGGCTGCTTCCTTACCAAGCGCATCAGCGCAAAGGACTGCGGCATGTACATGTTGTTCCAGGTGATTGGAGCTTTCATTGGCTCAGCTATCCTCTATCTCTTGACTACCAACAGCGGCCTTGAGGGCACAGGCGCCAACGATCTGCAAGACGGCGTGAGCATGGTGGGCGGCCTGCTTGCCGAGATTTTCTTCACCTGCGTGTTTGTACTCGTAGTGCTTGGTGCTACAGCCAAGACCAACGGCGCTACCAACAACTTTGCCGGACTCGCAATTGGCTTGTCGCTGATTCTCGTTCACCTGGTGTGCATCCGCTACACCGGCACCAGCGTTAACCCCGCTCGTTCAATCGCTCCCGCTGTGTTCCAATGCGGCACTGCATTGACCAACCTGTGGATTTTCATCGTTGGTCCATTTGTAGGCGCAGCTCTGGCAGCATTGATTTGGAAGATTGTTGAACCCAAAGAGGCTTAATCCCAGATAGCCCTGAAATTCATCAAAATAGTCTCTCACCCTTGTGAAGTGAGGGACTATTTTTTTTGCAAAATTCAAAAGGTGTTACTAAATTTGCAGAATTAATAACAGAAACTATGCAAATGAGAACTATCACATGGGCGCTTGCGCTGCTTGTCGTCATATCGGTGGGCTACGGCTGCAAAAGCAAGAAATCGCAGGAATCGCCACTGCTGGGCAAAGCCATTGAGAAAGCCACCGAAGCAGCTAAACAAGTTGTGGAGACCGACCATAGCGACACTCTCGCCATGCAGAACGCCATCCTTGACGCCAAGGTTCAGCAAGCTGAATTCCAGGTTGCACGCGACACAGCAGCAATAAACGCCTTTAACCGCACATTCAAGAAATACCTTCAAAAAAATGACCCTACCCTTGCCAAAGACATGTTCATTGAGCGCCCCGACTATCTGGAGCCTGATGAACCTTGGGATGAGTTTGAACAGTATATAGAAGACTAAAAAACATAAATATCACTATGCATAACTACAATCATTACCTGCGCCTCGTGAATGGGGCAATCGAGAACATAAACTATCCCAAGCAGCCCGCCAAGCTCTATGAGCCTATTGCTTATACTATGGCTCTGGGCGGCAAGCGAGTAAGGCCAGTGCTCACATTGATGACTTGTGAAGCCATGGGAGGAGACCTTCAGAAAGCAATAAACCCTGCCCTGGGAATTGAGTTGTTCCACAACTACACCTTGGTTCATGACGATGTAATGGACCGCGCCGACCTGCGACGTGGAAAGCCCACAGTACACACCCGATGGGACAACAATGTGGCAATATTGTGTGGAGACGCTATGCTCACAATGGCCACTCAAGCCATGTCTTGCGTAGACGACGACATCGTAGCACCCATTATGGAAGTGTTTAACGAAACCGCCATGAAAATATATGAAGGACAGCAATATGACATGGACTATGAGCTGCGAAACGACGTTACGGTCGATGAATACATGAAAATGATCAGGCTCAAAACATCGGTTCTCTTGGGCTGTTCTTGCAAGGTGGGCGCCATTGTTGCTCGTACCGACAAGGAGAATGCCGACAAAATCTATGACATGGCAGTGAATCTGGGTATTGCATTCCAGCTTCAAGACGACTACCTTGACGTATGGGGCGACCCTGCAACTTTTGGCAAGGAAATAGGCGGTGACATAGTTAACAACAAAAAAACGTTCTTGCTCATTAATGCCATCCATCAGGCTGGCGGCAATGACGCCAAAGCACTAAAGCACTGGCTAAGCGAGAGCAACGCCCCAAAGCAAGAGAAAATACAGGGCGTGACGGCACTCTACGAGAAACTGGGCATTAAAGACCAGGCCCGCAATGCCATTGTCAACTATTCTCACAAGGCACTCGACTTGTTGCACGAGACCAAGATGAGCTATGACGCTTACAAGGTGTTTGAATCAATTATCAACCAACTAGCCGACCGAGACCATTAAAAAACTGTGATTGACTCACACAGTCACATATACTGTCGTGATTTTAACGACGACCGCGACCAAGCGATAGCAAGAGCCCAAGAGGCTGGCGTGCGACACATTGTTCTGCCCAACGAAAACCTCGAGAGCGTGCAGCAAGTTGTGGCTACTCGTGATGCTTATCCCGGATACATATCCATCGCTCTGGGCCTGCATCCCGAGGATGTGGATGGTGACTATGAGCGCCAACTCGCCGCTATGCGGCCTTTGCTCGACAAGTACCAACCAGTTGCGGTGGGGGAAATAGGCATTGACCTTTACTGGGATGCCACATGGCGCGAGCAACAGATGGAGGCTCTCGATACCCAACTGCACTGGTGCAAGGAACTAGACATCCCCTTCATCATTCACTGCCGCGAAGCCCTTGATGAGATACTGAGTGTGATGGACAACTTTGGCGAGCCGTTGCCGCCTGGTGTGTTCCATAGCTTCACCGGCACTCCTGAAGAGGTGGAAAAGGTGAGACAGCGCGGTGATTTCTACTTTGGAGTTAACGGCATCGTCACTTTCAAGAAAAGCAATGTCAAGGACATCTTGCCTGTGGTGGGGCTTGACCGTCTACTACTCGAAACCGACTCACCCTATCTCGCTCCAGTTCCACATCGTGGCAAGCGCAATGAGAGCTCATTCATACCATACATTTGCAACTTCATTGCCGAAAGTATGGAGATTGCGCCCGAAGATGTTTCAAAAGCTACCGACCGCAATGCCATCAAGCTTTTCAAACTTGATTTGTAACAGAATTCCTTACGATGAAAAACACACTCGTAACACTGCTAGCTCTCATTGCAGGCGTTTTTTCGGCCAGCGCTCTTGACATACCCAAAGGTACGTTCTACTTTGACAACTCGCTCACACAATACTCTATTGTGAAGTTTGTATTCGGTAGCTACTCTAATCCCGAGAGCTACGTGATGACGATGACCAACGAGGGCGATAACCTGTGGAGCATCACCATTCCCGAAACCGTGCCAGGAATGTATCGATATTGCTTTGCCGAGACTTCGCTTGCCGATGGACTATACAACGAGACCTTCCCCAACCTCAAGGACCGCATCAGCAACGTCCTTGGAGAGAAGCGCACCATCACTTGCGAGCTATCAATCCCTGTGGGCTGGACCTACACGCCCACCAGTGGAGACAACTGGGCATCGGGGATATGGAAAAATCCCGATTCCGAAAAAGCCTACTCCACTACCCTGCCAGTGATGTTCATCAACACCGATGGTGGAGTGGCTATCACTTCAAAGGACGAATATGTCTACGCTGAATATTACATCGACAACATGGGCATAGAAGGTATCGACAACGTGGGCTCGGAGGATGCTCCAGAGTTGATGCAGATTCGCGGACGAGGAAACTACACATGGAGTTCATTTGACAAAAAGCCCTATCGCCTTAAACTCGACAGCAAGAAACCGTTATTAGGCATGAAACGCAACAAGCACTGGGCTCTGATGACAAATGCCGACGACAATCTGGGTGGGCTGCGCAACACCGTGGGATATGAGTTGAGCCGCATGATGGGGCTAGCCTGGACACCGTCGCAAGAACCAGTAGAGGTTGTCCTGAACGGGGATTACATTGGTCTGTACATGCTCACCGAAATACCACGTGTGGAACCCGACAGAGTCAACATCAGCGAACAAGCCGATTATGAGACAAGTCCATTCATCGTGTCGGGCGGATGGCTTGTTGAGATTGACAACTACCATGAGGAAGAGCAAGTGAGGACAGTGGAAGGTAACGGAAAAAGCATCTACTCGACCTACAAGTCGCCTGAACACCTGAGCGACCAGCAGCGCACCTATCTCACAGGTCTGATCAACACAGCCAACGCCGCCATCTATGTGAACGACAAAACCAATGACCTGTGGGAGCAATACATCGACCCCGACACTCTTGCCTGTTTCTACATCGTCCAGGAACTTCTTGACGACACCGAGTCGTTCCATGGCAGCTGCTATTGGCACAAAGACAACGGCAACGACACAAAGATAATGTTCGGGCCAGTGTGGGACTTTGGCAATGTCTACCATCGTGGCATAGGGCGTTTCATCTGGGACCGCCCGGCCTTTAATCAGACATGGATAGGCGAGATTGCAAAATTTCCTCATTTCCAAGAAATTGTAAGAAAGCATTGGTATCGCTTTGTTAGATATCACTATGCCAAGATGGACTCATTTATTGACAGCTTCATCGACCAGACATACCATGCTGCGATGTGCGACGCAAGCCGTTGGCCTCAATATGGCAATGCCGACATTATCAACGACCGAAACACGTTCAAGAACAACTTCAACAGCAAGTATCAGTGGCTGCTGGAGCAATGGGGAGAGCCAACTTTTGTGACTGGCGACGTGAACGGCGACGGCATGGTGACATCGGTGGATGTGACTATTATTTATGACATTTTGCTTGGCAGCATCATTCCCGACGAGGAACTTTCCATCGCTGCCGACGTGAACGGCGATGGCACTATAACGGCAACCGACATCACAATCATCTATGACATCCTTTTGGGCACCAATATTCCACCAGAGCCCGAAACTGGAATTATCATCAACGTGCAGTGCGAAACAGCGCCTTTCCTCTATTCATGGATTTATAGAAATGGTCAGAACCATGTACTCAACGGTAACTGGCCCGGCACACAAATGACCGAAACTCGCACCACCAGTGACGGCATCACTTGGTGGACACATCGCTTTGACGTTGAATTTGACGCCATCAACATCATTCTCAACGCTGGAAGCAGCCAACATCAGACGGGCAATATCGAAGGGCTGGAACCCGGCAATCACTACTTCATCTACGACGGAAACAAGACCTACGAGGACGTTACTGAACAGTATTAAGGAGAGTTCATAATAAAGTTAGACTGAGTCTGACAATGTCTGACCCAGCCTAACTTCTGAAATCTGATTTATCTTACTATTTAATGATTGTAATTTTTTGACCTATATTGATTTGGTCATTCTTGATTTTGGGATTTGCTTTACGGATAGATGCGATTGAAACGCCAAATTTCTTTGCGATTTTAGTGAGATTGTCGCCCGATTTCACGACATAGGTCGTTGTTGTAGGTTGTTGAGCATCAACTGCTTTGTCAACTGCTTTGTCAACTGCCTTGTCAACTGCCTGCTTAGCTTGCTCAACGGTATAATCAGCCTGTTGCAGTGCTTTATCAAGGGCTTCTTTTTCAGCCTTTGCTTCCGTTTCCTCTTGGACATTAGCTTCGATTTGAGCTCTAGCAAGAGCCTCGGCCTTAGCTCTAGCTTCTTTTTGAGCCTGTTCTGCTTTCTTAATTGCCAAACTCTGGGCGTCTACTTGATCATACTCCTCGGGCATGATGAGCAAAGTGCCAATTTCGTTGCCCTTAGTGTCGATGTAGTGATAACGAAGACTTTTGCGCTCGTTGGTAACTGTAGCAAGCAACAAGTTAAATTTCAGCGCTTCGGGCGCTTGCTTGAACCATGCATCACGCTTGCTCATCACAAAAGCCGGCACATTCACACTCTCTTTAGTGATATATGGCACCATAACCTTGAGAGTAACGGTTGACGAATCGGAGCTCATGTCCACTCCACACAGATGCTCGTTGTTGCCAATGGGGAGATGATGCTTAGCAACCACTTTGCTTGCTGCGTCGACAAATTGCTGTGTCGAAGTCATGGGAGTGGTGTCGACCTTGAATGTAATGCCATCGACCACGCGACCTATCAAACTTGGATTTCCTTCCCTGTGCGCCATGATTACAAGCACAGTGCCATAGCCCACGTTGAAAGTTACCGCCTCACAGTCGTAGTTGTAGTTGTTGGAGGTTTTCTTAAACTGCACACATTGAGCGTCATAACCGGCCATGAGCGTGGAATAGACCTGTGTGAAACTAGTGGCAGCACGGCAGAAGACATCTTTTTTCTCAACCACTTGATGCTGAAGGTAAAGCAGCGGATCGAAAGCACCCTCGATGTAGTCGATGCGAGCAAGTTCAAGGGTAGCACCTCGAGCATCCATACGTGCCACATCGACCCTGGCACCATAGGGACGCAGAGCGTCGTCATTATTCAGGAACCAGCTATCGTCAAGGGTAGAAACCTTGAAAAAAGCGTTTTCTACTGTTGCCGCATTAGAGCCAAGTACAACAGCCACTAAAGCCAGTAAAGAAAAAAGTCTCTTCATAAATCACTATAATTACTAAGTTGTTTATAAAAATAACTCCAAACCGCCTAAAATATTGTGTTGTGACGCTGATGAACAGCACATAGGAGCAATTGGCGCAAACGCTTTAGTTACCAACGTTAGAATTACATTATTCTAAGAAAAAGCCAATTGTTTCTCACATGACGGCAAAGCTCTCCTCGGTAAAAAATGATTCAGATTAATGGCTTGCGATATCATCATCGCTATTACCAGAAACAATTTCACATTTATTAACTTTGATAATATTATATTTTTATTCATATTTCCAATAAATTATTTATTTTTGTGGATTAATTATAATATATCATCATAAGAATACTAAACAAATCAAAATACCAATCAATTCTAATTAAACCTATTATGAGGAAAATCTACATTATTTTAGCAATGGCGTTGCTCCTGCCGTTGACCACCCTTGCCCAAGGATGGCCAGCTAGTTATGGCGGAGTGATGCTGCAGGGTTTCTTCTGGGACAGTTATAAAGAGACCCCCGACTGTAGCCCCTTTGGACCGGCGCAATACCAACAGTCCAACGACGCTACTGTCACGCACCAACCTGGTTACACTTGGGCAACCATCTATGGCGCTGGTTGGACCAGTGGTGAGGAATGGCAGGTACCAGTAACCACCTGG
>JAFSPZ010000051.1 GCA_017451225.1 Muribaculaceae bacterium | reverse complement strand
TGATTTAGCGGAATATATAGATTGGTATAACAATAAAAGAATAAAAGCCAAGTTAAATGGTATGAGCCCGGTACAATACCGAGCTCAATACCATAGAGAGTTATAAACGTGTTTAACGTCTAACTTTTTGGGGTCACTTCAGAATGCATCATAAACAGCATTCTGAAACACCCTCAATGCGTTAATTATTGATTATTTCACGAGTTGCTTAGTAACAGTTTTATGCCCGTTATCAAACTCTTTAACAATGATGTTCACTCCATTGAAAGGAGTAGAAGACTCAACACCGAGAGAATTGAAATAACGAACATTAACCACTTGAGCGTCGTTATTAATATTATTGATAGCTGTATTGACACGTGTCATCTCTGATCTCTCAAAATATTCAATCACAATAGAAGCACTCATGGTGTTCCAGTTGTTGTTTCCTACAACGCATCCCCATGGGTCACTGATTTCGATTGTTCCAGCAGCAACATCTATAGTTCCGTGGCAATCTTGACCACCGTAATAGGCATAATAGCAGCCTGGATCTACATTATTATTGACGGGGTCATAGATTCTTACTTGATTTGCCACGTGCTGGAAACGAGCCACTACAGCGGCCTTATAGGTTCGGAATGAGGCATAAGAGAATGGCAAATTGGCAAAAATATCACTTTGACCCATTGAGCAGGCACGCCAAGTGAAGTTGGCTTTTGTATCACTCTCCCAAGTCAAAGTCGTTGGACTTGAGGTTTCGGTGGCATAAGAGGGGAACACCAAATTAACAACTTGGTCGTTCACCAGGTCGTTAGCATAAAAATTGTTGAAAGTCAAGACACCAGCATCTTTGTCCCACACCACATTTAGAGTGTTGGTCCTTACAGCTTCGCCATCACGAAAATCTTGCTGAGTGAAGTTGTAATTGAACGACGCAGGCTGAGCACTTGCCGAGAATCCCGCAAACTTGCCCCCTGCTACCAGCAAAAGAGCCATTAATCCAGATAGAGTAAAAAATCTTTTCATACGTAATGTTTTTAATGTTATTATTTGTTTATTTAAAGTAGACAGTGTGTGATAAATACTTGAACAAAGACAAAAAGCAATGAATCATTATTTAATAACCTTTTTATCATTCAGGGAAAATCAAGCAAAGTTATAACATTTTATAATAATAGACAAGAAAAAACAGCAATATTTTGACGATTTGCAATCCAAAACAATTAAAATCAACAAAAATGCACACAAAACGACAAAAACTATCTTTTTTATTGCAGTTTCATCGTTTTGTAGTAACTTTGCATTAAATTTAGAAAAATATTGACAAGATAATATTATGAAAAAAGTAATTTTGACAGGCGACCGCCCAACCGGAAAGCTCCACTTGGGACACTATGTGGGCTCGTTGCGCCGCCGCGTGGAACTGCAGAATGCAGGTGATTATGAGAAAATGTTTGTCTTTATGGCCGATGTTCAGGCTTTGACCGACAATGCAGACAATCCAGAGAAGATACGTCAAAACATCATCGAGGTGGCTCTAGACTACCTTTCGGCAGGACTTGACCCCGAGAAATGCATTATTTTCATTCAGAGTCATATTCCCGAACTTGCCGAGCTCACCACCTACCTGATGAACCTCATCACTGTGAGCCGCGTAGAGCGCAACCCAACGGTTAAGACAGAAATAAAGATGCGCAACTTCGAGGCAAACATACCACTCGGTTTCTTCTGTTACCCTGTGAGCCAAGCAGCCGATATCACTCTGTTCAAGGCCGATATAGTTCCTGCTGGCGAGGACCAGAAGCCAATGCTTGAAATTACACGCGAGCTGGTAAGACGTTTCAACAGCACCTATGGCGAGGTGCTTGTTGAGCCTGATATAATGTTACCCGAGAACGAGACCGCTCGACGCCTGCCTGGCACCGACGGCAAGGAGAAGATGAGCAAGAGCCTGGGCAACTGCATCTATCTAAGCGATGATGCGGACACTGTTTGGCAGAAGGTGCGCTCAATGTTCACCGACCCTAACCACTTGAACGTAAGTGATCCAGGCACAGTGGAAGGCAATGCCGTATTCACCTATCTTGACGCCTTCTCGAAGGACGAACATTTTGCCAAGTATCTGCCCGACTACAAGAATCTCGATGAGATGAAAGAACACTATCGTCGTGGTGGCTTGGGCGATATGAAATGTAAGAAACTCTTGAACAGCATCCTCAACGAGATGCTGGAACCAATACGCCAGCGCCGTCATGAGCTAGAACAGGACATTCCTGAGATTTACAATATCTTGCGTCGAGGTACCGAGAAGGCCCGCGAGACTGCAGCCAAGACTATGGACGAGGTACGCAATGCAATGAAGATAAACTACTTTGACGACAAAGAACTAATCCAACAACAATCGGAGTATTTCAAAGCTAAATAAGGCACATATGTCCTCAATATGATGGACTTTTTATACAAGTGAGCAAGGCTAAACCTTGCTCACTTGTATATTTGAGATATAACTAACGTATGATAATCTTCTTGCTTCCATCAATGTAAACTCCTGGAAACAAACCACCAATAGCATCAATAGCAACAAAGAGATTTAGAAAGATATTTAATAATTTATAGTTATCTATCAAAATGATTCTAAGTCAGGTATTGCTTAATATATAATTCACAGTTGGCAACCAATTCATCATACCATTTTTGCCCGAAACGCCGAATCAACGGCTCTTTCAAAAACTGATAGACCCTAATGCCTCTGCTACGTCCTAGCACCTCGGCGCTTTTGCATATTTTCCATCGATGATAGTTTACCGCCACATTGCCATTGCTCAAAGTCTTTAGACGAAGAGGGTATAGGGCACATGAGATGGGCTTTATAAAGTTTATGCGTCCTTCACGGTAAGCTTTCTCAATGGCACAGATGCATTTGCCACCTGGAGCATAACAAGAAAAAACACAATTGCTGTTGTCGAGAATCTGAGTAACCAGTTCACCTTCGGGGTCTAAATAGGACAATCCATTCTCTTCAATCTCTTGCTGAGCACGTGGGAGCAGGTCATCCCAAATTTCGGGTAAAACCCTCTTAATCTCTTGCTCTTCATCGGAAGTGAGAGGCGCACCTGCATCGCCATCAATGCAACATTGCCCCAGGCAAGCGTCGATGTCGCAACAGAAAAAGCGCTCAACCACGTCGAGCGTTACAAGAGTGTTATCGTTGATGAGAAACATCGTTAATTAAACAATAAGTTTAGATAAAGCATGCTCTAGATCAGTGCTGGAGAGCTTGAGATGCATTTCTCCACGATGTGCATAGGATATGTTGCCTGTTTCCTCACTAACAACCACAGCAATGGCATCGGTGGCTTGTGAGATACCCAGTGCAGAACGGTGACGAAGTCCCAAATATTTGGGCAGATTAGTGTCGTGCGACACAGGCAGGATACAACCAGCAGCTTTGATTTTACCTTCATCAATTATCACAGCGCCATCATGCAAAGGACTGTTCTTGAAAAAGATATTCTCAAGCAGACGATTGTTGACCTCGGCATCGATGATGTCGCCTGAGTGTTCGTAATCTTCAAGAGAAAAATTCTGTTTAATAACTATCAAGGCTCCTGTCTTAGATTTTGACAGACTCATGCATGCATATACAATGGGCATAATCCATTTTTTATGTTCCCCTTTGGCTTGACTGCTATGCCAAAGCCTTGCCAGCGACTTCCAGCCTCGCTTGGAGCCGAGCTCGGTAAGAAAGCGTTTAATCTGATCCTGGAAAATAATGATGAGGATGAAAATACCACTCTCGATGATTCGGTCCATAATAGTTCCGAGCAACTTCATGTCGAGGATTTTATCGACTACTACCCACGCCACAATAAACGCAAAAACACCTACGAAGATGTTGAGCGCCCCACTCTCCTTCATTGTTCGGTAAATGTAGTAGAGCAAAACTCCTACGAGCAGAATATCGATTATGTCTTTTATGCCAAAAGATATCATGTTAGTTCTTAGTTATCAATTGAAAATGCAAAGTTACTGATTTCTTGTGAAAGAAACAAGAGTGCGGGCCTCAACAGCAGCCTTCACGTCGTGAACGCGTATTATGTGTGCTCCTTTCATCATTGCGATGGTATTCACTACCGTAGTTCCGTTTAGTGCTTCATTGGCAGTGCAGTTGAGCACCTTCTGAATCATTGATTTGCGAGACACACCCACAAGCAGTGGCACCTCAAGTGCATGAAAAGCCTCAAGACATGACAGCAAACGGTAGTTCTGCTCTAAATTCTTGGCAAAGCCAAATCCAGGGTCGGCAATCACATCGTTAACGCCAAGTTGGTGCAAAGTGTCGATTTTACGAGCCAGCTCTTCCAACACCTCTGCTGCAACGTCGTCGTAGTGGGTGAGTTGCTGCATGGTTGCCGGTGTGCCACGCATATGCATCACAATGTAAGGCACTTGTAGTTTAGCGACTGTAGTGTTCATATCATGGTCTAAATCACCGCCTGAAATGTCGTTTATAATATCTGCGCCTAGCTGCTCAACGCAGTGACGAGCTACACTCGCGCGATAAGTGTCAATAGAGATGAGCACATTGTCACCAGCAGCTTGCCGTGCTGCATCAACAGCAATGTTCAAACGCTCCATTTCCTGCTGTTCGGTAGCCACCTCGGCGCCAGGCCGCGTGGAACAAGCGCCAATATCGATGATGTCAGCTCCCTGCTCTATCATGTCGCTAACTCGAGCGGCAATTGCCTCGGGTGCAAGGACTCGACTACTATCGTAGAACGAATCAGGTGTAGCATTGACAATTCCCATGACTAGCGGTCGGTCAATCTCCACTAGTCGCCCTTTGATATTAAGGCTGTATTTTTTGAATTCAACCATTTTAGATTATTCCAACATAATATAAGAAAATGATGACTATAGCTACAGGTGCTATATAGCGCAAGCAGAAGATTAAATAAGGCTGAACGAAACGAGAACGATGCATTCTGCCATTAGTTAGCTGGTTATGTATAACATCCTTCTTAAGAATCCATCCTACATAGATAGCAGTAACAAGTCCACCAAGCAGCATGAAGAAGTTTGGTCCTACAAAGTCGAGGAAATCAAATATATTCTTTCCAATGATGGTCACATCGCTCAGAGAACTGAACGATAATGCGCTCAACACAGCAACAAGACCCATTTGTAAAGCAGTTAAAATAATTGCTTTGCCACGCGACAATTTGTATTCATCTATCATAAAAGTGATGGGAATCTCGCTCAACGATATCGTAGAAGTGATGGATGCAAAGAACAGCAAAATAAAGAACAGCACAGCCCAAATTGTGCCTCCAGGCATCTGCTGGAATATGGTTGGAAGAGTAATGAATATCAAGTCGGGGCCAGCTTTTGGGTCCAATCCAAAAGAGAATACAGCGGGAAATATAACAATACCGGCAAGAACGGCAACGAGCGTGTCGAGAGATGATATTGTCACCGCATCTTTCATTAAATTGCTATCGTCCTTAAAATAGGAAGAATAGGTGATAAGACATGTAACACCCAACGATAACGACATGAACGCTTGCCCCATAGCATCAACAACACCTTTCCAGCCAAGTTTGTCGAAGTTTATATTAAACAAAAAATCTACGCCCATCTTTGAGCTTGGAAGCATTAGAGAGTTCACACAGAAGACAATTAGCAAAACAAAAAGTAAAGGCATCATGATATTTGCCATACGTTCCACACCCTTCTGAATGCCACGGCTCAGTATTAAGAAATTGAGTACTAAGAAGATTATCGTCCACATCACACAACGGTCGGGGGAGCCAATGAAAGTATTGAAGATTTGAGGAAATTCCTCAGGATTATGCTCTAACAAACTTCCACTAAACGAGCTCCACAAGTATTCTATAACCCAACCGCACACCACACTATAATAGCCACATATGAGCAAAGCCCCAAACACTCCAATGTAAGAGAAAATCTTAAACGGCGAGCCAGGGGTCAACTGCTCTATTGCCCCCTTCATGTTCTTGTGGGTGGAACGACCTATGATGAATTCCGACATCATAATTGGCAATCCCAGAAATACTATACACAGAAGATAAACGAGTATATATGCCCCACCGCCATTAGCTCCGGCCTGATAAGGAAAACGCCAAATGTTGCCAAGTCCAACCGCACTACCCACAGTAGCAGCAATGGCACCCATACGTGTTGCAAAACCTGCTCTTTTTTCTTTCATTCGTTTGTTTGTTTTCAGTTACTAGTTCTTATTGATTATTCAATAGCATTATTTTTTCACCAACCAGGCACTTAACTCATAGAGCATGTAAATGGGAAGGAACACAATGGTGAGGGTGAAAGGATCTCCAGTAGGAGTTATGAATGCTGCCAAAATGAGAAGTACCACAACGGCATGACGGCGATACTTTTTAAAGAAGCTACGCTTCAACACCCCAATGTTTCCCAATAGCCATGCCAACAATGGGAGTTCAAAAATAATACCCATGATGAAGATGAGCATCAAGAAGGTGTCCATATAGCTATCGAGTGATATTTGGTTGGGTACCATCGCACTCACATGATAGTCAGCCAAAAATCGTAGTGTCACAGGGAAGACCACAAAATATCCAACAGCAACTCCAAGGAAGAACATGAGATTTCCAAAACCAAATGCGCGCTTAATGCCACGCTTTTCGTGGTCGTAGAGTGCCGGCGACACAAAGCTCCATAGCAGATATATAACAACAGGGAACGAGAAAACAAGCGCCAGCCAGAATGAGGTGCTCATGTGAATGAAGAACTGCGATGCCAACTGAATGTTGATGAGCTCAACATGAAAACCGTCGGTGGTAAAATGTGGCAGTCCAGGGATGCCTGCTGTGAGTTTCTCAAAAAGTTGATAAAGAATAAAATCCCCTTTGCATGGAGCAAGAATCACGTTGTCGAAAATCGTGGGCATGAGTGCAAAAAACACGACAGCCATAGCTACTACAACTACGGCAATCTTTATGAGCACACCTCGCAAAACATCAAGGTGGTCCCAGAACGACATCTCCTGCAACTGTTCCTTGTTTCCCCCTTCCATTGAGAGGCAAAGCTATTACTCGTTAGACTTTATATCTTCAGTCTTTTTTTCGGCTTTCTTCTCGGCTTCTTTGACGCCTTCCTTGAGCGGTTTCTCTATCTCGTTTTTCACGTCATCAAGGCCTTCCTTGTAGCTGCGCACTCCCTTGCCAATACCTTTCATCAGCTCGGGAATCTTCTTGCCTCCAAAGAGCAACAAGATGATAAGCACAATTATTAATAACTCGGTAGTGCCTAAGTTGCCAAATAGCAATAAAATTGAATTCAACATGATAGTATAATATTGGTTATAACTTGCAAATTTAAACAAAAAAGATGAGACGGCAAATATATAAGCATAGTTTTATAACCAAACAACAATTTTTCTAATGAATATTTATAGAAAATACTTAATAAAATGCAAAAATACAGTATATTTGCACACAAAATATTAATAGCATGGCAAAAAACAGCAACTCTTTTGATATAAAGCGCCGATCTATAGGCGCCATTTTGGGCCCTATTGTGGCGATATTTCTGTGGTTTCTCCCTATTGAGGCACTTTCGGCTCCCGCTCATCACCTTCTTGCCATCATGTCACTTGTAGCAATATGGTGGATTACAGAGCCTGTGCCTATACCCGTAACATCATTGCTTGGCCCCACGTTGTGCGTAATCCTTGGGGTGACAGATGTCAGCAAAGCATTCGCCAACTTTGCCAACCCCATGATATTTTTGTTCATGGGTGGATTTCTCCTTGCCAAGGGAATGATGGTCAACGGATTGGACAAGCGAATTGCCTATGGTATCCTATCGATGAAATGGGTGGGCGACTCTCCACGACGCATATTCCTTGCCATTGGTTTAGCGTGTATGATATGCTCTGGATGGATAAGCAACACCGCCACTGCAGCTATGATGTTTCCTATAGCACTGGGTCTGCTTGAAGCAATTAGAGAAATGATGGCTGCCAACGGCAAGACCATTAACCTGAGCAAATATAAGTACTCTACAGGTTTAATGCTTATGACTGCATACGCCTGCTCGATAGGCGGTGTGCTAACCCCCATCGGTACTCCCCCCAATATAATGATGATAGGCTTTCTCGAACAATTGGCACCCGACGCGCCATCTATCTCATTTTTCGATTGGATGATATGGGGGGTTGTGGCAATGATTCTCTATTTCATTGTTGCCTATTTCGTGCTTTGGCGCATGTTCCCATCCGACGTAAAACACATAGAAGGGGCAAGAGAGTTCATCCGCTCGCATGTTGACGGTCTAGGAAAATGGACACGTGCTCAAGTCAACTCCCTTATCGCTTTTGGAGTTGCTGTGGTGCTATGGGTGGCTCCAAGCATACTAACCCTGATTTATGGGCAACAATCAGATATAATGAAATTCTACGACAGCCACTTCCACGAAAGCATTGCTGCCATAGCTGGCGCCTTGCTGTTATTCTTTTTACCCGTCAACTTAAAAGAGAACAAAATGACTTTGAGTTGGAAAGAAGGCATGAGTGGTATTGATTGGGGCACTCTGCTACTTTTTGGCGGTGGACTGTCTGTGGGAGGACTAATGTACACTACCGGCCTTTCGTACTGGATAGGCGACGGCATCAAAGTGGCAATGGGAGGCAATCCTTCGGAGTTCCTTCTTATTGCTGTATTCTGTGTATCAGGGCTATTGCTTGCAGAGTTCACTTCCCACACTGCCGCAGTCAATTTAATTGGCACCATATCAATTGGTACAGCTACCTCGTTAGGTTTCAGTCCCATCCCAGTTGCCGTGGGAATAGCACTTGCATCGTCATTAGGATTCATGATGCCAGTTTCCACACCGCCAAATGCAATTGTCTATGCTTCGGGCTATGTTCCTATCACCAAAATGATAAAATCTGGAGTTATAATCGACCTAATAGGCGTATTCTGCATCACAATCCCCATAGTATTGATAATTGTTAAGGCAATTATGGAGGTATAAAGTTAATTTATATAGTTAAAATTTGCCGTAATAGAAAAAATGAGTACTTTTGCGGTCGATTTTGAAATTAAAGAAATTTTTCAACAATTAAAAATAACAAGTTTAAGTATGAAAGCATTTGTTTTTCCTGGCCAAGGTGCGCAGTTCGTGGGAATGGGCAAAGACCTATATGAGAATAACGCCGAGGCTCGTGAAATGTTTGAGAAAGCCAACGAAGTGCTCGGATTCCGCATTACCGACTTGATGTTTGAGGGTACCGAGGACGACCTTAAGCAGACTAAAGTTACCCAACCCGCTGTATTCCTGCACAGTGTGATACTTGCCAAGACCCTTGGCGACGAATTTAAGCCCGACATGGTAGCAGGTCACTCATTAGGAGAATTTTCGGCTCTTGTTGCTGCCGGTGTTCTGCCATTTGAACAGGGCCTTAAGCTCGTGGAGACACGAGCTCTTGCAATGCAAAAGGCTTGCGAGGCTACCCCATCGACTATGGCTGCCATCATTGGCATGGACGACGACAAAGTAGAAGAAATTTGCGCATCAATCGACGGTGTGTGCGTTCCCGCCAACTACAATAGCCCAGGTCAAGTGGTTATCAGTGGCTCGTTTGAAGCAATTGAAGAAGCTTGCGCTAAGTTCAAAGAGGCTGGTGCCCGTCGCGCCTTGCCATTGAAAGTGGGCGGCGCGTTCCACTCTCCACTCATGGAGCCAGCTCGCGAGGAGCTTGCAAAGGCTATCCATGAGGCAAACTTCAGTGAGCCCATTTGCCCTATCTATCAAGATGTAGATGCCAAACCTCACACAAATCCCGAAGAGATTAAGGAGAACCTCATCAAGCAATTGACAGCCCCCGTTCGCTGGAGCCACATTGTTGCCAATATGGCAGCAGATGGCATGACCGAAGCCGTAGAGCTTGGTCCCGGCAAGGTGCTACAAGGCTTGATTGGCCGCACCTGCAAGGATGTTGCCGTGAGCGGAATGCAATAATCAATGCATAATTCATAATGCACAATGCATAATTGGCTGACGCCTGATTCAATGCTTAATTCATAATGCAGAATTTAAAACATTGCTTGAGTTATTTCAGGCAATGTTTTTTTATTTGTAATGAATTTTAATGTAGAATAATCATCTACCTAATTAAAATTTCATTATTTTTGCAGTCAATTAAAAGATACTATAATGGATTATATACTATTATTCTTAGGATTGGGATTGCTGCTGCTTGGCGCCAACTATCTGGTTGAGGCTTCGGTAGCAATAGCACAACGCGCCAAGATTTCTAATTTTATAATTGGCCTTACCATAGTGGGCATAGGCACCTCGGCACCAGAACTTTTTGTTTCCATCTCCAGTGCATTTACTGGCAATGGCGACATTGCCATGGGAAACGTGCTTGGCTCAAATATTGCCAATGTGTTCCTGATTCTAGGTGTGACGGCAACGATATTGCCGTTTGACATCGACAAGTTGCAGCAACGGCGTGACATTCCAGTGGGCATTGGTGCGACTATACTGGTTCTATTGCTTGCCAACGACTCATGGCTTGGCCTACCGGACAATGAACTCTCTCGTCTTGATGGTGTGTTCCTGTTGCTGGTTTTCATTGTCTACATGGCATTTGTCATACTTAGAAAAGGAAAGAATCCAGAACAAGCTCTTGCCGAAGCCGATGAAGAGGCCTCATCGAGCCTGACAGGGAAGAATGTGATGTTGCTGTGGGTAATAGCCGCCGTGTCGTTAGGTGCTCTGTTATGGGGTGGCAATCTGTTCCTTGACAAAGCCAAAATTCTTGCCAAGACTTGGGGAATGAGCGATGCTGTAATCTCTATCACTATCGTGGCAGTAGGTACTTCACTACCCGAGCTTATAACTGCTATCATCGCCGCATGTAAGAAGAACCCTCAGTTGGCATTGGGCAACGTTATTGGTTCAAACGTTTTCAACCTGCTCATGATACTAGGCGTGTCGTCAACAATTCATCCTTACACTTTGGAAACCATCAGTATTGTTGATTATCTGATGGCACTTGTGGCTGCAATTTGCATCTTTGTTACAATCTACACCTTTAAAAAACAGAAATTTGACCGCATCGAGGGCGTCATCTTCCTCGCTATATATATTGGGTATACTGTTTATCTACTAATGAGATAAATCTATGGATAAAGAGAACTTTTCCCTTAAGCCAGTTAAAATCATTATTGCTATTGTCTTTGTCGTTATTGGCTACCTTTTCTACTATTATGATTTTGAGCCAAACTTAATAAAGGGAGTATCATTAGTTGTTGTTCCAACAGCTCTCATCGCATTTCTTCTCTACTATTGGCCATTTTCAAAAAAGCATGAGAATGCTTTAGATAGCATCGAAGAAGAATCACCTAATAGCTATAGTCTCATCCTAATCCAAAACATGAGTGAGAATGAGATAAATGAAGCGATAGAATCGTTTAACAAAATGGGCAAGGAGGAGGATGAGAACTTTGAAAATTATACACCAGAAATAAAGACAAGCGGCAAAGATTTCATGCTACTATTTTCCCCTACTATTAACTATCGCGATTTTTGCTTTTGGGTGAATTATCTTGTTTATAGCAATAAGGACAAACGTCACAACAACGACATCACAGGTTGGTATGAATTGAGAAACACAACAAATAACCATCCCCTTTCAAACAAGATTCTCATGTTTTTCATTCCTGAGAGCGACAAAGAATTTGACAACGTGTATCTCGTTGACAATTTCAATAACTGTTACAAACAGGAATTTGCTCTTGATGAGAAGATAATCCCACAAAATGAATCAATCATCAGGTATAAAGAAAGACCTGATTATCGTCCTGAGTAGATGATGCCGAATCCTACGAAATGGTCGTAGCGCTCACCGAAGGGGCGGTCATAGACCTTGACGAGATATTCGTTTGAGGTTTGGTATTTATCGCCTTCAATTTTGCCAGTCTGCCCCATTCCACTGCCACTTGGCACCCATAGAAACTGATAGTTATAGGCACCTTGCTTAAGCAGGATGTCGCAATTATATGTACCGTGGTTGGCGTCATAGCGCATAAGGCACTGTTCAGCAGGCATACCAAGCGTGAATCCACCTTGTACAAAGAGGTTTCCTCCATCAAGCTTCTCTCCAGTGTAAAGTGTGAAATGAGTGACAATATAGTCGCTTTCAACCATCGAGTCGTAAGCTCCCGAAGTCCTTATGGTGAAATGACCATACTGTGTTTTGTCATAGAGATATTGACCATAAACGCGGGGTTCATTGGTATAGAGAGTTGCATGATAGTATGGCTCAAAATACTGAATTTTCTCCACTCCCATGTTCATTGAGTTGATATTCACCATCTCAATGCGGCGATATTCGTTGCCAGCAGGGAAAATCAAGTCACGATTGTGCTCAAAAGTAACCTTGTTGCCGCTAACCATCAATGGCTTAGTGACCATAACCTCATTGTCGGGACGAGAGTTCTGGGTCACAATTGCTGCGAGTTCATTATATGGGTCGCTGATGTGACCGCCATCGCGAGTTGTAACAACAAAATTCACCTGTTGATTATGGGCATTATAGTCTACATCGGTGTTTGTGCTTACTTCGGCATAAACGCCCATTGTGTTCTCGCACACCGAAAAACGAGTCTGAAACAGTACAACATCAGGATCATCCTGACGATACACCTTAAGCAGATAGTTACCGCTCTTGGTGATAATGAAGTCATTGTTGGGTATGCAGAAATCATAGTTGAAATAGTGAACAAACGTCGCTTCACTAGGCTTATAATCCTGAATGTCGGCTTGATTAAAGCCATCTATGTATTCACTCTCCACCAACTGTGAAGGTTGCCAGTTGGCATCGCAGTGAGTAACACTATAGCGCAGATACTGGATGTCAAGGTCAAGATAGTCGAAATTCACGTTAAGCACATCATCGCTTCCCAGCACATAAATTGGCGGGAAGTACATGTTGCTGATGGGCGCTATCTTGAGCGACTTAACGTTTGAGTCAAAGATGTGCACTTGTGTGTCGTCGGCAGCAAGTCTAAAAATGGCAACCATGCACACTGTTATAATATATGCTATGCGTTTCATAACTAAACAAATTTGAATTTTGACAAAGTTACACATTTTTGGTTTAAAACACCGAAATATTCTATTTATTATTTATTTTTGCAAAAAATTTCCATACTATGACAAAACAAGAGAAATATGAAGAGGTATTGCCTCAGATTGTGGCAATGATTGAAGGAGAGAATAATGCTATTAGCGTGATGGCTAATGTAACAGCTGCTTTGCATGAGACTTTCGGCTGGTGGTGGACAGGATTCTACACTGTGAATGGCGATCGCCTAGAGTTGGGCCCATTCCAAGGTCCAGTGGCATGCTACCGCATCAAGCGCGGTCGTGGAGTGTGTGGCACAGCCTGGGAACAAGATGAAACGTTAATTGTTCCCGACGTTGAGCAATTTCCTGGCCATATCGCCTGCAGCAGTCTCTCTCGCAGCGAAATAGTAGTGCCAATGCATGACAAAGACGGAAAAGTGGTTGCTGTTCTCGACATCGACAGTAAAGAGCTGAATACCTTTGATGAAACCGACAAAACACATCTCGAAAAACTCGTAAAGGACATATCAAAATCGCTCAATTGGTGACAAAAGTGTCCAAAAACATGTTATAAAACATGTTTTTCTTGGCCAAATCAGGAAAAATACGTACCTTTGCAGCGTCAATTGATGAAAAGAATAGTATTATTATGACATTAAGATCGAAGATTTCGATCAACTAACCAATAATTATTGAGTATGGAAAACAAAACAACAAAAAGGGGTAACAATCGTGGCATAGAGTTGCCAAATCACGCTTATCACCCCAACGTCTCACTGAGACAAACAACGAGAAATGGCTACATAGCATGGCCAGAGAAATGAGTTACTAACCCGCAGTTCACCGAAAATGAGCTACATAAAAAAGTGAAATTAATTTATTAATAATAAAGAGGATGCATCAATATGGATGCATCCTCAATTTCTTATTCAACTGGATGTTTATTCGCCCAGAAGTTGTTTTGCCATGTTTTGGGCGGCACGGCGACCGTCGCCCATAGCAAGGATAACTGTAGCACCACCACGCACGATGTCACCACCAGCATAGAGGTCGCCAATGTTACTTTGCATAGTCTCCTCGTTGACAACGATGGTGTTGCGGCGGCTAACGTCAAGTCCCTCGATTGAGCGAGGCACGAGCTGGTTGGGCGAAACACCCACAGCCACAATCACGATGTCAACAGGAATCTCCTCGATGGCACCCTCAACAGGCACTGGTGAGCGGCGACCGCTTGCATCGGGCTCGCCAAGCTCCATGCGCTGCACGCGCATAGCCTTAACATGTCCTTTCTCGTCGCCAATGTACTCGATGGGGTTGTGCAGAGTCATGAACTCTACGCCCTCTTCCTTGGCATGGCCAACTTCCTCACGACGAGCAGGCATCTCCTCCTCGCTGCGGCGATAGACTAGAATAACGCGCTTGGCACCCATACGCAATGCGGTACGAGTTGAGTCCATAGCGGTGTTACCACCACCGATTACAGCGATTGTCTCACCATGCATCACAGGAGTGTCGCCACCACGGCCAGCGCTCATCAGGTTGATGCGAGTGAGGTATTCGTTACTTGACATAACTCCGATGAGGTTCTCACCGGGAATATCCATGAAGCGTGGGAAACCAGCTCCTGAGCCAACGAACACACCCTTGAAGCCTTGCTCATGCAAGTCATCGTAGGTAATGGTCTTGCCCACGAGCACGTCTTTCTCAAACTTAACGCCCATTTTGCGCAGGCCTTCAATCTCGTAGTCCACGATACTGTTTGGTAAACGGAACTCGGGAATACCATACTTGAGCACGCCACCAATCTCGTGCAATGCCTCAAACACGGTTACATCAAAGCCCTGTTTTGCCATGTCGCCGGCAAACGAAAGTCCTGAAGGTCCACTACCAATGACGGCAACCTTGATACCATTAGCCTCTTTCATTTTAGGCACTTCTTGCTCGGTGTTGTTGCGCTGCCAGTCGGCGGCAAAGCGCTCCAGATAACCAATAGCCACAGCGGGTTGGTTCATCTTCAAGCGGATGCACTTGCTCTCACATTGCTTCTCCTGTGGACAAACACGGCCACAAACTGCTGGCAGTGAGCTAGTCTCCTTAAGAGTAGCGGCAGCCTGAGCAAACTCGCCACGCTCAATGTTCTTGATGAACTTGGGGATGTTGATGCCCACTGGGCAGCCAGTGACACACTGTGGATTGGGGCAATCGAGACAGCGAGTAGCCTCGAGTACAGCCTGCTCGGCATTGATGCCCTGATTTACCTCCTCGTTGCAAGTAATGCGATAGGCTGGATCAAGCTGGGGCATCTCAACGCGTGCTATGTTGTTTCTCTCTTTTGCAGTCTTCGACTTGCGCAATTCCTCGCGCCAAGCCTCATTGCGAGATTCGTTATAGTTTTCCATTTGTCTTCAGTTTATAAAATTACATTTTCAAGCGCATTAACAACTCGTCGAAATCAATCTCATGAGCGTCAAACTCTGGACCCTCAACACACACGAAACGGGTCTTTCCACCAACACTGACGCGGCAAGCACCGCACATGCCGGTGCCGTCTACCATGATGGCATTGAGCGATGCCTCGGTGGGAACCTCATACTTCTTGGTGAGCAGCGAAACAAATTTCATCATGATAGCTGGACCAATAGTCACAACTTTGTCAACCTTCTCACGCTTGATAACCTCTTCAACACCAGCAGTAACAAGGCCTTTAGTGCCGTAGCTGCCGTCGTCGGTCATAATAATCACATCATCGCTCGATGCACGAACTTCATCCTCAAGGATAATCAAGTCCTTGGTGCGACCTGCCAATACACTGACAACGCGGTTGCCAGCTTCTTTCATAGCACGGATGATGGGCAGCAATGGAGCCACACCCACACCGCCACCACAGCAAAGCACTGTGCCGTAGTTCTCGATGCGAGTAGCCTGTCCCAGAGGACCAACCACGTCGGTAAGGAACTCGCCAGGCTCAAGAGCGCAGATTTTGCGGGTTGAATCGCCCACTGCTTGAATCACCAATGTGATAGTGCCAGCTGCAGGATCGCTGTCGGCGATTGTCAATGGAATTCTTTCTCCCTTCTCACCGCAGCGCACAATCACGAAATGACCAGCACGGCGAGCTTTAGCAATAAGGGGAGCTTCAACAACGAGCTTTGTAACATTCTCGCTGAAACGTTGTTTGCTTACAATCTTATTCATTGTTTATAGTTAATGTGAATTAGTTTTTTAATTGAACGTGCAAAGGTAAAGAGAATTTCTGAAATAAAACTCCTATATTTAATAAACTTTTCAACAATTATTTATGATGTGATTAATCAAAAGGAAAATATCAACAAGACTTGGCCACTTGATATCATTTAGTAGCTAACTCGTTGAACGTCTTTCACGCCCTTGAGGTTCTTAATTTTCTTGATTAACGAATCGAGATTATCGAGGCTGTTGATTCCAATGACGAGACGCCCCTCGAAAAGTCCACCTGAGCTGTTGATTGACACGTTTCTAAGCATGGTCTCACCTTCCTTGTTGATGAGGGAAGTGATGTTTGCCACAATACCTATGTCGTCGTTTCCAACCACTTTAAGTGTGACGGCAAACTGCTTACCCATCTTTCCGCTCCACTGCGAACGAATGATGCGATAAGGATACTTAGCAAGAAGATGCTTCACATTACCACAGTCTCGCCTGTGCACCTTGATAGCTCCATCGCTGGCAATGAATCCGACAATTGCGTCACCATAGATGGGGTTGCAACAACGAGACAGCTTGTAGTTGATGCCTTTCACATTATTGCCTATCACAAGTATGTCATCGTTAGCATGATTATCACTATCGCTTTTGTGCTGCAATACGAAATTCTCGGCAGTTTCATGTATCTTGGAACTTTCCTGTTGTTTGGCAACGAAATCAAGGTAGTCTTCTACAAGCGTAGCAATGTCAATTTTTTCCTCATCGATAGCCACATAGAAGTCGGTCATTGTTTTATAACCTTTTTTGGAAATGAACCGGCTCATTGTTGCCTCGTCAATTTCAATCTTGCGATTCTTGAACCGACGATGGACAAGTTCCCGCCCCATCTCGGCATGCTTTGACTGCACCTCGTTTAGAGCCAGCCTAATTTTATTGCGAGCCTTGCTGGTGACGACAAAGTTCAACCAGTCAATGCGAGGCACCTGATTAGATGAAGTGATAATCTCAACGGTGTCTCCACTTCGAAGCTTATAGTTGATTTTCTGGTTCTTCCCATCAACCTTAGCTCCCATGCATGTGCATCCCACGCGTGAATGAACGCGGAATGCAAAATCAAGCACTGTAGCCCCTTTGGGAAATTGGAAGACATCGCCACGAGGGGTGAACACAAAGACCTCTTCATCATAGAGATTCATGTGCATGTTGCGAATTAGATCCATGCGATCCTTACTGCCCTCTTCAAGCACTTCACGCACATTATTCATCCAGCGGTCGATGCCACCATCGGCTTTTACACCCTTGTATCGCCAATGAGCTGCAAGTCCCATCTCTGCAACCTGGTCCATACGCTCAGTGCGGATTTGGACCTCCACCCACTTGTCGCCCTTTCCCTTGAAAGTACCATGCAGCGATTCATAGCCATTGCTTTTGGGCATTGTAATCCAGTCCCTCAATCGGCTGGGATTAGCTTGATATATGTCACCAACAAGGGAATAGGCATACCAGCAATCACGTTTCTCATATTCGGGTGGAGTATCTATAATTATCCTGATAGCAAAGAGATCATAGATGTCGTTCATGTCTACCTTCTTAGTTCTCATTTTGTGCCAAATAGAATTAATTGACTTGGTACGACCTTTTATATGACATTTAATGTGCTCACGCTCAAGCACATCCTTAATGGGTGTTGTGAACTCGTCGATATACTTGTCACGCTCGGCTTTTGTTTCGTTAAGGCGAAGTGCAATCTTGTTATACACATCTCGTTGCAAGTATTTAAGAGACAAATCTTCAAGCTCGGTCTTAAGTTGATAAAGACCCAGCTTGTGGGCAAGAGGGGCATAGAGGTAACGTGACTCCAGCGAGATGTCGTGCACAAATTTCTTGTCTTCATGGTTGTTGATGTAACTCATGAGTCCCCTACGGTCGACAATCATTATCATTACCACACGAATATCTTGAGCAAGAGTCACCAGAAGTTTGCGGAAATTATCATCTTCAACTACCGACTGCTTTTTATATATCTTTGATATCTTGATAAGGCCATGCACCATTTTTGTCACATCATCACCGAACATTCTGGAAATCTCATTTTCAGATACATGTTCAAGGCGACAAAGATGATAAACGAGTATAGCTATCGTCATATTGCGGTCGGGAGCAATGTTGTCATGAAGAAGCTCGGCGGTGCGCAATGTTCTAATAACTGGATTGATTCCATACTTATCGCGACGATAAATGCCGGCCTTAACCCCACTTGCTATTATCGACTGCAAGTAACGCACATCATCAATGGTTATCTCATCGCGCAAGTTGTTCCACAATTTATTTATTGATTGAAACAACATTGCACGCTCATGAGCATTAAAAAAAGCAGTTTCTGTCATTTTTAGCATTCTTTTACCCAAAAATCACCCAAAATTAATTTTTTATTTATAACTTTACAAATTAATTCCACTTTATTAGCAAATAATCACAAAAATACATAAACCATGTTTACCGAACAAGACAAACATTTAATTGAAAGTAAGGGCATAACAGCCTCTATGCTAGATGAGCAAGTGAAACGTTTTGAGAAAGGTTTCCCACAGTTGCGCATTCATTCGGTGGCAACAGTTGGTAATGGAATCATGCGCCTGAGCGAGAAAGACATCAGCCACTACATCAAAGTGTGGCGCCAGTCGCAAGAAGGGGGCACAACTATTGAAAAATTTGTTCCAGCTTCGGGGGCAGCAAGCCGTATGTTCAAGAACATGTTCGCGTTCACGACCTCAGGTAGAACAGCTCCTGAGACCGACTTCGAGAAGACCTATTTTGACAACATAGGCCATTTTGCATTTTACACATCTCTTAACAAGGCTTGTGAACGACTTTACAAAGTCTCCATACCTAAACTAATTGAAGAAGGTAAGTATGTTGAGATTGTGAAGGCAATGCTTGATAAAGAAGGTCTTAACTATGGATTCCTTCCTAAGGCACTACTTCTATTCCATAAAGCCACAGGCGGCAGTGTTCACACCTCGCTTGAGGAGCACCTTGAAGAAGGAGCACAATATGCAGTGGGGAGAAAGCGTCAAGTAAATATTCACTTCACCGCATCTCCGGAACACCGCAAGGAGTTTGAAAAAGTTCTCAAAGCCAAGCTTCCAAGGATGGAAATGGTGTGGGGCGTAAAATACAACGTTACAATGAGTGAACAAAAGCAGTCGACCGACACAATTGCTGTAAATCTTGACAACACACCTTATCGTGACGCCGACGGAAACCTGTTCTTCCGACCAGCTGGACATGGGGCCCTCATCGAGAATCTCAACGAGCGTGATGCCGATGTGGTGTTTGTCAAAAACATAGACAATGTTGTGCCATTGAGATTGCGCAATGCCACTGTTCGTTACAAAAAGACAATTGGAGGTTACCTGATTGATGTTCAGCGTGCTATCACCAAGCATCTTACAACTCTTGACAAGGGCGCTAACGCCAACGAGCTTAATAGCATTCTTAGATTTGTAGAGAACCGCCTCTGCACTCACAATGAGGCAACAGCTAGCATGGACGAAAAGCAACTTGCCCAATACTTGCGCGGCAAGCTCAACCGCCCCATCCGCGTGTGCGGCATGGTACTCAACGAGGGCGAGCCGGGTGGAGGCCCTTATCTCGCCTATAACGCTGACGGAAGCTACTCACCACAGATTCTCGAAGCCGCTCAAATCGATGAGAATGACCCTGCTGCAGTTGAACTGATGAAGAGCGGCACTCACTTCAACCCAGTTGACTTGGTTTGCTACATCAAGGATTACAAGGGAAACAAGTTTGACCTTAAACAGTTTGTAGACCAAGAAACAGGCCTCATTTCGATGAAATCGACAGGAGGAGTTGAGATAAAAGCTCTTGAGCTGCCAGGACTGTGGAACGGGTCTATGAGCGACTGGAACACTGTGTTTGTTGAAGTTCCCATAGAGACCTTCAACCCTGTGAAGACTGTCAATGACCTATTAAGGCCTCAGCATCAATAAGGTATTAAACCTTTTAATCAATTTTCAGTCATAAGACATATTCATTATAATTAATACACTATTTATGAAAAAAGTATTATTAATTTTAGTGGCAATCTTCACAATGTGTAGTGTTGCCAATGCTCAAACCGAGAGTAAGATAAAAGTAATTGACCAAGAAGAATATAAGGCTCTTTTTGACAAACAAACAAGTGCTATTGCCACCCCATCGGTTTTTGATTTCAATGCTACTTGGTGTGGACCATGCCGAAAACTAACACCAATCCTTGAGGAGCTGGCGGCCGAATATGAAGGACGCGTATACTTCTACAGCATCGATGTTGATAACAATAAGAAACTTGCACAAGAGCTTGAAATTCAAAGTATCCCTTATGTACTGTTCTTTGCTCCAGGTGGCGGCGACCCTGAGGAGATGATTGGCTTGTGTTCAAAAGAAGAAGTTAAGGCTTATATCGAGAAAATTTTACAAACTAAATAAATATTATTATGAAACGATTAATTTATGGGTTACTTTTCGCCTCATTAATTTTTGCCGTATCAGGCACTATTGATGCAAAGAAGAAAAACACTCGCAAAACTGTACAAGAAGAGAAATATGACAATCTCTCTTCTCTCGAACGCAAGATTGTGGGAAAGCACATGCTCAGCCTGCAATGGATTTCGTGGAAATACTTCGGCTCGGTTACTATCAAGAAAGAAACCAATGGTACCATCACTTGCAAAGGCGAGCAGCTAGCAATTAACTGCAAAGATGCCGAGCAGCAGTGCAAAGACAACGGCGACTATGTTAAGCTTGACGGTGTCATTGACATCGTTGATGCCAATCATTTAATATTTGTTGGTGAAATACGTGAGAAAATCTATCACATGAACAATGGTGAAGAAGTTCTTCGTAAAGGAACCTTCAACTTCGTGGCTACCGGCAACCGCAAGTACTGGCGCATACAGGAGATGACCAACCCCGTTGACGAATGTGTAGACTATATTGACATCTATTTCAAGAGATAAGTCATTGAGTCACTATTTTAGAAAACAAAGGCACCATCTCATGATATTTGAAGATGGTGCCTTACTTTTATTTATCATCTCCCCAACGCTTCTCTTGGCGTTCCTTGAGTTTTGCTTCGGCAGCGGTATGGGGTTGAGGGTTCCAAATTTTATTATCCTTTAATTCCCCTGGCAAGTAATCCTGTTTTACAAAATGCCCGGGAAAATCATGAGCATATTTATAATCGGCGCCATAACCAAGTTCTTTCATAAGCTTTGTGGGAGCATTACGCAAGTGTAATGGTACAGGAAGGTTGCCAGTTTGCTCCACGAGTCGCAAAGCATCATCAATGGCAAGGTAAGCGCTGTTGCTCTTCTCACTTGTGGCTAAATAAATCGCGCATTCACTCAATGGGATGCGCCCTTCGGGCCAACCTATCTTATTGATGATGTCGAAAGTGGCATTGGCAAGCAAGAGAGCATTGGGATTGGCCAGACCGATGTCTTCGGCAGCAAGGATGCACAATCGTCGAGCGATGAACTTGGGGTCTTCACCTCCTGCAATAAGCCGAGCCAGCCAATAGACAGCTGCATCGGGATTACTTCCTCGTATCGACTTTATAAACGCCGATATGATGTCATAATGCATCTCGCCGTTTTTGTCAAAAGCTAAAGGATTCTGCTGCAAGCGGTCGGTAACAATCTTGTCGTTTATTACAAAAGGCTCGTGTGCATCTAGCGATTGATAAATCAAGTCGAGAATATTGAGCAACTTGCGAGCATCACCACCACTATAACGCAGCATCGCTTCGGTCTCCTCTACCCTAACCTCTCGGTCCTTAAAAATGCGGTCGGTCTTGATTGCGCGGTCAAGGAGCTCAAGCAAATCTTCATTTGCAAGTGGTTGAAGCACATAGACCTGAGCACGAGAAAGCAGTGGTCGTATGACCTCAAACGATGGGTTTTCGGTAGTAGCACCGATCAGTGTCACTGTACCATTCTCCACCGCACCCAGCAACGAATCCTGCTGAGACTTGTTGAAACGGTGAATTTCGTCGATGAATAGAACCGGACGGCCCTTGGTAAAAATGCTGCCAGCATCGGCCCTACAGCGGTCAAGCACCTCACGAACTTCTTTCACACCGCTTGTCACGGCACTGAGGGTGTAGAATGGCACTTGAGTTTGCTCGGCAATGATGCGCGCCAGTGTGGTTTTACCCACACCTGGCGGTCCCCACAGGATGAACGAGGAAATATTGCCACTCTCAATCATGCGGCGTATCACAGCTCCTTCACCCACCAGGTGTTTTTGCCCTATATAATCATCGAGCGACTTGGGCCTCATGCGCTCGGCCAGTGGTTCATACATAAGCAAAAATCTTACAGCATTTTTAAGAATAGTAGCTACAAAGATAGTGTTTTATTAATGATTTGTGATGCATTATTGCCAAAAAAATTGTAAATTTGCATGCATTTTTCAACACAACTCACAAAGATATACAAAAATGAATATTGCAACACGCGCACTCTACGGGGGAATATATGTGGCACTTATAGTAGCATCGCTGCTACTGTGGAACACCAGCAAGATATTGTTCTTGATTTTAATGGCCTGTTTTGTAATCTTTGGAATGCTCGAAGCGTCAAGACTATTCAATCATGATGGCAAGCCATTACCAAAATCCACAATGATAGTAGATGCAGCAGGAGGAGCAGGCTTGTTTCTGTCTCTTTTCCTGTATTATAATTTCAAGACAAAGTATGGATTGTTCCTGCTGCCTGTTCCGCTTTACATGCTCATAAGGCTAACGATGCAAATGTACATGCCCAATCGCGATGCAATCGCCGATGTGCGGCAATCGCTAAGTGCGTTGTTTTATGTTGCATTGCCCCTGGCACTGCTCAACACGCTTGCAAGCGAATTCTCACCGATGCTTGTGCTTTGCCTTTTCATCTTCTTGTGGCTATACGATACGGGAGCATTCCTTGTAGGATGCGCAATTGGCCGACATCGACTCTTTGAGCGCATCAGTCCCAAGAAATCGTGGGAAGGTGTTGTAGGCGGAGCTACCGCAGTCGTTGCAGCCGCAATAGTAATTGCCCAAGTAGAAACTATTGCACACTTGCTCAATCCCATGAACATAGGTCTTGATTCATGGATTGCATTGGGCTTGATTGTAGTGATAGCCGGTACCCTTGGCGACCTCTTTGAGTCGTTGCTCAAGCGCACTGCAGGTGTGAAAGACTCGGGCAATCTCATTCCAGGGCATGGAGGAATCCTTGACCGCATCGACAGTCTGCTATTTGCTGCACCTGCAGCTTTAATCCTTCTCGAAGTAGTGTCATCAATACAATAAAAACCTATTGTTATCAGTTATATCAATAGTGGAAACACATTATTTACATCCAATGAAACTGATAAAAACACTCATATCTCTCATCTGGCTCATGGCATTACTTGTTTCATGCTCGAGCAAAAAAGACGGGAAAGACAAGGTGGATCGCACTGCCGCGTTGCCTACCATTGAAGTGAAGCATGAGTTTCCCGACACACTGGTAGTTGGCACCATTTACAGCCCTGCCAGCTTTTTCACGCTCAAGGGTGACACTCTGGGCTATGATTATGAACGCATTTGCCGCTTTGCCCGTCAAAACAAGATGCATGTTAAATTTCATGTAGCAACAAGCATGAAAGAACTCATCAGTTTTGTTGAGAACAACAAGGTTCACGTGGCAGCCTATGAGATTCCCATCACAGCCGAATATAAGCAGCATGTGATTCACTGCGGCGAGCAAAACGTCACTTACCAAGTGCTTGTCCAACCCCTGTCGAAGGATTCCATCACCAATGTAATTCAACTCATTGGCAAAGATGTGTATGTAATACATGGCTCTAGCTATGAAGCCCGATTACGGAACCTTGACAGCGAGATAGGTGGAGGCATCAAGATTCATGCCATCGACAATGACTCACTGCTCAGTGAAGACCTTATCAACATGGTGGCATCGCATCGCCTTCCATTAACTATCGCCGACAGCGATATAGCTCAAATTAACAAAACCTATAACGACAGCATCAATATTAGCCTTAAAGTAGGCTTTCCTCAACGTGCGTCGTGGGCTGTTGGGAAAGATTGGAAATGGCTCGCCGATACTATAAATACATGGGCGAAGAACAACCAAACCATTGCGAGTGCTAGACAAATTAGACAAAGGTACTTCGAGATGAACAAGCATCATCTTGATTCGATGCGTGCACTCAGCGATTCGGTTTCAACAATTATAGAGCAAGCCAAAAAGCAATCAGGAACAGTTGATTATGCCAAACTTTATAAACGTGGCACAGGTGACATCTCGGCCTATGATCGTCTGTTCAAGAAATATGCAGCGACTGCTGGAGTAGAATGGACGGTCCTTGCCGCTGTGGCCTATGTTGAGTCGAACTTCAACCCATCGGCAGTGTCGTGGGCGGGAGCTAGAGGATTGATGCAAATTATGCCAAAGACTGCCGCAGGCTATGGATTCAGCGAAGAAGATCTTGCTGACCCCGAGAAGAGTGTATATATTGCCAGCCTCATTCTTTCAAAAAGCGACAAATTCCTACAAAGTTATATAGGCAACAGAGCCGAACGACTGAGGTTCCAACTAGGCGCCTATAATGCTGGCATGGGCCATGTGACCGATGCCATGAGACTTGCGCAAAAATATGGAAAGAAGCCTCAAGTGTGGTATTCTAATGTTGAGGAAGCCGTCTTGTGGAAAATGAGGCCTGAATTCTACAACGACCCAGTGTGCAGCTATGGCTATTGCCGAGGCACCGAAACCGTTAATTACGTTCGTCAAGTGGAGAATGCCTATCGTGTCTTCAGCCAATATGCAGCGCAAAGGCAGCGCAAAAAGTAACAACATTTCAATACTTCATCAATTTAAAACACACCATTATGGCAACCCCTCACATCAATGCCCCCGAAGGGGCATTCGCCAAGACAATACTGATGCCTGGCGACCCACTGCGTGCAAAATTTATTGCAGAGAACTTCCTTGACAACCCAGAGCTTGTGACAACAGTTAGAAACGTTCTTGGTTTCACTGGAACCTATAAAGGTGTACCTGTATCGGTAATGGCAAGTGGAATGGGAATGCCCAGCATTGGCATTTACAGCTATGAGTTATTCCAATTCTACGGCGTAGAGAACATTATCCGAATTGGTTCGGCAGGAAGCTACAACCGCGACCTCAAGGTGAGCGACGTAGTTCTTGCAAACTCCGCATATAGCCAGTCGTCGTATGCAATGGTACATAATGGAGAAAACAGTCATGAGCTTTACCCAAGCCAACACATCAATGAAGTCATACTAGCTAAAGCTAAAGAGCTGGACATTAACTGCACTCCTTGCAAAGTACATTCAAGCGACGTATTCTATGGAGGGCCCAATAGTGAAAAATGGCTAACCATACGTGAGAAAACCGGAGTAGACTGCGTTGAGATGGAGAGTTTCGCTCTATTCCAAAATGCCCGCGTGATGGGTAAAGGTGCAGCTTGCCTACTCACCATCAGCGACTCACTAGTTGATTTCACTGCCATGAGCGCCGAAGAACGGCAAACGTCGTTCCGTACCATGATGAAGCTGGCATTGGAGGCTGCTATAGCATTATAACTTAAAATCTAAGGTTTTCCACTTAAAATATATGAGCTGCTTCTTTCTGTTAGAGAAACAGCTCATACTCATTTTTATATAATTTTCTCCTATATTACTGCGCAGCACGATGATAGAGGAAAACCGCTATTATAGTATAAACTATATTGGGAATCCACATTGCCAAGCGTGGCGAAGTGTAACCACTGATTGCAAAAGTCTGCGTCACCGTCATAAACAGGATATAGGAGAAACTGAGCATCAGTCCTATGCCAATGTTGATACCCATTCCTCCCCTAACCTTTCGCGAGGATAGAGACAGACCTATAACCGTCAAGATAAAGGCCGCAGCAGTCATGGCAAAGCGCTTCTCGTATTCAAGTTCAAACTGCTGCAAGTTGGCCACGCCTCTTGCCTTCTGCTTGTTGATATAATCACGAAGCTGTGGCGATGTAAGCATCTCCTGATCATTCTTTGCTATAAGGAAGTCGCGAGGCTCAATGTTCAGAGCAGTATCCAGCATTTTCCCCTTAGTGTAAGTTTCATTGAGACCATCAAACTTTCTGATACCATAATCATTGAGTTTCCATCGGCCCAAAGTGTCATACTTTACATCTTGGGCTGTGATGCGCGATACAAGGGTGTTATTGCTGAATTGCTCCATCGTGAAACGGAAACCACGCTTCGTGGTGTTGTCATAGCGTGAGAGATAGGCCATCACGCCTGGACGTACTTGCAGCTGAATGTTATCGCCGAAATCCACTCGTTTGTTTTTCACCCACTGGTTGGTGTATTCAATTCTCTTCACATTGGCAGGTGGTATCACATAAAGAGCTAGAACAAGAGTGAAAACAGCGATAATTGTCGCACTCACCAGATAAGGCACCATTAACCGCTTGAAACTGATTCCACTTGAGAGCATTGCTATTATCTCGCTGTGGTCGGCAAGCTTAGATGTGAAGAAGATTACTGATATAAAGACAAAAAGCGGTGCAAACTGATTGGCGAAATAGGGAAGGAAGTTCATGAAATACTTAAATACGGTCTCTTTGAGAGGCGCTGTTAGCATTGCATCGAGCTTCTCGTTAATATCAAACATCACCACAATAGCCAGCAACAGCAAAATAGCAAAGATGAACGTGCCAAGGAACTTCTTGATGATGTACATGTCGAAATGCTTGATCCATGGCCCGCCTTTTTTCTCTTTTTTCTTCTTTTCTTTGCGTTGTGGCATCTCTGGGATTTCATCTTCGGGTGCACTATTAAGAGTGGCTTGCTCTTGAAGGTTCTCTACCGGAACCTTAGGTATTTCCATTTGGGTGAAGTCATACTGGGAGCGCACCGTCGGTGTGCTCTCGCCTATGAGTTCCCACTGCTTGTCACTGTTTTGCAGCAAGGAATCAGAACCTTTTTTGAACCTTCTGGTTATTCCCATTGCTTATAATCGTCTTGTCACTCGTTCAACCATTGCAGTTTTCCAAGTCTTGAAATCACCGTCAATAATGTGTTTTCGGGCCTCTCCCATGAGCCACAAGTAGAATGCCAAGTTATGGATGCTGGCAATTTGCATGGCAAGCAGTTCCTGAGCTATGAACAAATGACGAACATAGGCCTTACTATACACACGGTCAACAACCGAGGCGCCATCTTCCTGTAGTGGTGAGAAGTCGTCGGCCCACTTCTTGTTGCGCATGTTCATTATACCGTGCTGAGTGAAAAGCATGCCATTGCGTCCATTGCGGGTGGGCATCACGCAGTCCATCATATCCACACCTCGGTCAATAGCTTCGAGCATATTGGCTGGAGTGCCTACACCCATCAAATAGCGAGGACGGTCTTCGGGCAATATCTCGTTCACAACCTCAATCATCTCATACATCACCTCCACGGGCTCGCCCACAGCAAGTCCGCCTATAGCGTTACCCTCGGCTCCCAGATCGGCAACATGCTTGGCTGCGTCGCGACGTAGGTCTTCATAGGTACACCCTTGCACAATGGGGAAGAAAGCCTGACTGTGGCCATAGCGTGGCTGGGTCTCATTAAAGTGTTTCCACCCACGTTCCAGCCATTGTTGAGTGAGTCGCAGCGACTTCTTGCTATAACGATAATCGCTAGTGCCTGGAGGACACTCGTCGAGTGCCATCATTATGTCGCTGCCTATGCTGCGTTGAATGTCGACAACTTTTTCGGGAGTGAACAAGTGCTTAGAACCGTCGATGTGGCTACGGAATGTCACGCCTTCCTCCTTTAGTTTGCGATTCTCGCTGAGGGAGAAAACCTGAAAGCCGCCACTGTCGGTCAAGATTGGGCGATCCCAACTATTGAACTTGTGAAGCCCCCCAGCACGCTCGATAATATCCATACCCGGACGCAGATACAAATGATAGGTATTGCCCAGGATAATTTGAGCCTTGATATCATTTTTCAGCTCGTTCATGTGCACAGCCTTAACGCTACCCACAGTGCCAACAGGCATAAAAATGGGAGTCATAATCTCGCCATGGTCGGTGGTAATCACACCAGCACGAGCCTTAGTGTCTTTATTTGTAGCTACTACTTTGTAGTCCATAATTCATGATTTTAATCTACAAAATTACTACTTCTGCAACTAACAACAAAATCCAAACTAAAGTTTTAACAAATAATGTGAGTCAAATGTAACACAAATGCACTACAACCATTATGGAATTGTTCGGTCATTAAAGCTTAATCAATCTAAAAGGCGGGCCTCTGAAATCAGAGGTCCGCCTTTTAGCGTAACATTTATTGTAATTGATTGCTCTGTGACTTGTGACTAATAAATAAATGGTTAATTAAAAATGGCGAGCAATCGCTCTTAATAAATGTTGTAGATTTATTTACCATTTAAAAGGATAGAATAAACGGTGGTAACGTCACTTGAAGAGATGCTGCCGTCATTATTCTGATCACCATTAACGATATCAGAATCATCACCAGTGAGGAGATAAGTGTATAGGGCAGTAATATCAGCACTTGTTACCATACCATCGCCGTTAACGTCACCAGCAACAACATCCTGAGCTGGAGCCTTAGAGTAAACGATAGTCATCTTAGGCAGGAAGTTGGTTGTGAAGTTGTTGCCAGTGCCACCCCAGAAGCAGGTAGCTGTAGGAACACTCTGCTCCTCGCCATGGAAGTAAGTTCTAGACCAATTACCCTTCACTGAGCAAAGAGTTTGTACGGCCAGATTGCCACCTTCATAAAGGAATGGCTCGTTGAAAACGTACTCAAGAACCTCGGCGCCACCAGCAAGCTCAGTAGTAGCAACGGTGGTAAGATCGGTAACGAGGTTTGATGGAATAGCGATTGCTGACTCAGTAACGTATTCGGTCTCATCAGTAACCTTAAGACTCAACTCAGTAGCTCCACTTGTGAAGGCCATAGCAGCAGTTGGGTAGAACTTGACTCCGGTAATCTTATAGCCAACAACGTCAGCGAGCTTCTCGGCAGGATAAAGCATCTGTGACCTTGTTCCCACGTTATCCATGTAGTAGCCATAGATTGGGAAATACTCATTGTTTATTTCGCCATCGCAAATGGTGAGTTCAACCTCATTAACTGCAACAGCCTTCAAGGTAATTTCGGTGTTACCAGCCTCGCCACAGTTGATTGTAAAGGTAGTGTTGTAGTCGGCAATCTCAGTAGGAGCGAACTTAACTGGGATAACAACTTGCTCATTCTTAGCAATCTCGGTAGCTGTGTAGGTTGTGCTGAAAGGAGCTGCAAGACCCTCGACAACTGGAGTCACGGCATTGTTGCCACGATTTTTAACAGTAATCTCCATAGTCTTGTCGGTGTCAATGTTGATTCTTCCAAAGTCGAGAGCTTCGGGCGAAACCTTCACTGCATAGTCGGCAGTCTCAGTCTCATAGGTGAAAGTTGTCTTTGGCACGAAACCAAATGTTTCAGTACGAGAGAACGATAATTTAAGACTATTGTTCTCACCATAGAAATAAGAAGAACCATAACCACCACCAGTAGTAACCTTGGTCTCAAGTACCAGGTTTCCACCTTCATAATTGAATGGTTCGTCAAAGATAATCTCCAACTCAGTAGTTCCCTTCTCGGGAGCCACTTGTCCAGTCTTCACAACAGTAAGACCAGTGATGGCTGTAGTTGTTTCAAATTGTGTTTGTTCTGTGATACCCATCGAAACATCGTAGGCACCTTGAGAGATCTGAGTGCCATTGCCACTGACGTAAAACTTCAGGGCAGTGATTTTTGTTCCCTGCAAGCCTTCGAGCATTTCAGCAGGATAAATTACTTGTGAGATTGTACCAGCTGCATCATACCACAAAGTGTTGATGGGTACTTTAGAGTTTGTTGCCTGATTGTCGGCAACAGTGAGTGTTCCCTGAGCAAATGCAGAAACTCCGCAGAGTGCCAAGGCACAAATAGAAAGTAATAATTTTTTCATTTTTTTAAAAAGTTGAGTTTAATAAATATTAATTAGTCTCTATATAAAAACCTTATTATAAAGTATGTATAGCAATTATATTATCTAACATCAGGTTTAGTTAATGGGCTATAAACTATTAAGAAACTTGCCTATTAAAACAGGTTGCAAAATTACAAATCTTTTTGTACTTCACAAAATTATTTTCATAGTAGGCATTTTTTATATAACTTTGTAGAATAAAATATAAAACTAAACGATGCGATATTTTATCATAGCTGGTGAGGCTTCGGGCGACATTCATGGTAGCGCGCTAATCGCAGCCCTCAAAGAGCATGACGAAGATGCTCAATTCAACTTTTTGGGTGGCGACTTAATGGCACGTAGTGCCGACCACGCTCCACTAATCCATTACCGCGATATGGCATTCATGGGTTTTATTGAGGTGCTTAAGCATCTGCGCAGCATCCTTGGTTTCATGAAGCAAGCTAAGCAGGCAATGGCAGCACAGCGCCCCGATGCCCTTATCCTTATCGACTACCCTTCATTCAACCTCAAGATGGCAAAGTGGGCTAAGGGTCAAGGAATTCCAGTATTCTATTTCATATCTCCCAAGGTGTGGGCGTGGAAAGAATGGCGCGTCAAGGACATAAAGCGTTACGTGGACCGAATGTTCTCTATTTTACCTTTTGAGACTGCATTCTACCGCAAGCATGACTATGAAGTTGAGTATGTGGGAAACCCTACTGTCAAAGAGATTGCTATAGCACTACAAGACATGCGCAGTGACAGTGACTTTCGTCAAGAGAATGGACTCCACTCAAGCAAACCCATCATTGCCCTGTTGCCCGGTTCACGCATGAAAGAGATACGCGACAATCTGCCCACCATGATTGCTGCCGCCAAACTGCATAACAGCTGTCAGACAGTGATTGCCGGTGCCCCGAGCATTGATGACAATGCCTACTTTCTTGCTATTAAAGGCAAAAAGATTCCAGTACTGCGCGACCAGACGTTTGAGTTGGTACGTAATGCCCGTGTAGCTCTTGTCACATCAGGAACAGCAACCCTTGAAACTGCGCTATTGGGCACTCCGCAAGTGGCATGTTACCGAATGAACGGCAGCAAGCTCCTTTTCATGTTCTACCGCAAGCTCATCAAGGGCAAATATGTGACCCTTCCGAATCTTATTGCGGACGCCCCAATTATTCCCGAACTTCTTTTACACAACTGCAATGTGGAAAGTGTTGACGACCACCTCACTCAACTGCTCAACGACAGCAGCGAGCGCCACACCATGATTGAAGGCTACAGGAACATGGCTGAAATACTAACCGAAAAAGACTGTACTACAACTGCAGCCAAACAAATTATCAACTATTTGAAATGAACGACCGACACAACGAAATAGCAACATTCCTTGAACTAGAGATAGTGCCACGCTACGATGCATTTGATGCTGGGCACCGACGTGACCATGTGCACTACGTAATGCAAGAAAGCCAGAAACTTGCAAAGCACTACCCCACCGTCGACCGCGACATGCTGCTCGTGGCTGCTGCCTATCACGACTTGGGGTTGGAAGTGGGGCGAGATGTGCATCACACCGAGAGCGCTCGCATCGTGCGCGAGGATGAGCGATTGCTGCAATGGTTCACCGACAACGAAATAGAAACTATCGCTCAAGCTGCCGAAGACCATCGCGCCTCGAGCGACCACCAGCCACGAAGCATATATGGTCGCATTGTTGCCGAAGCCGACCGTCAGATTGACGGTGACACCATCGTGCGACGCACAATCCAATTCTCGTTCAAGCACTACCCTAACTTGAGCCGTGAGGAGAACTATCAACGATTTATGGAGCACATGGCCGAGAAGTATGCCGAGGGAGGTTACCTGAAACTATGGATTCCCGAGTCGAGCAATGCTAAGCTTCTTGCCGATTTTCGCGAGATGCTCAAAAACCCTGTTGCAATCAGAGAAAAATTTGACCAAATATATGACGAACTAACATCACAAGACAATATGGAAACCATCTTAAAACCAGGCATTCCAGTAGCTCTATGTAGCGACCATGCTGGATATGCCACAAAACAAGCAGTTATCAACTACTTGAAAGAAAACAACATCGAGTATAAAGACTTTGGCACCTACAGCGAGGAGAGTTGCGACTATCCCGACTTCGCTCACCCATGCGCGCTTGCCGTGGAAAGTGGTGAGTGCTATCCCGGTATTGCTGTGTGCGGTAGCGGTGAGGGCATAAACATCACCCTAAACAAGCATCAGGGCATTCGCTCAGCGCTATGCTGGCAACCCGAACTGGCACGTCTAGCCCGCCAACACAACGACGCCAACGTCATTGCCATGCCCGGACGCTTCGTGACAAACGAAGAAGCTCTTCAAATGGTGAAAACGTTCCTTTCCACCCCATTTGAAGGCGGCCGACACCAAAAACGCGTTGATAAGATTCCTGTTACGAGTGACTAGTAGTGTCTAGGAATAGTGCTTAATGCATTATTTACAAGCTACCTATAATAATCAATGCCATACCTGCGATAAGAATTATCTGGTCGATAACTTTGAGTCGCAGGTTTTTCTCTTTCATGGCAATTGCTCCATAGAAGAATGCCACGAGTGCACTGCCACGACGAATCATCGAGGCAATTGAAACTAGTGACTCAGGATAAGACAGACTGTAGAAATAAGCAAGGTCAGCAATAATGATAAACACCGAAATCACAACGATGTTCTTGTTCCAGTGGAAACGGTCTATACTGCGTTGATGAGTATGCTCAACCGCCACTATCACAATCATTATAAGCGTTTGATAGAAAGGATACCATGCCTCGATGGCGAGTGGTTTGTAACCACTGGTCAGCAACCACTTGTCATAGAGTCCACTTGCTGCCCACAGCACAATCGAAATGATTCCTAAAATAATCCAAATACCCAAGCCTTTCTCGGTCTTCTCGCGTCGGCCAATGAACCCAACCCATAGCAGAGACACAAAGCCAAGGATGATACCTGCCCACTGAACAGCATTGGGACTCTCACCAAAGATTGCTATTGCTCCAATAAGCACTAGGATAGGACGAGCAGCATTGATTGAACCGCTGATGCTCAGAGGCAAATATTTAATTGATGCAAAGCCTAAAAGCCATGACAAGGTTACTATGACCGATTTTAATGCTATCAAAGCATGTCCATTAGCTGAAAGGGCACACTCTGGCTTACCCATAAGCGACATTACTGTGAGTGGACTAACCATGATGCTACACATCAACACGTTGAGCATCAACACAACAAACACATTGTTGCGCTCTAGCGAAAGTTTCTTGAAGACATCAAAGAAACCAAGACTAATCGACGATATTACTGCAAGCAAAATCCACATAATGCCCTATTTTGAATGTGCAAAGGTACGAATATTCTTTCAGTTACGAGCGTTTTGGTTGTCAGTTTTTTGCATACAAGATTATTTTATACTAAATTTGTGCAATCAAAAACAACAAATAAAAATATGAAAAAATCATTTTTTTTATTCGCAATAATTGCTATCGCTTTCACAGCTCAAGCCTCAACTTACTATGGTTTCAAGATTGGAGGCGTAGCTGTCAACAGCGATAACTACACTAATGTGAAAGGATCTAACATCAAGGCCAACGACTCCAGCCAACCCTACTCGGTGGTTTATAATCCTTCAACCAAGACGGTGACACTCAAGAACGTAAAGATTGAACGCACCGGCAATGACAACCGTTGCATCTACAATGAGAACTGCGACGGACTCACTGTCATGTTTGAGACTGCCAACAGCTACTTGAGTTCAACAACGTGTGCCCCCATCAGGCTTAACGCTAGCACCACCTTCATCTGCGAGGCGCTGATTCAGGCGAGCGTTCACGGCACCGACGGTGATGCCAATGGACTGTATGTCAGCAATGGAGCAACCGTGACATTTGACCACGCCACGTTTTACTTTTACGTCAAGGGCAATTCCAACCCCACCTTATCGTGCAGCAGCACCAGCGACGAGAAAATAGTGTTCCACCACTCCCGAGTTTATGCCTATAGTGAAAACGGCAGTGCCCTGTCACGTTTTTCCAGTGTGACGAGCGACGGATCGGCACTGCTCCTACGCACTGGCAGCGAAACTGCATTTGCCATGAGCAATGTGAAATCATTCACTATGCCCACCTACACAACGATGACGATTGGTTATGGCATCAACCCAATTAATAGTTTCACAAACTACTCCTACTTTGGCACAGCGACATTCAGCAGCGACCAAAAGACATTTGTCAACGCAGGCAATGATGTGTTACCAGGCAGGGACATCATTATTTCACAGCGAATTCCCGTCAACGAGTCAAACTTCCCCGATGCGACCTTCCGTTCATGGGTTACAGAAAAATATGGCTCAAATCTGGAAACCTACGAGATTTTTGAAAGGCGCACAATCAATATTGAAACAGCAGGAAATGAAGTCTTGAAGAATGTTGAGAACTGGTATGGCATTAATTATTTCTTCTGTTTTCGTCGACTATGGGACCAGGGCGGTAAGACAAAACTTCTGCGATTATATTCTAATAGGGAGTTTTATCACTTGAAGTGTTACGACAACCCTTCGGGCATCACTTGGGCGGGATTGGTATCTTCCCTTAACCCGGTGCCAAGCGACAAAGAGGGCCTGATAGAAGGCTTTAATGCCACAGCAAATGAGCGCAACCCGCTCCCAACCCGCTCGCAACTTGCTAACATAAAAAGCAATGGTTTTGACTTCATTGTAAAGAATGGCACCCAAACTTATTCACTTAATGCCCTTGAAGACTATTGGCCCTTAGACTATGCTCATTTCCCCGACGATGCTTTCCGCTCCTACCTTCACGGCACGGCCCAAGGATTAGACGCCGTTGTTTATGAAAGTGAGAATGCTAATATCAATGGTTTTGACATTAAAAACATGAACATTGCCGATCTCAAAGGAATTGAGGGATTCACAAATATTCAACATCTATATTGCTACCAGAATAATCTCTCAACATTGAATCTTTCTCAAAATTCTAAATTGACTTTATTGTATTGCTATTGGAACAAAATCAAGAGCGAAGGTTGGGACCAGTTTATCGCCAATGCACCTGCTGTGAGCACTAGGCTTGATGTGTATTGCTACTATCCAAGCATCATGGAGAACAACGACCCGCCAACCTATGAACAAGTGGCACAGGCTAAAGCCAAGAAAATACATTTTTATCAACGAGTCAACTATGGATGGGAAGAGATGAGCGACACTCCTCCTGTTATTCCAGGCGACGTCAACGGGGACGGTATTGTGAGCAGTGTTGATGTAACTGCACTTTACAACTATCTACTCAACAATGACAGCAGCGCTCTTGTAAACGGAGACCAAGATGGTGACGGAATAGTAACCTCGGTTGATGTGACTATCGTTTATAACATCCTCTTAGGCAATTAATTCACTAATTTATAATCATTTATCTTTTTACAAACTTAACCGATTATGAAAAAATTTTTCTTATTGATTGCAACTGTTACGATGCTCACTGCTTGCAACGGTAATGGAAACACTAGTGACAACAAACCCTCAAGCGACAGCACCGCTCAAACCACCGAGCAACCTGCAACAGAAATACCTGAGGAGGAAATAGAGGAAATAGAGATAACAGTAATGAAAGGGCCTGGCACGATCGAGTGTAAGAACTTCACAATCGACGTACCACAAGACTGGGAAGGTCAATATGTTCAGGACCCGCGTTCTATCAAACTTAGTGTGAAGGCTCCCTCGGACGAGATTTTCGATTTCATCTACCACGAGCAGTCCAATTTCACGCAGGAGAAGCAGCTTATGATGGAACGTGATGGCATGCAAGACCTGGGCGAGAAGACGTTTGGCAACAACACCTATGCCACCTTCCTGGGGAAACAAGATGCAGTCGACACCTACATCGCTATCATGAAGATTGGCGACGGCAACTCTGGCACTATCAAGGTCAGCGCCTTCAACGTCAATACCGCCGACAACAAAATGATACCTGCCATTCTCGGCAACGTGAAGATGAAATAACAACAACAGTCATCACATAAAAAAATCAGCTTAAAACACCATTGCTTCAAGCTGATTTTTTATTATTAAAAACTTCATTATGGGTATTACTCCACGTGGAAACGGTAGATATTTCCATCGCGAGCACCCACAACCAAGGTGTTGTTGACAACCACTGGCGACGACTCAAAGTTGCTCGACATCACCTGGTCAAATATCATTTCGCCACTCTTAGCATTGAACATGTAGAGATGGCCGTTTGAGTTGCCAATTACAATGTACAACTCGTTCTTCTCGTTATAAAATCCAACTGGAGAAGACCAGGCAAAGAACTCTAATGGCTTGCGATAAAGAACATTACCGGTTTTCTTGTCGAATGCCAAGAATTCAGAGCTCTTTTTGCCGTCGAGTTGATTGAAGGAAGCAAAAATCATACCCTTGCAATTTCCGTCACCTATCAATGGAGTGCAGTAAAGACCTCCGTCAAAGTGAGCATCGCGAATATTGACTTTCTTGCTCGGGCAGGACCATTCCCAAATCTTCGAACCGTTTAAACCATTGAGTTTAACGAAGTAAGTTCGCTTGTCGGAACCGCTCTGCAGGTCGACCTCGCATCCACAATAAAGATAAGGCACACCATTTTCCACCTCGACAACTATTGTGCCGTCGATGTCATCGTGATTGTCATAGTGCCACACTGGCTTCATGTTGTTGAGGTTAATGCATAACACGTCACCATGATTGTCGCCTATGAAGCCATAATTCTTATAGATGGCTATACTCGACTCGATACCGGCACCGTGGTCACCCTTTATCACATACCGCAGTGCACTGTGCATTTTGAGCTTGCCATTGCCCAATCGCTCATATTTGTAGACTGTGCCATTCTCTCCTGGCCAGAACATGAATTGACCGGCAACGATGGGCGACGAGTCATAGGTGTTCCAGTTGCGCTTGGCTTTGGGATCGCGACCCCACATGTACTCCTGCTTGTGACAGTCGAGGTCGATGGCAAGGTGACCTATGGGCTCATGGTCGGGATAACCTTGACCCACATAGAGGCTACCGTTCATTGCTGGATCAAGTCCCATTGAGCCCTTGAGTGGGTTCTGAACATCAATAGGCTGACGACTTAACTCACCTGTAGCGTAGTCAAGGAAGTAAACCTTGCCGCACAATGATCCAACCATTATTTCTTCATTCTTCAAACTAGGTGTTACACCAGGCGAAGTCTTGCGGTAGTGGTCAAGTTGGGCATCGGTCCACTTGGCATAGACAGGCTGGCCCGACCATCCAGTGCCACCACCCCATTTGCCTCGAGCATCGGTCTTGGTTGCCCAATCCTGTACAATCTTGCTTGGAGTTCCCTTGACGGTGCCGCTATACTTGCGAGCGTCGCGTCGCTGACCGCCACGGAAAGTGAGAATGCCAGGAACAGTGTCATAGGGGTCTAAAAGGCTGTTGAGTTCACCACTATTGACCGTGTCAAGCAATTCAACCTCATACTCCACATCTTCAACCGAGGCATAAGCAGTATCGGGCAACATTTTCTGTGCTTCTATAGCTTCTCTAATACTATCAGAATCTTTCGCACTATTTGCGCTAGTTACACCTTTACATGAAGCAAAAGTGATGCTAAGCATTAAGATTGTTCCAACACAAGCTATACAATACAACTGTCTTCTTATCATTATTTCCTTATTTTTTAAAAAATTATGGTGCAAAGATAAAAGTAAAAAAGGACATAGAAACCTTTTTTCCCATTTTTCTTTAAAATTGAGGTTGATGAATAGATTATTGAGAAAAAATCACTAACTTTACACGTCGTTAGGAAATAAACAAAACTCTATCATCATGAAAAAAACATTATTGTCAACACTTTTCGCTATTATAGGCACTACTACGGTGATGGCAGGAATTAACATTGGCGGCACAGTGTACTCTGCCGACACTATCATGCGCCGCCAAGTGGGACCGGGCATTTACAACACAATCTTGCGCATTCCCGACTATCCGCTTAACGTCTATCTACTTGAGGCCGACATGAATAATCCCTATAATCGTGTAGAGACAACTATCGGATACAACACACTGGGCAGAACTGAACTTCTCACAAATGCCTATGACCGCAACCGTACTGCAACCCGTAGGCCCATCGCTGCTTGCAATGCCAACTTCTGGTGCGTGACGGGAAATGGTTCTCCAACAATGGATTTTGAGCTTGGCGACCCATTTGGAGCAGTAGTGCGCAACGACAGTGTATATCTCAACACCGAGACTAATGCCGATGCTTGGAATGGCGGCCCCAGTCGCACTGGCGCATGTGCCATCTCACAGGATAAGACACTTTACTTCGGACATTTTAACTGCGGTGGCACTATATCATCTTCAAAACTCGCAGTTGCAGCACCATTGAACACAGTAAATCGCCGTAACCTGCCCCACACTGCTGTGCTGTGGACTCCCGCCTTCGGCCGCATGCGCGAATTTGAAACCAACTGGGTAGGATATAACGAAAAAGGTGTTGCCGATGCCGACAACTACTACCTCACATTCAACGAAGGCAGCCGTTGGCTCGTGAATCAAGATATGCATTTTACTATTGCACATGTAGTAAATAATGCTGACCGACAGACTCTGGGCGACTATGATGCCTGTATTACTGCCACTGGCTTGATGAAAGATCATCTCGCTGCACTTGCCGTGGGCGATGAGATAACCATCAACCATGGTTGGACCTATAATGAGGAGAACCAGATTTCACCTTTCATCGAGAATATGGTAGAAGGTAACGCTCCTGTGATGCACAACGGCGAGCTCACCTCTCGCAATAACGACGAGGAATACAACTCGATGATTTACAGCCGTACCGCCTATGGCTGCGATGCTACCGGCAAAAAGCTCTACATGATTGTTATTGACAAGTCCACAAGCAGATATTATGGAACCAGCGCCGGGTGCTCAACAACGGTGATGTGCCACATTTTGAAAGACCTCTACCCCGACATCAGCGAAGTGGTTAACATGGATGCTGGAGGCTCAGCCCAGATGATGGTGGACGGAAAAATCATAAATACCACAACCGAAGGTACTCCCCGTTCGGTAGCTTGCGGATGGATACTTGAGACCGAGGCCCCCGAGGACAACGAGATTGCCTCAATTCAGTTCTACGACTTCCGTGCCGACTTGCCCATCTACTCCTCTTACACTCCACGCATTGTTGGTTTCAACCAGTATGGAGAAGTGGTTGACGACAATGTATCGGGCTTTACGCTGTCATGCGATGAAGCCTTGGGAAATACCGATGGCGAAACACTTACCGTGGGCGGGAACGTTGGTGAGAACATTCTCACTGCAAATCTTAATGGCATGACAGCCACAGTGCCTGTGAGAACACTAGAGGCACAACCTGCTATCGCCATGAAGCCCATGATCTATGTCGACAACCGAGAATTCCCCATTGAGGTGAGCGCCACAATCTATGGCAAGAAATTCTATTATGAAGGTGATAAGCTCACTTGGGAGGTTGATGACCCAAGCATCGCGACTGTAATCGATGGCAATATCAAAGGAAACAAAAACGGAAAGACTGCACTCTCGTGTATAATTGGTGACTATATAGATACCGACAGCATCACTGTCGAAATCAGTGACCAGGAGTATATCTATCAGTCATGGGACGGATGGGGACTGAAAGGTGCAGGTGCCAAGAACCTCATTCTCGATGAAGAAGGCAACCTGTCATTCACCTACAATTCCCACCGTGCGCCATACATCCAGCTTTCCAAAGACATCACTTTTTATAGTCTTCCAGATAGCATCTCATTGACATTCACAAGTACTCTTCCATTGCAGATGGTCCAAATTGACGTGCGCAATACTGTGTTAAACAAACTCAACTATCTTGAATTCGGAAAGAATACCGGTTTTGAAGCCAATCAGGAATATACCCTAAATTTCGACCTTAACGCCATGGGCGGGCTTGACAATCTGCTTACCTATCCCCTGAGCCTTCACACAATTAAGTTCACACCGCCGAAGAGCAACTTTGGCGAGCATGTTATTCAACTAAAGTCGCTGAAAGCACATTATCCTGTTGTAAGCAGTGCAATGCCTGGCGATGTTAATGGTGACGGCTTGGTGAGCAGTGTAGATGTGACTGCACTATACAACTACCTACTCAATGGTGATGCCAGTGCCATCGTCTACGGAGACCAAGACAATGACGGCATCATCACTTCGGTAGACATAACTATAATATACAATATTCTTCTAGGAAACTAGTCAAATCAATTGCCGTTAGAAATGAGAGATAGAATAATATACCTAGTTTTCTTGATGCTGGCATGCAGTGTAGCTTTTGCCCAAAATGACACAAAGCTACTGCAGTGTGCTGATAGGTTCTTGTCTCAGAGGACAAAACGCAATAGTGATTTGAGAGTTGTGGATAGTCTTTCTCATGTTCATGTTGTGATGAGCAATGACAATCGGTTAGTAGTTATTGGCAGCGACAATAATGGAAAAGATGCAGTAATTGCTTATTCATTTGGAGATGATGCCTGTGGAGAGATGCCAGATGGCATGAAATGGTGGCTTGAGCAGGCAAATGCGGCACTTATGCAAGGAACTTCAATCAATAGCGTTGTGCCTGGTGCATTGAAGTCTGAGGTTGCTCCACTCATTCAAACCAAATGGGACCAAAGTGCGCCTTTCAATAATGCATGCCCCATTTATATAGCTTCTGATGGCACACAGGCACCAAGTCTCACGGGATGTGTAGCCACGGCAATGGCACAGGTAATGTATTACCATCGTTGTCCAATCCAGTATGGTAGTGGTTCAAAAACATTGACAGTGCATCATGGAGATGGCTCTACTTCAACCGTTACTGTTAATTTTGCCGCCACCTCATTTGACTGGGATAATATGCTTCCTGATTACAGCAATGGCTATAGTGATGAGCAAGCCAATGCAGTGGCACAACTGATGCTTGCTTGCGGAGTGGCAGCCAACACTACTTACACTTCAACATCAAGTACGGCATTGAGTTCGAATGCTGTATTTGGGCTCAAGCATTATCTAGGTTTCGTGAGTGGCGATTATTACTCTAGCAAAGAATCAATTCCTGCAGTCGAATGGATGCGGGACATCTATAAGAACTTGAGCGACTCTTTCCCTGTGATTTATGGAGGAATCAACAGCTCCGGTGGCATTCATGAATTTGTCCTTGATGGTTATGACCAAGATGGCCTCGTCCATGTGAACTGGGGATGGGGCGGCCGTTATGACGGTTACTTTAATATTGACCTACTAAACCCTTATTCACCCACAACTGCTGGATATAGCAACGAACAGTTCAAGATGGTAAACATCTATCCCGAGAATTATGAGTTAGAAAATGTTGTGGAGGTAGAGACTCCTGGCTCATTGTCATCGCTACTGCCTGAACCATATATCATGCTTTATCCCGAAATCAAAATAAAAGGCTCGCTCAACAGCGATGATGTAGCATGGATAAGGCACCTAGCTCAATACGTCACCAAATCATTCGACTTGAGCAATGTTTCAATAGTTGAAGGTGGCAATACATATTTTGAAGACCTTGTTACAATAGCAAATGAATTCCCTGCCCATTGTTTCGATGGTTTGAGTATCGACTCCATTGTTTTACCACATAGCATCACCTCTATTGGCGACAGCGCCTTTGTGGGTAACCCAGCATTGAAGACTGTGTCGATTCCCGCATGTGTTGTAAATCTTGGCAAAGGTGTTTTTGCCAATTGCACTGGGATTACAAGCATCGTTATTCCTGATGGTATAGAAAAGGTTAGTGACAATCTATTTGCTGGATGCACTAAGTTGAGCAACGTGACATTAAGCCCAAATCTCAAAGACATTGGCAGTGAAGCTTTCGGCAACTGCTCGGCAATAACCCAAATTGAACTACCTGTATCCTTGCAGACGATAGGCAAAGCTGCATTCTTAAAATGCACAAAACTCACAGCAATAAGTATCCCGCCAACTATAAAGCAGCTTTGTGACTCAGCATTTTACTATTGCTCTTCTTTGCAAAATGTGACATTTGGCGATGGAATTCAGACTATAGGCGCCTACGCATTCAGCAAATGCGGATTGCTTAACAATGTGGTTATTCCCAATTTGGTCACAAAGATTGGAGAAGGAGCTTTTGAATACTGCTCAGCACTGAGTAACATTGAGTTGAGTAACAACCTAACAAAACTTGAAAATGGGGTCTTTTCATCTTGTGCATTACAACATGTAAATATCCCTGAATCGGTGGTCTCAATTGGAGGTGGCGCGTTTTCTAACAACAATCTCCAAGAACTCGTAATCCCCGATTCGGTGAAAGAAATTGGTAGATATGCATTTAACAACAACAATAGTCTGAGCAGCATAGTAATAGGCACGGGCCTTGAAAGCACTGATTTTCCTTTCGGCCCAAACTCTGTGCATCCCACTACTCTTGTTTATAATGCCATCAACTGCGAGGAACTAAACATGAACTACACTCAAGTGGCACACCTCACAATAGGTAACAATGTGGAGATTGTTCCCGCCTATTTCATGCGCAACAACAAGAAGATTCACGAATTGTCTTTACCAACCTCAGTACGAAAGATAGGAGCGAATGCGTTCTATGCCACGGGTTTGACTAGTATAGAATTGGGAGATAATATAGATTCCATAGATGAGAATGCGTTTGGATATTGCCGTTCTCTCACATCATTTGCAATCCCCGACTCTCTCCAGACGCTTAAATCAGGAGTTCTTTATGGCTGCTCGGCAATTGAAGAACTAACCATTGGTGAGGGGTTAAAGGAAATACACACTAATCTTTCAGAAGGACTTACTGCACTAAAGCATGTAAATTACAATGCAATAAGCATGGATTCCATTCAGTTTGCAAAAAGTGGTCAAATTGAATCAATCACAATTGGGCCAAAAGTGGAGGCCATTCCCAACTATTTTGCGATGAACCAGAGTTTGCTCACATCAATAGATATACCACACACTGTGAAGCACATTGGTAAAAGCGCCTTTTTATCAACAGGAATAAAGACTTGCCGTTTTCCTGCGTCAGAATTTGTGATGGAAAACGACTCATTCTTTGGCTGCATATCATTACAAAAGATGTATAGTTATGTTAATCCCAATGATGCCCTTCTCGGTGATGGTGTATTCAGCTATGCCAATTATTCAGCCATCCTATATGTGCCCAGACGTTTCCTCAATGCCTACATGAATGCCTACCAATGGAATGCATTCCATATCCAGCCCATGGACGATGCCGACATTAACATGGATGGCTTTATCACCTCAGTCGATGTCACCGAGATATATAACATTCTTTTAGGAAACATACAGTGTGTGCATTACTATGGAGACATTGACGGAGATGGAAAAGTTACTGCCGTAGAAATTACAATACTCTATAATATTCTTCTAGGGAACAATTAAAACCTACAAGCTTATGTACAAATTAATAGACCTACCATTTAGAGAGAATGAACTGGAGCCAGTGATTAGTGCCGAGACTATTGCTCTGCATCATGGCAAGCACTTGGCTACCTATGTGAACAACCTGAACAATCTGTTGCCTGGTAGCGGATTTGAGGAAAAGCCACTTGAAGAGATTGTGGCCAGTGCCACAGGTGGCATATTTAACAACGCCGGACAGATTCTCAATCACAACCTCTACTTTGAGCAGCTTCAAGCACCTAGTGAGGATAACAATCCTGTGGGCAAGCTTGCAGCAGCTATAGATGAACAGTTTGGCTCGTTTGAGACATTCAAAGAGAAATTCACGGCTGCTGCCGTAACTCTTTTCGGTTCTGGCTGGGCATGGCTAGCAAGTGACAATGACGGTAAGCTTCAAATCCTGCAAATGCCCAATGCCGACAATCCTGTCACCAAGGGGTTAAAGCCGTTGATGACCATGGACGTGTGGGAGCATGCCTACTATGTTGACTATCGCAACCGCCGCCCCGACCACATAGCAGCCATGTGGAAAATCCTAAACTGGCAAGTGATAGAACAACGATACAGATTGTAAATATAAAGAAATAGGCTCATCAATTGATGAGCCTATTTCTTTAATAGAGAGAGATTGCGCATTCTATCGCCATGACGATGACCAAGATAACAATCGCAACCATAACTACTATTCAACTTTAAGATAGTCGCGCAGTGCGTTTACATATTCTTCAAACGCCTCTTTACCAGCATCGGTCACGCTGCACAATGTGAGCGGCTTCTTTCCCTGGAATTTCTTCTCGACAGTGATATATCCTGCCGACACCAGTTTGTCGAGCTGCACGCTGAGGTTGCCAGCGGTGGCCTGCGTCTGCTCCTTGATGTAGACAAAGCTCGCTTCCTCGCAGTTCATCAGGATTGACATTATCGCCAATCGCAGTTGAGAGTGCAGCAGAGGGTTAAGTTCCTTTAGCATTGCTTCTTGGCTTTAGCGTTCAAAATATGTCCCGGAATAATCATCGTTACAACGAAACACAGCACGAAGAGAGGAATTACCCATTCTACAGCAAGCGGCACATCAGCTATCACGCAGCATAACACGAAGATTCCTGCAAACAAAGTAAATCCTCCGCCAATTTTCATCGACTTCTCTTGAATGATGCATCCTTGCATGTTGGCACTAAAACCGGACAGTATAAAGGCAAGAATGAACATAACTATCCATGTGTTTTTGCCAAAGAAGTTAAACCCAATTGACAATAATGTGCCAAAGGCAAAAGCAGATCCATTAGTCAACCACAAGTTGCTCGTCAAGCGGTCCACATAGGTCTTCGGCTCTTTCTCGATGCGACCTATGTCCTTGCGAATGATCACCATCATGCCTATGCCTCCCACTATACAGATTAGGAACCAAAGCCAGTTGCAAGCCGGATTACCGCCAGTGATATACAAAGACACACCCACGAGCAAACCAACAATAGCACTTACATAGCCCCACCACAACAACAGATTGCCCTGTCCAATGTGAATCTTACGCTTGGTCTTGTTAATCATACTGGTGATCAACTCCAAGCTCTCTTGACTGTTTAATTTCTTGTCTTCCATATTTTCCTTACATAACATTAATTGGTGAATAAAATATTTTCCTTAGATTTATAAATCTGTTGCAAAGATAAAGTAGTTTATTTTATAAACCAAATGTTTTTGCAACTTTTTTCTAGAAAATATGAAAAAACTATCATTTTAGATAGCACCTAAGCAAAAAAAGCATTTCAATCCTAATACAATATCGAACTGAAATGCCAGTTATAAATAGTTAGCTATTATCCACTATTTATTCTTCAGATCATTGATTTTAGTACCTTTCTTCTCAAGTGCGTCTTTAAACATCTTCTTGATATCATCGCCGAATATACTATTCATTTTTGCTTCGGCTTCCTCACGTCTTTTAGAAAGCTCAGGGTCACCATCAAGTTTTTCAAGCTCCTCATTGAACTTCTCTAACTCTTCATCCCCTTTTGACTTGTAATAATTCTCATATTTATTTTTTATTTCAAGCAAGTCGGTCTGTGCTTTTTGCGCTTCTTCGAAATCACTGACACTATTCATTAGGTTTATCGACTCTTCAATTGAAGCTCTAGCATCTTTAGCTGGATCACCGCTCGGTGCTTTCTTGCAACCAGTAAACACTAATGCAGTAGCAACAGCAATAAACAATGACAACAATTTAACTTTCATATTAATAGAAATTAAATACTATTACACCTACTCCCTTTAAAGCGTTTCGGTTTTTTCTTATAATGCAAAATTAGTGTTTTTTTTCACATTTGCAATGAGATTTAAAAGAATTAAACCGAAACAATAGTAGTTTAAAGAAAAAAAGAAAGCCAACAGCCTGTTAGTCAAACTATTGGCAATAAATCTCGTAGACCCATGGGGAGTCGAACCCCAATCGAAGGAACCGGAATCCTTTATTCTATCCATTGAACTATGGGTCCATAAACAGATTAGAAATCTCATTATATAAATAAAAGACTCTAATTTCTCCTTTTTTGCGGTGCAAAAGTAGTGAATAATTTGTATCTTTGCAAAAATCATCAATCTATTTTGACATATTCAAAACTATGAATGTAAGAATTGAAGAAAGCTGGCGGCAAGAGCTCGCCGACGTGTGGGAGAAGGATTATTTTGTGCGACTCACTGAGTTTGTGCGCGACGAGTATCGCCGCGGTCAGGTATTCCCACCTGGAAGGCAGATTTTTGCAGCATTTGATGCTACTCCGTTCAATGATGTCAAAGTCGTGATTCTTGGTCAAGACCCTTATCATGATGTGGGCCAAGCCAATGGATTGTGTTTCTCGGTAAACGAGGGCATACCTTTCCCGCCTTCACTCCAAAACATCTTCAAGGAAGTGCATGACGACACAGGTGCTCCAATCCCCACCAGCGGTGACCTCACTCGCTGGGCACGTCAAGGTGTGCTTCTGCTCAATGCCACTCTCACCGTTCAGGCACATCGAGCTGGCTCTCACCAGAATCGTGGTTGGGAACTCTTCACCGATGAGGTAATCGCTCATCTCGCCAAGCATCGTGAAAACCTTGTATTTATCCTGTGGGGCAGTTACGCAATAAGAAAAGGTTCGTTTATTGACCGTACCCGACACCTTGTGTTAACATCTCCCCACCCCTCCCCTTTGAGTGCTTACCGCGGTTTCTTTGGCAACCACCATTTCTCACTTGCCAATGACTATCTGCGCAGTCACGGCAAGCAACCAATTGCTTGGTAAGCAATTTTCTTACTAATTAAGGTGTATTTTTAGCAAGAAATGCCTAACTTTGCAGCTCGAAAAGATAAAACACTATGCAAAATATTAGAAACGTCGCTATAATTGCCCATGTGGACCACGGCAAGACCACACTTGTTGACAAGATGCTTGCTGCTGGCAACCTTTTCCGCGACAACCAAGTTGTGGGCACTCAAATCCTTGACAGCAACGATCTTGAGCGTGAACGCGGCATTACAATCCTGTCAAAAAACGTATCAATCAACTACAAAGATTATAAAATAAACATCATCGACACTCCGGGTCACAGCGACTTTGGTGGTGAGGTGGAACGTGTGCTTAACATGGCCGACGGATGTCTGCTGCTCGTTGATGCTTTTGAGGGCCCTATGCCTCAAACTCGCTTCGTTTTGCAAAAAGCCATTCAAATAGGCCTCAAGCCAATTGTAGTCATCAACAAGGTTGACAAGCCAAATTGTCGCCCCGATGAAGTTCAGGAGGCAGTTTTCGACTTGATGTTCAACCTTGATGCTACAGAGGACCAACTAGAGTTTCCAACAATCTTTGGCAGTGCCAAGAACGGATGGATGAGCAACGACTGGCGCACTCCAACCGACAACATCACTGCTGTACTTGACGCCATTATAGACCACATACCTGCTCCCAAAGTGGTAGAAGGCGACCCGCAAATGCTTATCACCTCGCTTGATTATAATACCTATGTTGGACGAATCGCAGTGGGACGCATACATCGTGGCGAGTTGCGCGACGGAATGGACGTTGGCTTGTGCAAGAAAGACGGAACTGTGGCAAGACAACGCATCAAAGAATTGCGCGTATTTGAAGGCATGGGCCAAAAGCACGTCGACAGTGTTCAGTGTGGTGACATCTGTGCCATTATTGGTCTCGACGGTTTTGAGATTGGCGACACTGTTACATGCCTCGAGAATCCCGACCCACTACCCCGCATCGCTATCGACGAGCCAACTATGTCGATGCTCTTTACCATCAACGACTCACCATTCTTTGGCAAGGAAGGTAAATATGTTACCTCACGTCACATTCATGACCGCCTCATGCATGAGCTTGATAAGAACCTTGCGCTAAGAGTAGAGAAAAGTGAAGATGATGACTCATGGATCGTCTTTGGACGTGGTGTGCTACACCTTAGTGTGCTCATCGAGGAAATGAGACGTGAAGGCTATGAATTGCAAGTAGGTCAGCCACAAGTAATCATAAAGGAAATTGACGGCGTGAAATGCGAGCCCATCGAGATATTGACCATCAACGTTCCCGAGGAGTACTCAAGCAAGATGATTGACATGGTCACCCGCCGCAAGGGCGAAATGACCATGATGGAAACTCAAAATGACCGCATCCACCTGGAATTCAAAATTCCTTCACGCGGCATCATTGGTCTGCGCACCAATGTACTCACAGCAAGTGCAGGTGAAGCAATCATGGCGCACAGATTCTCCTGCTATGAGCCATGGAAGGGTGAGATTGTGCGTCGAGTGAACGGTTCTATCATTGCCATGGAAGGCGGAACAGCATTTGCTTACTCAATTGACAAACTACAAGACCGCGGCCGTTTCTTCATTTTCCCACAAGAAGAGGTCTATGCAGGACAGGTAGTTGGAGAGCACACCAAGGAGAAAGACCTTGTAGTCAATGTTACCAAGAACAAAAAACTCACCAACATGCGCGCCAGTGGTGCCGACGACAAAACACGCATCATTCCACCCATTGTATTCAGTCTTGAAGAGGCATTGGAATACATCAAGGCCGATGAATATGTAGAAATCACTCCAGGCCATCTGCGCATGCGCAAAATAATCCTAGACGAGATAGAGCGCAAGCACCAGGCGAAACTGAGAGGTGAAACTGAAGAATAATCCATTTATTAACTCCTAAATACCGTATAACTATTATGAAAAATTACAAGAAATATCTAAGTATCATTGCATTAGTTGCCTTGATAGCCATGGTATTCGCTCCTGAAGCTCAAGCTCGCAAGAAGCGTGATTTGAAGAAAGAAGCTATTGAAGACTTGATTAGAGAGGGCAACAAGTGCTATGAAGAGGGCAATTATGAAGAAGCCGTAGAGTATTTCGAGGCAGCTCAAAAGAAAGGCGACATTCGCGCCACTCATAATCTAGCTGTTTGCTATGCCGAAGGAAAAGGTGTAGAGAAGAGTCTTACTATGGCATTCAAGCTCTATGAGAAAGCTGCCAAGAAAGGCAATGCCGATGCTCAAGTAGCTCTTGGAGAGATGTACAAGAACGGTTATGGATGCAAGCAAGACTACAAGAAAGCCATCAAGTGGCTCGAGAAGGCAGCTAAGCAAGGCGATAGCGATGCTATGTACTTGATTGGGACCTGCTACTACTATGGCGGTTATGGTATTAAGAAAGATTTGAAAAAAGCCAAAGAATGGATTGCTAAATCGGCCGCTCTTGGCAATGAAACTGCAATTGAAAACCTGCCAAAGCTGCAATAACAAATCATTCTACCATATCACACCATATCACATAAACAGCCCTTCCGACAAGCTTTTTAAGTTGATGGGGCTGTTTTTTTATTACTTTCAGTCCAGTCAAAAACCAAAAAAACATTAAAATGGCTTGCTATGTGGTGAATTATATGTAACTTTGCACGCTAATATTGTAAATACTGAAATGACACGTCGTTTATTGATAATATTGTCGCTTGTTGTTGTGCTCACTTCTTGTGGAGAGTATAACAAAGTTCTAAAGAGTGGCGACTACAATCTCAAATATGAGTATGCCAAGAAGGCCTTCGAGAACAAAAAATACACTCAGGCCTATACCATTCTTGCTGACCTGGTGCCAATTTTCAAGGGCACCGAGAAAGGCGAAGAGTGCCTCTACCTACTGGGATTGAGCTACTATGAGAACCAAGACTATCTAAACTCGGGTTCATATTTCAAGCAATATTACTCAATCTACCCTAAAGGAAGATATGCCGAACTCGCAAGGTTCTATGCCGGTTACGGATATTACCTCGACTCTCCCGAGCCTCAGCTTGACCAAAGCGAAACCCTAAAGGCTATTGAAGAACTGCAAGCATTTCTTGAATACTTCCCCAAGAGCGATAAGGTAGCAATAGCTCAAAACGCCATTTTTGAGCTTCAAGACAAACTGGTGCTTAAGGAGCTTGAGAACGCTCAGCTTTACTACAATCTGGGAAGCTACCTGGGCAACAACTATGAGAGCGCTGTTATTACTGCAAAGAACGCTATTAAGGCCTATCCCTACAGCAAGTATAAAGAGCAGCTAGAAATGCTTATCCTCAAATCTCGCTTTAAAGAAGCTCAAATGAGTGTTGACGAGAAAAAAGAGGAACGATACAGGACTGTTGTTGACGAGTATTATGCTTTTATCAACGACTACCCCAACAGCGAAAACCGCAAGGAAGCCGACAACATCTTCAAGATTGCCGACAAGTTCTTAAACCGCAAATAATAAACTTACACTATATAATTAGATAATAGATAACACACAAACTACAATGGCTATCGATTACAAGAAATCAAACGCTCCACAAAACACTACAGTGCATGACCTCATTGACCTAGCTGAGCAAACAGGTAACATCTATGAGACTGTGGCAATCATTGGCAAACGCGCCAACCAAATCTCGGCCGATATGAAGAACGACTTGGAGAAGAAATTGCAGGAGTTCACAGAGAAAACCGACAACCTCGAGGAAATCTCAGAGAACCGTGAGCAAATAGAAATCTCTAAATACTACGAGAAGCTCCCTAAGTCGACACTTATTGCCACTAAGGAATATGAGGAAGGCAAACTGCACTTTAGGAACGTGACAAAGGAGAAAGACGGTATCAACTTTTGATGATAGACCCACAAACTCCTAAGCAAAAAAATGAGCTGCGATTTTGTATCGCGGCTCATTCATTTTTTGTGGCTGAATAGAATTCAGAACTTGTATCTAACGCCCAGTGCAGTGACACTTTGGTTCCAATCCTTAAGAATCTGGAAACGCTGCTCGGTATAGAACCTAAAATGCTCGGTAAGGCGATACTCGGCACCGAAACCAATGTTTGCGCCAAAGCGGTCTTCACCTCCCCAAAATTTATCATCAAATCGGGCATAAGAAAAACCCGCCATGGGATAAAGCACAAAGTTACTACTAGTCTTAATCAAGTAGTGAAAATTGAGATTGGCATTAATCGCACTTATACCATCATTCTCAAAATAGTAGATAAACTCTGGTTCGATGCGGAAATTGTTGATGAACTCATATTCAATGTTGGCACCAAGTCCCACCATTGAATTCTTAGAGGCATAGCTAAATTGGCCACCTATCGAGAAGTCGCCCTTCTGTGCCGACATCGACAAGGTTGACGCAAATGCCAGCAGAGTAAAAATAAAATATTTCTTCATAATGACATATATATAATTAAAATTTTCCAGCTACAAAATTAATATAAATCAGTCAACAATGCAAATGTCCGCCACTTGAGATACAAGCGGCGGACACATTATATATAAATATTATCTATTGTTATATCATTTGGTGATATCTAGATTAGATAACGCCTTGCTCGAGCATAGCCTGAGCAACCTTCATGAAGCCGGCGATGTTAGCACCCTTAACATAGTCAATAGTGCCGTCAGCCTGAGTACCGAACTTCACGCACTGCTCGTGGATGTTCTCCATGATCCAGTGGAGTTTCTCATCAACTTCCTTAGCTGACCAGCTGAGGTGAGCAGCATTCTGAGTCATCTCAAGACCAGAGGTAGCAACGCCACCAGCGTTAACAGCTTTACCAGGAGCGAAGAGAACGCCATTCTTCTGGAAGAAGTGGATAGCGCCTGGTTGGCAACCCATGTTAGAAACCTCGCAGCAGCACCAGCAGCCATTAGCCTTCAATTCCTTAGCGTCGTCCTCGCTAAGCTCGTTCTGGAATGCGCAAGGAAGAGCGATGTCGCAAGGAATGCTCCAAGCCTTCTTGCCAGCAGTGAACTTAGCCTGTGCAGGGAACTTGTCGGCCATATCCTGAACCTTGTTGCGGTTAGAAGCACGCATATCAAGCATATAGTCGATCATCTCGGGAGTGATACCCTCAGGAATCTCGCAAACGCCGTCGGGGCCAGAAATGGCAACAACCTTAGCGCCAAGTTCTACAGCCTTGGTAGCAGCACCCCAAGCTACGTTACCGAAGCCAGAGAGA
>JAFSPZ010000050.1 GCA_017451225.1 Muribaculaceae bacterium | reverse complement strand
TGATTTAGCGGAATATATAGATTGGTATAACAATAAAAGAATAAAAGCCAAGTTAAATGGTATGAGCCCGGTACAATACCGAGCTCAATACCATAGAGAGTTATAAACGTGTTTAACGTCTAACTTTTTGGGGTCACTTCAACAGAGATCGACACGCCTTCTTATTCTTTATTTATGGCTCAACCCGATTATGGTAGAGAAGCTTATCGGCATTCATACCCTGAAATCGATGGAGCCTTTTTCTTATATTTTGACAGAGTAGGCACCATGAAAAGTGAAATAAATTTGTTTTTTCTCTTTGCTTTCATTAATTTTGCACAAATTGTAGAAATGCCAGTTATTTTGAAACAATTATAAATCCACAATAAAACACTATGAAAATTAAATTCTTATTAGCAGCTATTGCTGCATTACTGGCCAGTAGCGCACTGGCCGAGACACCGTTGTGGCTTAGATATGCAAAAATCTCTCCCGACGGACGCGAGATAGCGTTCTGCTTCAAGGGCGACATCTACAAGGTGTCTTCAAGTGGCGGCCAGGCTGTTCAATTAACAACCCAGCCCAGCTATGACTGCAACCCTGTGTGGTCACCCGATGGCCGACAAATTGCCTTCGCAAGCGACCGAAAAGGCAATTTCGATGTGTATGTGATGCCTAGCAATGGTGGCACTGCCCGCCAGCTCACATTCAACAGCGCCAGCGAGACTCCATGGACCTTCACACCTGATGGTAATAATGTCTACTTCTCGGCAGCCATCCAGGACCCCATCAGCAGTGCATTATTCCCTTCGTCACGCATGACTGAAGTGTATCAAGTTCCTGTAATGGGTGGCGTAAGCACTCAAGTGCTCGCATCGCCAGCCGAAGAGATAACATTTAACAAGAATGGACAGTTCTTTGTGTATCAAGACCAGAAAGGTATGGAGGACGCACTGCGCAAGCACCACACTTCAAGTGTGACGCGCGATGTGTGGCGCTATGATGTGCTCACAGGCACACACACCAACCTCACCGCTCATGCCGGCGAGGACCGCTGCCCTGTGCTCAGTGCCGACGGCAATACTGTTTACATCTTGAGCGAACGCGATGGCGGTTCGTTCAATGTTTATTCCTTCCCCATCAATGCTCCTCAAAGCATCAAGGCGCTCACTTCGTTCAAGAAGAACCCTGTTAGATTCTTGTCGATTGCCAACAACGGCACATTGTGCTACACCTATGACGGTGAAATATACACTCAAGCTGAAGGCGGCAAACCCGCCAAGGTTAAAATCGATTTGATTCACGACGATGCCGACCAAGAAAAACGCATGTCGTTTTCGAGCGGCGCTAAGAGTGCTTCGGTATCGCCCGACGGCAAGCAAGTAGCGTTCATCGTTCGCGGTGAGGTGTTTGTAACCTCAGTAGAATATGCCACCACCAAGCGCATCACCAACACACCTCAACAGGAAGCAGAAGTATGCTGGGCACCTGACAACCGCACAATTGCCTACGCCACCGAACGCAACGGCAACTGGCAGCTTGTTCAAGCAACCATCGAGCGCAAGGAAGACTTGAATTTCCCTAATGCCACCACCATCAAAGAAGAGATATTGCTGCCCTCAACAAGCATTGAACGTGCTATGCCTCAGTATTCTCCAGATGGAAAGGAACTCGCCTTCATCGAGGGTCGCACCAAACTCATGGTGATGGATCTCAAGAGCAAGAAGACTCGTCAAGTAACTGACGGCAGCACATGGTATGAGACCAACGGCGGCTTTAACTACGAGTGGTCACCCGACGGAAAATGGTTCACACTGGAATTCATAGGTAACGGTCGCGACCCTTACAGTGACGTAGGTCTTGTGAGCTCCAAGGGAGGAGAAATCTACAACCTTACCCAGAGCGCTTACTTCAGCGAGAGTCCAAGATTTGTGCTTGACGGAAACGCCATCCTGTACAAAACCAACCGTTATGGTATGCGCAGCCACGCCTCGTGGGGCTCACAAGATGACTTGGCGATGATTTTCCTCAACCAGGAAGCCCTCGACAAGTATCAACTCAACAAAGAAGACAGCGAGTTGATGAAGGAGGCTGAAAAGGAAGAAAAGAAGGCCGAAGAAGAAAAAGCCAAGAAAGATGCAGAGAAAAACAAGGACAAAAAAGATGAAGCCAAGAAAGACGAAAAGTCTAAAGACATAGTGGTGGAACTTGACGGCATCGAAGACCGAATCGTTCGCGTAACAACCAACTCTAGCGACATAGCATCGGCTCTCATAACCAAAGACGGCGAGACATTGTACTATCTCTCAGCATTCGAGAAAGGCTATGACTTGTGGAAGATGGACCTGCGTAAGCGCAGCACTTCGCTGGTGAACAAGATGAACTCTAAGTGGGCCAACATTGAGAGCTCGAAAGACGGAAAAGAGTTCTTCATTCTGGGCAGCGGAACAATGCAGAAACTCACCGTTTCGGGTGGCAAGCTCACACCCATCAGTTACAGCGCAAAGATGAAGATGGACTTGACAAACGAGCGCGAATACATGTTCAACCACGTTGAGAAACAAATTCAAGAGCGTTTCTACAATCTCAATTACCACGGAGTGAACTGGAAAGACATGTGCAACACATATCGAAAGTTCTTGCCTCACATCAACAACAACTACGACTTTTCCGACCTGCTGAGCGAGCTTCTGGGTGAGCTCAACGTGTCACACACCGGTAGCCGTTACTATCCCAGCGGAGGTGAGGCTACTGCCAATCTGGGGCTGCTCTACGACATGAGCTACACTGGCAAAGGTTTGAAGGTAGCCGAGGTGGTAACTGGAGGCCCATTCAATAAATCTAAATCGAAGGTTAAGGCTGGATGCATCGTTGAGAAAATCAACGGTGAGGAAATCACCTATGAGAACGACCACACCATCATGCTTAACGGACAAACCGGCGTGAAAACTTTGGTAAGCTTCCGCAATCCTACCACTGGCGAGACTTGGGAAGAGGTGGTTAAGCCCATCAGCCGCGGAGCCCTCAACAGCTTGCTTTACAAGCGTTGGGTGAAACACAACGAGCACATTGTCGACAGCATCTCGGGCGGCCGCTTGGGATATGTACACATCCAGTCGATGAACGACGCAAGCTACCGCGAAGTATACAGCCAGGTACTGGGCAAGTACAACAAGCGCGACGGCATCGTGATTGACATTCGCTTCAACGGCGGTGGACGCTTGCATGAGGACATCGAAGTACTCTTCACTGGCCAGAAGTATTTGACACAAGTGATTCGCGGACGTGAGGCTTGCGACATGCCAAGCCGTCGCTGGAACAAACCCAGTATCATGCTACAATGCGAGGCTTGCTACAGCAACGCTCACGGCACTCCCTGGGTTTACAAGCAGATGGGCATTGGCAAACTAGTTGGCGCTCCCGTTCCCGGCACTATGACTAGCGTATCGTGGGAGACCCTTCAAGATGAGTCGCTCATCTTTGGTATTCCCATTATTGGTTACCGCACCGCTCAAGGCAACTACCTTGAGAACAGCCAGCTTGAGCCCGATATCCTGGTACTCAACAATCCAGCCGACGTGGTACTGGGAATCGATACACAGCTCATTACCGCGACCAAGGAACTTATGAAACAGATTAAATGACACTAACACTTGAACATTCAATTTTTATGGTACTACTACAAGATTTTTTCTCGCCCGACGGCACTTTCTATCAAACCATAGGCCTCATTGCCAGCATTGGTTTGGTGCTGGGCTATGTGCCACAAGCTATCCAGACCATCAAGACCCGCAAGACCGACGACATAGCATTGCCCACGTTCTTGATGATCGGTATTGGCGGCATTGCATTCATGATGCAGGGTGCCATGCTAGGCATACTGGGTGATGGCGACAACTTCTTCGGCCCTGGCGCTGCGTTGTTTATCACCAACTTAATCACCACAGTGTGCAGTGTCATCATCTTCGGAATAAAGATGTACAACGACTACTTCAAGAAAGACAAGAAGAAGTAATCACTGCTTTAAAAGAAATCAAGTTCCTGAAGTGCTAGACATTTCAGGAACTTGATGTTTATAAGAATCTCTAGAGTATGATTGTCAATGCCCCTCATTGTTTGAAAGCTGTTGCAGCATCTCTTGTGGGGTGAGGTGGAGGATGGGGTGTTTCCATTTTGGGACAAGTTCTGCCATGGGTTTAAGGAAGAAGTCGCGATGTGGCATGTGGCGGTGGGGCACCTGCAAACTTGGGAGGTCGATAACGAGGTTATCTATTGCCATGATATCGATGTCGACGAGGCGGTCCACATAGTTGCCCTCGCTGTCGCGGTGGCTGTGGCCCTGGTTGAGTTCGTGCTCGATGTCGTGAATAATGTTAAGAGCCTCGATAGGCTCGTAGCGGCTCTCGACGGCAATGCCCATGTTGAGGAAGGCATTATTGCTCTCAAAGCCCCATGGTTCGCTCTCGACAATTGACGAGCGTGCCACAACAAGCCCCAGGTCGAGCGAGAGCCTAAGGTCGGCCGCCCATAGGTTTCCCTCTCGGTCGTCAAGATTAGAGCCAATGTTGAGATAGTAAATCATGAAGTAAAGAAAGGAATTAAAGGAATTAAAGGAATCAAAAAAATAGAGCAGTAAAGATAGAGAGATTCTACTACTTTACTGCTCTACTATTTACTACATTAAAGACATTAAGGAATTAGAGTGTTTTTTGAACCTCGATTTCCTCGAATGCCTCGACGATGTCGCCCACAACGAGGTCGTTGAAGCTCTGAATGCTGAAACCGCATTCATAACCGCTGGAAACCTCCTTGGCATCGTCCTTGAAGCGCTTGAGCGATGCCAAACTACCTGTGTGGCGTACAATACCATCACGAATCACGCGCACCTTGCAACCACGTTTGAGTTTGCCATCTTTGACCATAGCGCCTGCAATGGTTCCCACCTTACTGATGTGGTAAACTTCCTTGATTTCGGCGTTGCCGATAACCTCTTCCTTGATGTCAGGTGAAAGCATACCCTCCATGGCGCTCTTAATCTCCTCAATAGCATCGTAGATGATAGAGTAGATGCGGATGTCCACACCTTCCTGAGCAGCCAAACGCTTGGCGTCAACTGAAGGACGAACCTGGAAGCCAATGATATAGGCATCGCTGGCAGCAGCCAAAGTAACATCGCTCTCGCTGATGGCACCCACAGCCTTGTGGATGACGTTGACCTGAACCTCGGGAGTCGAGAGTTTGATGAGTGAGTCACCAAGCGCCTCGATAGAGCCATCCACATCACCCTTGACGATGATGTTAAGTTCATGGAACTCACCCAAAGCGCGCAAGCGGCCGATGTCCTCGAGAGTGCGGCGGTGCTGAGTTCGCTGCATCTGCTCACGCTGCAACTGCTCACGGCGGTTAGCGATTTGACGAGCCTCTTGATCGGTGTCCATCACGTTAAACTTGTCACCGGCCGTTGGCGCGCCGTTCAGACCTAGAATAAGAGCTGGCGAAGAAGGTCCAGCCTCCTTGATGCGCTGATTGCGCTCGTTAAACATAGCCTTAACCTTGCCATAGTGAGTACCGGCAAGCACTATGTCGCCCACACGCAGCGTACCATTGTCAACGAGCACTGTTGCAATGTAGCCACGACCCTTGTCGAGCGACGACTCGATAATAGAGCCTGTAGCTTTGCGATCGGGGTTAGCTTTGAGGTCGAGCATGTCGGCTTCGAGAAGCACTTTCTCCATGAGTTCCTCAACGCCAATACCCTTCTTGGCCGAAATGTCTTGGCTTTGATACTTGCCGCCCCATTCCTCGACGAGGTAGTTCATGTTGGCAAGCTCTTCCTTGATTTTCTCGGGGTTGGCACCGTCCTTGTCAATCTTGTTGATTGCAAAGATGATGGGCACACCAGCTGCCGAAGCGTGGTTGAGAGCCTCCTTGGTTTGAGGCATCACACTGTCGTCGGCAGCAACGATAACGATAACGATATCGGTAACCTTAGCACCACGAGCACGCATAGCAGTAAACGCTTCGTGGCCAGGAGTGTCAAGGAAGGTAATGCGACGACCGTTGGGCAGTTTCACATTGTAGGCACCAATGTGCTGAGTGATACCACCAGCCTCGCCAGCAATCACATTACTCTTGCGGATGTAGTCGAGCAACGAAGTCTTACCATGGTCAACGTGACCCATCACGGTAACCACTGGTGGACGCTGCTGGAGATCTTCAGGATTGTCCTCTTCCTCGTGGATAGCCTCCACAACGTCGGCGCTCTCATACTCGGTCTTGAATCCGAATTCCTCGGCAACAATGTTGATGGTCTCGGCATCCAAGCGCTGGTTGATAGACACCATCACGCCCAAACTCATACATGTACCAATCACCTTGTTGATGGGCACGTTCATCATCATCGCCAGGTCGTTGGCAGTCACAAACTCGGTGAGCTTGAGAATCTTCTTCTCGGCTGCTTGCAGAGCTGCCTCCTTGCTCTCTTCCTCGCGCACTGCCTCACGCTTCTCGCGACGCCACTTGGCGCCCATGTTCTGCTTCTTGTTGGTGAGGCGGGCTAACGTCTCCTTTACTTGACGCTGAACGTCTTCCTCATTAATCTGAGGACGCAATGGGCGTTTGCTCTTCTTTTCTTTCTTCTTGCTGTTCTCGTTATCTTTCTTAGCATTCTTGCCACCAGCATTATTCTGGATTTGCTGAGCGGCTTTTTCAATATCTACTTTCTCGCGTCCTATGCGACGGCGTTTTTTCTTCACGCCATCCTCGCCAAGTCTTGCTTTCTCCTTGGCAAGTCTTTCCTGCTTACGCTCCTCTTTGGTCTTCTTTTTGGGTCTTGTCGACTGGTTTATTGCCGACAAGTCGATTTTACCAACCACATTAATATTGGTCTTGAGTACAGGTGTAGAAGGACTGAAGACGTCGTCTTTAGGCTCATCGGCTGCAACAACTTCTTCGGTCTCAACAGTCTCCTCTAGCTGTGGTGCAGGAGCAGCCTGAGCCACTGTCTCAACAGCAGTCTCAACAACAGCTTGTTCCAGGATTTCCTGTTTCTCCTCGACTACCTCCTCAACGGGCTTAGCAGCAGGTTCTTCTTTAACCTCAGGCTCAATCTTCTCGGCTTTGTTCTTAGCAGAGACCTTCTTCGAGCTCTTCTTGGTAGCCTCAAGATCAATCTTGCCTACTACCTTTGGCTTTCTGATTTCGGTCTCAGTTTCTGCCTCTTCAGGTTGTTTTGGAGCTTCCTCTGCTTCCTGTTTGGGCTTCTCCTTCTCTTTCTCTTTTTGCCTAGAAGATGTGAGGTATTCCGATTTGAGCTTCTGCTCCATATCGGGTTTAAACTCCTTGATGAGAATATCCAGAATATCCTCAGGAATTTTAGTGTTGGGGGTCACCTCCAGCTCAATCTTCTTCTTGGCGAAAAAGTCCTGGATGGTTTGCAATCCAACATTCAAATCTTTGATTACTTTACTTATTTTTACACGCATAGAAAGAAATATGATAACGAGTTTTTATTGTGTTTGCTAACGTAAAACTTTTGTGGTGAGAGAATTATGGCTTTAATTTAGTCCTCAAACTCAGCTCTGAGAATCTCGAGCACCTCATCAACGGTGTCTTCCTCAAGGTCGGCCTTGTCAACCAAGTCTTGACGTGGAGTGTTGAGAACAGCCTTGGCAGTTGCACAGCCAATAGCTTTCAAAGCATCGATTACCCACTGATCGATCTCGTCATTGAAACGATCGAGATAAACATCGTCCTCATCGTTGTCGAGGTCACGGTAAACATCGATAGTGTAACCGGTAAGCATCGAAGCAAGCTTGATGTTCAAACCACCACGGCCTATGGCGAGCGAAACCTCGTCGGGGCGCAAGAACACCTCGGCATGTTTGGTCTCGTCGTCGATGCGGATAGTGGTTATCTTGGCAGGACTCAATGCTCGCTGGATAAAGAGCACTGGATCGCTGGTATAGTTAATCACGTCGATGTTTTCGTTGCGAAGCTCGCGAACGATGCCATGGATGCGAGAACCTTTCACACCTACACATGCACCAACTGGATCGATACGGTCGTCATAGCTCTCAACAGCGATTTTGGCGCGCTCTCCTGGCTTGCGGGCTACCGCACGAATGACGATAAGGCCGTCATGAATCTCGGGAACCTCAAGTTCGAAAAGCCTGCGCAGGAACTGCTCGCTAGTGCGAGAAACGATGATTTTGGGATTATTATTCTGGTTGTCGACCTTGTGGATGACAGCACGCACGGTATCACCCTTGCGGTAGATATCGGTGGGAATCTGCTGCTCCTTGGGCAAGATGAACTCATTCTTGTCGTCGTCAAGAAGAAGAGCCTCGCGTTTCCAGCTCTGATAAACCTCGCCACTCACGAGCTCACCCTCCAGGTCTTTAAACTTGTTGTATATGGCGTCTTTCTGCAAGTCAAGAATCTTGCTTGCAAGTGTCTGACGCAGGTTAAGAATAGCTCTTCGTCCAAACTTTGCGAAGTCGATTTTGCGAGTGTGCTCCTCACCTATCTCGCAATCAGGGTCATCATCCTCGCGAGCGTCGGTGAGACTAATCTGCTGATTGGGATTCTCGACCTCTCCGTCGGGAACAACCTCGAGGTTCTGATAAATCTCACAGTCACCCTTGTCGGGGTTCATAATAACGTCGAAATTCTCGTCACTGCCAAACATCTTGGCAATAACACTGCGGAACGACTCCTCCAAGACACTAATCATAGTGGTCTTGTCGATATTCTTCAACTCTTTAAACTCCGAAAACTGGTCGGCCATATCGACCGTTTCTACTTTCTTAGCCATAATTGTGATTAAAACTGTAATATATTTTTAGTGTATTTTATTTCGTCATACTTGAAAGTGTGCTCAACATCAACCATTTCAGGGCGCTTCTTACCCTCAATCTTAGTCTTGGTGGGCACTGTGATGGTGAACTCACTTTCACCAGCACTAACAAGGGTGCCTTTGTACTTCTTGCCATCGGCACTTAGCACTTCGACCTCGCCACCCAAGTTTTTTTCATATTGCTGGAGCACCTTGAAAGGATCGGTCAAGCTATAAGATCCAACTGTGAGCTCATAGTCTTCCACGTCTTGGTCAAAAGCCTCGTGAACTGCATTGTTCACTGCTATGCAGTCGTCGATGGTAATACTCTCCATGCTGTCGAGCTGAACATCTATCACGTTGTCATTGCTCACCTTGAGATCAACCAGAAACATCTTGCTGCCCTCAAGAGCCGTGTTTATCACTGATGTGAGTTCTTTTTTATCAATCATTACCTTGAATGTTTTCCAAATTATAACAAAATAGAGGAAGCTCATGAGCCCCCTCATCATCGGAATTGCGCTGCAAAGGTAGACAAAAAATCCTTCTTTACCAACTCTCACACAGCACAAACAGCTATAATAACCGTCAATAAATAAATATTTAAGGCAATTTAACTGTAATTAGCTTTTTTTATTACAACAAAATACAGAAGACACACATCTGTATACATCTTTTACCACTTGCCGTCACAACACTACGATCAATAATAATGATAATGCGATGCTGAAACAAAAAAAGTTTGTATCTTTGCACAATAATAATCCATCAACCTGTTTTTGAAAAATAATCTACCTATATATGAACATCTTAGAACTTAGCGAACAAGAGATAGTTAGACGCAACAGCCTCAACCAGTTGCGTGAGTTGGGAATTGACCCTTATCCCGCTGCCGAATATGTGGTTAACGCATGGAGCGACGAGATTAAGGACAACTTCAGCGACAATGCCGAACCTCGACAGGTGAGCGTGGCAGGACGCATCATGAGCCGCCGCATCATGGGAAAGGCTTCATTCATGGAGCTCAAGGACTCAAAGGGCCGCATCCAGGTTTACATCAGTCGCGATGACCTATGCCCCGACGAAAACAAAGACCTCTATAACGTAGTGTTCAAGAAGTTGCTCGACATTGGCGACTTTGTGGGAATCGAGGGATATGTTTTCCGCACTCAGACAGGCGAAATCAGCATCCACGCTCAGTCTCTAAAGGTGCTGAGCAAGAGCCTCAAGCCACTGCCCATTGTCAAAGTTAAGGACGGTGTGACCTACGATGCCTTTGACGATCCTGAGCTACGCTATCGCCAGCGCTACGTTGACCTTGTGGTAAACGAGGGCGTTAAGGAAACCTTCCTCAAGCGTGCCACTGTAGTTCGCACCATGCGCCGCGTGCTTGACGAGGCAGGCTACACCGAGGTTGAGACTCCCACCTTGCAGGCTATCGCTGGCGGTGCCACAGCCCGTCCATTCATCACTCACTTTAATGCGTTGAACATTGACATGTATATGCGCATCGCCACCGAGCTCTACCTCAAGCGACTCATTGTAGGCGGTTTTGAAGGAGTGTATGAGATTGGCAAGAATTTCCGCAACGAAGGCATGGACCGCAACCACAACCCTGAGTTCACCTGCATGGAGCTCTATGTTCAATACAAGGACTATAACTGGATGATGTCGTTCACCGAGAAGCTTCTCGAGACAATCTGCATGGAAGTCAACGGCACCACCGAGGTAGAAATAGACGGCAAGACCATCAGTTTCAAGGCTCCTTATCGCCGCCTCCCCATCCTCGACGCCATCAAGGAGAAGACTGGCTACGACCTCAACGGCATGGAAGAGGACGAAATTCGTGAGGTTTGCAAAAAGCTCAATATCGAAATCGACGAGACTATGGGTAAGGGCAAACTCATTGACGAAATCTTTGGCGAGACATGCGAGGGCACCTTTATTGACCCAACCTTCATCATCGACTATCCAGTGGAAATGTCGCCACTGACCAAGATGCACCGCAGCAAGCCAGGCCTTACCGAGCGTTTTGAGCTCATGGTAAACGGCAAAGAGGTGGCAAATGCCTACAGCGAGCTCAACGACCCTATCGATCAAGAAGAGCGCTTCAAGGAGCAGATGCGCCTTGCCGACAAGGGCGACGACGAGGCCATGATTATAGACCAGGATTTCCTGCGCGCATTGCAGTATGGCATGCCTCCAACAAGCGGCATTGGCATTGGTATCGACCGCCTTACCATGCTCATGACGGGCAACAGCTACATCCAGGATGTGCTTCTGTTCCCACAGATGCGTCCCGAGAAGGTTCAGCACCGCGACAAGGAAGAAGCATTTACCGCTCTTGGCGTACCTGCCGAGTGGGTTGCCCCTATACAAAAAGCGGGAATTCTCACAGTGGAGGCTCTTTCAGCTATCGAGAAGCCCGGCAAACTCTTCCAGGACTTGCTTGAGATTAATAAGAAGTACAAACTCGGTTACAAGAACCCAATGCCCGACGATATCAAGAATTGGGTAAAAGCAGCCAAGGGTAATGCATAGTTCATAATGACAATGCATAATTGCCAATGCACGATGCATTAAAGAAAAACGGTTTTTTAATATCACTTCTGTTTCTCGCAGCTTTTGCGGCTTATGCGGGAAGAGCCGACGTGAATCGTGACGGCTCGGTGACCGCTGTGGACATAACAGCAGTCTATAACGTAATTCTAGGCAACGACAGCAGTTTTGTAATCACTGCTGATGTTAATCAAGACGGGGTGGTCAATGCCGCCGACATCACTATTGTCTACAACGTGCTTTTGGGAAATGAGACCGACCCAGAGCCTCATCAGCCCGTGGTCGTTGCCTACTGTCCATACTACGCTGGCAATCGTCTTCCCGACCCCTTTATTGTTACCCACATCAACTATGCCTTTGCCGAAGTCTATGTACGAAATGGCAATTATGTCAAGTTTAATCTGCAAGATGACGGAAATACCTCAATCTTGCAACAGCTCATCGCTTTCAAGCACGACAATCCCGACTTGAAGATCTGCCTCTCGTTCTCACACACGGTGGTGAACTCCGACAACTATCAAGACGGAGGATTCTCGGCAATAGCTGCCAACGATGATAACCGCCGTCGCTTTGCGCAAGACTGCCTAAACTTCTGCCAACAGTGGAACATTGACGGCATAGACATAGACTGGGAATTCCCAGGGCTGTCGTGGAGCGGTGCGGCATGCAACCCGGCAGTTGACACTCAGAACTACACTCTCCTCATCAAGCAACTGAGACAGACGCTAGGCAACCAATACCTACTCACCTTTGCAGGATATGTTAAAGATAAACAGCCCACAACAGGAGGTTATCGATACATCGACATAGCAAGCGTGGAGCCTTATGTCAACTTTGTGAACTTAATGACCTATGACATGGATGCAGCGCCGCATTTCCAGTCGGCAATAAGCCATCCCGCTTCCTACTGGGACTGCGAACGAGCTATCAACGCCTATGCCAGCGCAGGATTCCCCATGAACAAGATAGTTCTAGGTATTCCTTTCTATATGCGTCACGCATGGGACGGAGCCAATGCGGTTGTCGACTACCGAAATCTAGGAATGATGGGCGACGAGTATGTCATCGACAACTGGAGCGAGGCGGCACAGTGTCCCTATGTCACACGAAACGGAGAATTTTTCGGCTCATATGACAACCCCCAAAGCATAGCTTTAAAAGGACAATGGGCCCGCCAACTGGGACTAAAAGGCATGCTGTACTGGGAATGTAGCGAAGACGATGATAACAAAACTCTCTCACATGCCGTTTGGAATGCAGTCATGGCAGCTGGCAACTAATAACAAACCCATTACCCACAGTTAAAAACAAAAAACTCTGTACTTTGATTTTGTATTTCTCTCGGCTTGCACTATCTTTGTAGCCGAAAAAATCAAAAAAACACATATCTAACTATGAACTTTGTAGAAGAATTAACATGGAGAGGCATGATAAACAACATCATGCCAGGAACAGAAGAACAGTTGAATAAAGAAATGACGAGTGCCTACGTGGGCATTGACCCAACTGCCGACTCGCTTCACATAGGACACCTGGTTAGCATCATGATGCTCAAACATTTCCAGCGTGCAGGCCATCGTCCCATCGCATTGATTGGCGGTGCCACAGGTATGATTGGCGACCCATCGATGAAGTCTCAGGAGCGCAAACTCATCGACGAGGAGACACTTCGCCACAACCAAGAAGCAATCCGCAAGCAACTCGCACATTTCCTTGACTTCGACAGCGACGCTCCCAACCACGCAATTCTAGTCAACAACTACGACTGGATGAAGGAGTTCTCGTTCCTGAACTTCATTCGTGACATTGGCAAGCACATCACCGTGAACTACATGATGGCCAAAGATAGCGTCAAAAAGCGTTTGGCAGCCAACGCCGATCATGGCATGTCGTTCACCGAGTTCAGCTACCAACTGTTGCAAGGTTACGATTTCCTCTACCTCTATGAGCATGAGGGATGCCGCCTGCAGATGGGTGGAAGTGACCAATGGGGCAACATCACAACAGGCACCGAACTCATTCGTCGCATTGCTGGCGGCGAGGCTTATGCCATTACATGCCCACTCATTACTAAGGCCGACGGCGGCAAGTTTGGCAAGACCGAAAGTGGAAACGTGTGGCTAGACCCCAAACGCACCTCTCCCTACAAATTCTACCAGTTCTGGCTCAACGTGAGCGATGCTGATGCAGCTAAATACATCAAGATTTTCACCGACCTGCCTCAAGAGGAAATCAAAGCACTCGAGGAAGAGCAGGAACGCGATCCAGGCTTGCGTCCATTGCAAAAACGACTGGCAAAAGAAATTACCACCATGGTACACTCGGCACAGGACTATGAAATGGCTGTAGAAGCTTCACAAATCCTTTTCAGCAACAAGGCCAAAGACGTCCTGCACAAGATTGACGAGGACACACTACTCTCGGTCTTTGAAGGCGTTCCACAGTTTGAGGTAAGCCGCGATGCTCTCGCAGCAGGCGTGCCAGCCATCAACCTCCTCACCGACGACGCAGCAGTATTCCCAAGCAAGGGAGAGATGCGCAAGATGACTCAAGGCGGTGGCGTGAGCATCAACAAGGAGAAGATTGCCGACCCCAACATGACAATCGACGCTTCGTTCCTGCTCAATGACAAGTACATCCTTGCCCAGCGTGGCAAGAAGAACTACTTCCTCCTTATTGCTAAATAAGTTGAGGTTTTATAGCTAAGAGGCAAATTATATGCTGTAAAAAGCATACAATTTCACTGCATAATAAAAAAAATAGCAAAAAATTTGCAAGATTGCGCAAACTGCAGTAATTTTGCACCGCATTTGGGACTTAGCGGTCTCATGATGTAAAGATTGTCCTATAGTGTAATGGTAACACAACGGTTTTTGGTGCCGCATTTCCTGGTTCGAGTCCGGGTAGGACAACCCAAAGAGAGTCAAGCAATTATGCTTGACTCTCTTTATTTATATTCATTGATACGCTGTTCTACAGATCTATCGGCCATAGCCGTTGATCTTGCGGTAATTGTTGGGCGAATGTCCCAGATGTTTCTTGACATACTTGCCAAAGAACGACAAGTTGTCAAATCCCAGCTGCAATGCTATTTCTTTGATGCTTAGAGTGCTGTAGAGTAGCATCTGCTTGATGTGCCCCACTGTGTTGAATGTGATTAAGTCGCTTGCAGTCTTGCCTTCGTGCTTACGGCATATACTGGTTAGGTATTTGGGCGAGACATACAGTTCGTCGGCATAGTCCTTGACGCTACGCTGAGTTCCATTGCTCTTGGCCAGCAGCATGATGAAGCGGTGGAATATTTTATCACCCTGACGCATCATGATGTCATTATCCTCCCCGTAATGGCTAGTAAGGTTGGCAATCATGTCAAGTACATAAGCTCTCAGGATGGTGTGCATTGTCTCTTTGCCACTTGACCCCACTCCAGGATGCTCCATCTTGAAGAGTGCTAGCTCATAATATCGACTCATGAGCTCAATCTCATCGTGTGAAAAGTGTATCACAGGATTCTGCTTTATGTGAAGAAAAGCCTCTAAGATGCTTTTTGTCACAAAAGTTACACCTCCTTCAAGTGAAATGCATATTATCTTGCAACTTATATCATTGTTGTAAGATATGTCGCTTACTACGCTCTGCATATCCACCAAAAGTCCATCATTGGCATTGATATCATATTTTATCCCATTTACCTTCATCGATATGCTACCGCTGGTACAAAAAATCATTGCCACAAAGTTTACTTTGAAGGCTTCGGCAAACAGTACCGTAGAGTGGATGTCATCGGCAAAGCCTATTTCACCGTCAAAGTATTTAACGTGTTGTGAAATTTGAGGGACGTCGGTGAGATTAATCTGTTGTATTCCGGTTTCTTTCATTGGAATTTGATTTAAAGTGCAAAGATAATCACTTATTTTACAGCAAGCAACACATCATTTGGTTAAATATTCTTTTTTCAACCTCAATTGTAGAGCTTTTTCTTGTTAATTGACCATTAAAGCACTACTTTTGTAGAGGAATAATAATTTAACTAAACTATATATGGAAACTATCAGCAATGGAAAAATGGTAGAAATCGCCTATAAGATTTTCCTAGTGGAAAAAGATGGCGACACCTTGATTTATGAATTTAAGGCCGACAAACCCGACCACTTCGTCTTCGGACACGAGCTTGGAATGCTTGAGGCATTCATGGACAAGCTTGAAGGTCTGAAAGCCGGCGATGAATTTGATTTCATCCTTCCCCCAGCCGAGGCATTTGGCGAGCGCAATCCCGATTTGATGCAGACGCTCGACAAGTCGCTATTTGTTATTGATGGCGAATTTGACAGTGACCGTGTCTATGAAGGTGCTTTTGTTCCTATGATGACTGCCGACGGCATGCGCATTGAGGGTATTGTCAAAGAGGTTACCGACAATAATGTGACAATAGACTTCAACCACCAGCTCGCTGGCGAAACAGTGAAATATACTGGCAAGGTTATCAACGTGCGTGAGGCAACCGAAGAGGAGAAGAATCCACCACGTCACCAATGTGGCGGCTGCGGAGGAGGCGATTGCGGCGGCTGCGAAGGCGGCGACTGTGAAGGCGGCGACTGCAAGAAGGAAGGCGGCTGTGAAGGTCACCACGACGGAGAATGCTGCGGCAAAGGAAAGGCTTAAATCAAAATAAACAGCAATATAATTAGAAACGCTTGACACTCAATATTGTGCCAAGCGTTTTTTTATTTATAACATAAAAAATCTAGAGGTTGACTGTCTCGAGATCCATTGGAACATGGATGTTGCCTGCATATACTGTGCGAGCCTCAGCAGTGTAGTTGTCACGACGCGACATCAAGCGAGTGTCTTCGGTGTGGTATAGCAGCAAATTCTTCACATCCAACTCTTGAGCTAGCTTACCAGCATCAATCACGGTGCTGTGGTGCTTCTCATAGGGACGGAACTGCTCACGGTCACGATAGAGGCAAAACGCCTCGCACAGCAGCCAGTCGCAATTCTTAACATAGCGCTCACTTGTGGGTTTATAAGGCTCGTCGCCAAGACAAACAAGACGCTTTCCGTCAGGCATGATAGCCTTAAAACCATATTGTAGAGTTTTATCAGAGCCAATGTCGAAGAAAGTGACGCGCATGTCGTCGATATCGATTGTCTCGCCATCGATCACCTCACGCAAGATGATTGTGTTGCCTACAGCCGACATTATCTTGGCAGGAATCATGATGTTACACATCTCTTCAAGCGCCTTTTTTACCTCACGATGACAGTAAATTGTAAATGTTCCTTGATACTTTCCTTTGTACTGAAGTGGTGAAATTTTGCGTATGAGCCATATTACACCCATTATGTGATCGGTATGCACGTGAGTTACGAAGAGATTGCGAATCTGCGTATAGTCAATACCAGCTCGATAGAGCTGTCGAAAGATACCGTTGCCTCCTCCTGCGTCCACCATTAGCTGACCCGCCTGCGACTTAAGAAAGAAGCAGGTATTATAGCATCGGGTACACATTGCGCTTCCCGTGCCCAGCATTTTTATGTATTGTGATAAAGACATAACAGGCTTGTTCATTTTACTTTAGGAATCTCGATAGCGAAAGTTGTGCCCTTTCCCACCTCGGATTCTTTGACATAGATTTTGCCACCATGATATTCCTCGATGATGCGCTTAACTAGTGTCAATCCAAGTCCCCATCCACGCTTCTTAGTAGTGAAACCGGGATTGAACACATTCTTGAAATTCTTGCGAGATATGCCCTTGCCAGTGTCCTTTACATAGAGATGGGCATGCTGTGTGTCGCTTGTAACGACAATATCAATGCGCCCCTGACCACCCATAGCGTCAACAGCATTCTTGGTCAAGTTTTCCATTACCCATTCAAAGAGGGGTTCACAAAGCATTACACCGCAGTTAGTATCATCCTGCGTGTGGACGGTGAGTGTAACATGCTTGGGTATGCGAGTGCGCATATAAGTGAGGCTGCTCTCCACAGCTTCGTTGATAAATGTGAGTTCCTTATCGGGCATGGATCCAATTTTAGAGAATCGGTCGGCAATGACCGAAAGACGATGCACATCGGTATCCATGTCGGTTATAATATCTTTATCAACCCCCATCGACTCAAGCATCTGCGTCCATGCCATGAGCGATGAAATGGGCGTTCCCAGCTGATGTGCCGTCTCTTTCGAGAGACCAACCCACACACGGTTTTGCTCAGCCTTTTTCACACTAATGAGGGCAAAATAGGCAATGCCCAGGAACAACAGCATAACAGCGAGCTGAATGTAGGGATAATAAGCAAGTCGCCGCAGCACGTCGCTGTCTTCATAGTAGAGCATCTGCTTGGTATGGTCATCAATGCGAATCTCAATGCTATTGGTGGAGTTGCGCAGTTTATTAAGCTTTTTAGCAAGAAAATCCTTGTTAGTTTTAGAGTACTCATCTATCATTTTAGCTGTATCGGCAGGCTCAGGCAGTTTAAAATTTCGTTGCTCGATAATGTTGTTTTTATCGTCAACCAACAATACTGGGATGTTTCGGTTGCCTTGGATAATTCGGAATAGAAAGTCTACATCAGTCTCGGTTGATGTAGTGAGTTCACGTGTAGCATCGGCCCATATCTCCATGCGCTCTCGCTCCTGTTTAGCAAGGTCTTTTACAAGACTGTTAGAGAAATATATAAATATAGCCACCAGTATCAACGATACCGCCAGCAGCACCATCTTCCAAATGCGTCGCGAGTCATATATATTGCGCAAGTTCATGGCCATAGTTTCAAATTATAGTGCAAAGATAATAATAAAACGTGAGAACAGCAATGTTATTACATTCATTAGTGCACCATGTCGCAGGAAGACACCTATTTAAAAACAAAAAAGAGAGCCCGTGGATTTCTCCTCGAGCTCTCAGTTAGGGGGCGATTACCTACTCTCCCACTTTCGCAGTACCATCGGCGTGGTGAGGCTTAACTTCTCTGTTCGGAATGGGAAGAGGTGGGACCCTCACGCTATCATCACCTAAATATCTTTTCTTAATCCGGCGCGGATGCTG